>CBHCZH010000171.1:0-7084 GCA_965977975.1 uncultured bacterium
GGATGCGCCTCCGGTTCCGTCGTCGCAGATCCCCGTGTCGCTACCGAAGATGGCCTACGTGATGAACTACGGCTTCCGCCTCGCGGGCGAGGCGATCGCGCCGCTCCAGCAGCAGCACGCCGACATGTGCGAGGCGCAAGGCCCGTACAGCTGCCGGATCATCTCGATGACCCGCACCGGCGACGAGGAGGACGAGATCGCCGGCGAGCTTCAGCTTGCAGTCGCCTCGGACAAGGCGCGCGGGTTTGGCGCGCTGCTTTCCGCCGCCGCCGCGCAAGCCGATGCTGAAGAATTCCGCGCCGACATCCAGGGTGAGGACTTGTCGAAGTCGATCGTCGATACCGAAGCCCGCGTGCGCAGCCGCATCGCCTTGCGCGATCGGCTGATGGAAGTGCTGCGAACCCGCAACGGCAAAGTCGAAGAGCTGGTCGAGGCCGAGCGCCAGGTCGCCGCGGTCAACGAGGAGATCGACCAGGCGCAAAGCTGGCTGCGCGAGCAGCAGGGCCGCGTCGCCTTCAGCCGGATGACACTGAGCTACGAAAGCGCGACTCCGGGCGGCAGCTTCCTCAAGCCGGTCGAAGGCGCCATCGGCTCGCTCGGTTCGATCTTCGGGGTGCTCGCGGCTGTACTGATTGTCCTCGGCTCGCTCGCGCTGCCTGTCCTGGCGGGCGTGTTCGGCGTCAGGGCGCTGCGGCGCAGGCAGGGCGAAGCGGCCTGACCGAGCCGAGGCCGCTTATCGTCATTCCCGCGAACGCGGGAACCTGGTCACAATTCAGAGCCGACTGGGTCCCCGCTTTCGCGGGGATGACGAAAGTGGGCGAGGTCGAATTTCGTGGTCCGTGTTCGCGCATTGCGGACATTCGCCAATTGCAGCATGCTGCCTCGAATGAAAATCCCTTCGGCTGCGAGCCACTGGCTCATTGCGATAAGCCTTGTGTCGTGGGGTGACTACGCGGCGGCAGAAGGCTCGCCTCCGAACATGGCAAGCGCGAAGAGCTGCCCGAAGAACATGGCGCTGGCGAAGCTCGTCGCGGAGTCAGACTTGATTGTCGTCGCCAATCCAAAAGTGCCCGTCGCCCTCGTTCAGTCGGCAATGCGGGAGGAGTCACCGGATTACATAGACGTGCCACTGAGTGGAGTCTCAATCCTGAAAGGTGCGGATGCAGGCTCAACTCTCACCGTTATCGTATATCCCAAGAGGACGACGAATTCGCCGTCGCCCGAAGCGCTTGTTGAGCATACGGGGAAGTCCACGCTGCTGTTTCTCGATAGGGTCGATGAGGAGCCGGTCGAAGTTTACCTGTCGGACTTGCAGGACGCTTCAGCAACACGCGTGGAAGCCGTCAAAGCCGAAATTCACCGGCAGGAAGCCTTGGTGGCAACCTCATCACCTACGGGATCGCTGCCTCACTTCAACGAGGTTCGCGATTTCCTCGCTGCGCTCAGGCATGCCACGCCCGAGCGGCAAGCGGAAATCTTCCGGCAGCTGGAGGCACTCGGGGAAGCAGGTGTTCCGGCCATCGTCGCCCAGATGGACGACCGCGGGTTACTCGCGGTGCGGCAGATCACACTCGCGAACCCTCCAGGCCACTTCGAGGGGCTACGACATTATGGCCCCGAACTGGTGGTGGATGCGTTGGATGCCATTCTCAATCAGATCACCGGCTTTGGCGGATTCGTTCCCAACGGGGGTTCGGAGCGGGAGAGGCAAGCTGCGGTCGCTGCGTGGCGCGCATATGCCGCAGACCTCGGATGCCAATGATCCAACATTGTCCGCTTTCCACCATTGCTGAGCTCAGCAGCCCCTATCTCCGCTGCATGTCCCTACTCTCCGCCGGAATCCGCACCTCGATGCCGTCGAGCTCCTCGCCGAGCACGATCTGGCACGATAGGCGGCTGGTGCGGCAGGCGCCGGCGGCGAGGTCGAGCATGTCTTCCTCGTCGTCGACCGCGGGCGGCAGCTTGGCGAACCATTCGGGCGGCAGGGTCACGTGGCAGGTCGAGCACGCCATCTGCCCTTCGCAGGTCCCTTCGAGCGGCATGCCGGCGGCTTGCGCGACGTCGAGCAGGACGTCGCCCGGCGCCGCCGTGGCCTCGATGCGAGTTCCCTCGCTGGTAATGAAAGCGACCCGAATGTGCGTTACCCTTGCTGCGCTGCAGCATTATTGAGCAATTCGGCGGCTGCTTCAAGCTGTTCGAGCGTCGTGTAGCGCCCGAAGCCGATCCGCACCGAAGCCCGGGTCTGCTCGGGCGCCAGGCCGATCGCGGCGAGGATCCGGCTCGGCTTGCCGCTCTCGCTGGCGCAGGCCGAGCCGGCCGAGAACATCACCTCGCGCACGTCCGACATCAGCCGGGCGACGTCGAGCCCGTCCCGGCGCAAGTTGAGGTTGCCGCGATAGCGCTGCTCGGCGCTGCCGTTGAGCTGCCAGTCGGCGAACAGTTGCCGCGCGCGATGCCATAAGCCGGCGACGTGCTCGGTGTCGGCGACCATCCGCTCGGCGGCGAGCTGCGCCGCGGCGCCCATGCCTGCGCACAGCGCCGGGCTGAGTGTGCCCGATCGCAAGCCGTTCTCCTGCCCACCGCCGGTGGTGTGCGGCTCGAGCTCGATCCCCTCGCGCACCCACAGCGCGCCGATTCCCTTGGGTCCGTGGAATTTGTGCGCGCTGATCACGATCATGTCGGCGGCGGCGAGCGGCATCTTGCCCGCGGCCTGGACTGCGTCGCAAACGAACAGCGCTCCGTTCGCCCTCGCCCGCGCGTACAGGTCGGCGACAGGCTGGATGGTGCCGATCTCGTTGTTGACCTGCATGACCGAGACGATCCCGACACCTTCAGGCAGGGCGACTTGCGGGTCGACAAGGCCATCGCGGTCGACAGGCAGGATCGTGGTATCGCCAGGCAGGTCGAGCGCGGTATTGAGCACGGCCGAATGCTCGATCGCGCTTATTGCAATGGGTTTGCCGGCACGACCCGGCCCGCAGCCGCGCAGCGCGATGTTGAGGGCTTCGGTTGCGCCCGACGTGAAGATCACGTGTCCACCCGGCGGGAAAAGCGCCGCGACGCGTTCGCGCGCCAGCTCGACCGCAGCGTCGGCCCGGCGCCCGAGGCGGTGCGGCGAGTGCGGGTTACCGAAACCGACCCCGTCGGGCCCATCGAGCCATGGAAGCATCGCTTCACGAGCTTCGGGTGCGAGCGGAGTGGTCGCTTGGTAGTCCAGGTAAATCATGCCCGCGCAACTTCTCGCCAGGCCTGGCAGAAGGCGTCGAGCTCGGCCGGAGTGGTATTCCAGCCGATGCTGACGCGTATGGTCCGGTTGGCCAGGTCCTCGCCGATTCCGAACGCTTCCAGCGCCCGGCTGCGCTTGAGCGTGCCCGACGAGCAGGCGCTGCCCGCCGATACCGCAAAGCCCATCGCGTCGAGCTTGATCAGCAGGGCGGCCGCGCTGAGCCGCTCATGCGCGACAGCGACGATGTGCGAACATTGCGTACCCGGTCGCAGAACCTCACCCTGGCGGAACAGCGCATCCTTGAAGTCGAAACGCTGCTCGACTGTGGTCGGCCAGCTTTGGGTGTCAGCCACTTCCAACGCCGCTGCAAAACCAAGCACGCCAGGCAGATTCTCAGTGCCGGACCGATAACCGCGCTCCTGCCCTCCGCTGGGCTGGAGCATATCGAAGCTCCTGACCAAAAGAGCGCCGATCCCAATAGGCCCGCCTAGCTTGTGTGCCGAGACTACCAGCATATCCGCATCCGGTAGCGAATGCTTCCCCGCCGACTGGGAGCAGTCGGACAAAAAAATGCCGCCAGCCTTGCGCACCAAGTCGGGCAGGGGGTTTCTCACGTATGGCAACAGGATCGTGCCGGTTTCGGAATTGATCGACTGTACGGCAACTATAGCTCGTCCCGGGCGAGCGAGCGCTTGCTCGAGCGCGTTCGCGTCGATTTCGCCTCGATGTTCCTCCTTATCGATGGGCAATATTTCCGCACCGGGTGAAGCGCGAAACACTGCGTCGTGCTCGACCGCCGAGATCAGCCGCCGCTCGACCCTCGCCCGCCCCAGTCCCATCGCCAGGGCTTCGCTCGCCCCCGACGTAAAGATGACTTCGCCGCCCCAGCCGAGGGCCGTCTTAACTCGCGCCCGCGCTTCCTCGAGCGCCGCGCGTGCGGCTCTGCCTTCGGCGTGCGGGCTCGACGGATTGGCCCACATCGCGAAACCCTGCTGCATCGCTTCGATCGCTTCAGGCCGAAGCGGCGTGGTGGCCGCGTGATCCAGATAGGTACGGCTCATCGCGCGGGAATTGCGGAAATCGGCATTGTGACTATATAGCCCCGCACTTTCCGGGCGCCAGCCGCGCGGCCGGACCATCAGACGAAGCGACGCACACATGCCCTCCGTGATCTTTCCCGGCCCAGAAGGCCGTCTCGAAGGCCGTTTTTCCCCGGCCCCCCGCCCGCGTGCACCGGTGGCGATGATCCTGCATCCGCACTCGCAGGGCGGCGGAACGATGAACGATCGCATCGTGCAGCGCCTCTACAAGACTTTCGTCGATCGCGGGTTCACTACGCTGCGTTTCAACTTCCGGGGCGTTGGACGCAGCCAAGGCAGCTTCGATAACGGCATCGGCGAGCTTTCCGATGCGGCCGCCGCGCTCGACTGGGTGCAGTCGATCCATCCCGAATCGCAGACGACCTGGGTCGCCGGCGTGAGCTTCGGCGCGCTGATCGGCATGCAGCTGCTGATGCGCCGCCCGGAGATCCGCGGTTTCATCTCGATTGCCCCGCCCGCGAACATGTACGACTTCTCGTTCCTCGCGCCATGCCCGGCTTCGGGTATCTTCATTCAGGGCGCAGCGGACACCGTGGTGCAGCCGATGGCGGTGCAGAAGCTGGTCGAGAAGCTGCGCACTCAGAAGCACATCACGATCCACCACGAGGAAATACCGCGGGCCAATCACTTCTTCGAGAACGAGCTCGAGGAGCTGATGGCCTCGGTCGACAACTACCTCGACTTCCGCCTCTCGCCCGAGTGCACGATCCGCTGAACTAGCAGGGCCGGGAAAGGTCTTGCCGAGCGCCGGCTTCGTGTGGTAATGTTACATCATTACAAACGGTCGCCCCTCGCGCCCGACGGGCGATCCGGAAGGAGAGGAGCGGGCCTATGTCGTATCTCAATCACGCCGAGAATCCCCGTCGCCGCCTCGCGGCGATCGCCGGAGTTACGCTGATCCATGGAGCGATCGGCGTCGGGCTGGTCGTCGGATTGACGGTGGTGGGCGTCGCCCCCCCTGTCGATACCTGGGATCCGTTCGAGATCACGCCCGATCCGCTGCCTGAACCGCCCTCGCCCGAACCGCCGAAGCAGCAGGAAACGCAGGATTCCTTTATCACCGTTCCGCCTACGCCATTCGATCCGCCCGCGCAGTCCGACGATCGAGTGATTGTTGACCCTACTCCCGAGGACAACACTCTCGTCGTTGACCTAGGCCCCGCGGTCGAGCAGCCTGTCGATCCTCGCCCCACGCCGATGTTCACACCGCGCCGGGCCCGTCCCCGCAACGACCCGCTGGGCTGGCTCTCTTCCGACGACTACCCGCGGGCGCCTTTGGTGGACGGGGTTGAAGGCACCGCCGCCTATCGCCTGATCGTCGGCACCAACGGGCGCGTCTCGGCCTGCGAGATTACCCGCTCGACCGGCAACGGCCAACTCGACCAGGCGACTTGCAAGTTCATCGTGCGCCGCGCGCGGTTCGAAGCTGCGACCGACGAGATGGGTGCGACTGTGCTCGGCAGCTACACTGGCACCGTACGCTGGCAGATCCCGGAATAGCCTAAAGCAGGTTGACTTCCGCTGTGCTCCCGTGCGTGATGGAGCACGGACGGGAGCACATGAATGCCAATCTATACAGGGACCTCCGGCGCGGACAGCTTGTCGGGGGGGAGCGGACCGGATGAACTGCGCGGCGGCTTGGGCGATGATGTTTACTACGTAAGCGAAGCCTCAGACCAAGTAATAGAAGCCTCAGGCGAAGGCAACGACCGCGTCTTCGCCAGTATCAGCTACGCCCTGCGCGCGGGATCTTACGTCGAGATCCTCAGCACAACTGACAGCGCCGGGACCACCGCGATCAACCTGACCGGTAACGAGCTGGCGAACACGCTAGTCGGCAACGCCGGAGCCAATGTGCTCAATGGCAGTGGGGGCGTCGACACGCTGACCGGGTTCGGCGGCAACGACACGTACTACGTCGATGCCGCGGGAGATGTGGTCCAGGAGGCAGCCGGAGCGGGCACCGACCAAGTTTTCGCCAGCGTCAGCTACGCCTTGGGCGCCGGCCAGCACGTCGAGACTCTGCGCACGACCAGCGTCGCCGGGACCGGCGCGATCAACCTGACCGGTAACGCGCTGGCCAACACCTTGCTGGGTAACAACGGAGCCAACGTGCTCAACGGCAGCGGGGGAGCCGATACGCTGAGCGGGTTCGGCGGCAACGACACCTACTACGTCGATGCTGCGGGAGACGTGGTTCAGGAGGCAGCGGGAGCCGGCACCGACCAAGTCTTCACCGGCGTCAGCTATGCCCTGGGGGCCGGCCAGCACGTCGAGACCCTGAGGACGACCAGCATCGCCGGGACCACCGCGATCAACCTCGCCGGCAACGCGCTGGCCAACACGCTGCTCGGTAATAACGGAGCCAACACGCTCGACGGCGGCGGCGGAGTCGATACTCTCCAAGGCTTTGGCGGCAACGACTTCTACTATGTCGATGCCGCCGGAGACGTGGTCCAGGAGGCCGCCGGAGCCGGTACCGACCAGGTCTTCACCAGCGTCAGCTATGCCCTGGGAGCCGGCCAGCACGTCGAGGCTCTGCGCACGATGAGCATGGCCGGGACCGATGCGATCAACCTGAGCGGTAACGAGCTGGCCAACACCCTGCTCGGCAATGCCGGAGCCAACACCCTCAACGGCCTGGGCGGCAACGACACGCTCGAAGGTTTTGGCGGCGACGACTTCTATTACGTCGATGCTGCGGGAGACGTGGTTCAGGAGGCAGCCGGAGCGGGCACCGACCAGGTCTTCACCAGCG
>CBHCZH010000172.1:0-7035 GCA_965977975.1 uncultured bacterium
CGCGCCGCTCGGCCTCGCGGTTCATTTCGCGATCATGGCGGTGATGGTGACGGTTTACGTGCTCGCCGCCCGCCGCCTGCCCGCGCTCAACCGCTACTGGTGGATCGCCGGCCCGCTGTACGGCGTGGCGCTGTGGATCGTGATGTACTGGATCGTAATGCCGCTACGCTGGGACAGCTACCGGACCCCAAGCGAGGCTTGGCCGATCGCCAAGCAACTGATTTCGCACTGCCTGCTGACCGGACTGCCGATTGCCTGGATCACCGCCCGCTCTGCGGCCGCGAATAGACCAAGTTACATCTGAAATCGGCAAACGACTTCCCGGCCTCTCTCGGCCGTGGAGATTCGGGTGTAGCTTCGCGGCGGACTCGGGCGCCGCTCGGCGCCGATAGGGGGGCTGTCATGGCGACCACTTCATCCGACCGCATTCTCTCGCTCGATATCATCCGCGGCATCGCGGTGATGGGCATCTTCTCGGTCAACGTCGTCGGCATGGCGATGATCGAGTTCGCCTACTTCTACCCGCCGGCCTACGGCTTCGAGAGTGTCTGGGACCGGGCGATGTGGGCCGGCAACATGCTCGTGGTCGACGGGCGCTTCCGCAGCCTGTTCTCGATCCGGTTCGGCGCTTCGATGGTACTGGTGATCGAGCGCGCCGTGGCAGCGGACAAGAAGGGCTGGCAAGTCCACTACCCGCGCATGATCGTGCTGCTGCTGTTCGGCCTCGCCCACTTCTACTTCTTCTGGTGGGGAGACATCCTCGCCAACTACGCGCTGGTCGGCATGATCGCCTACGTGTTCTGGCGGCTGCGCACCCGCTGGCTGCTGGCGGCCAGCCTGGTTTCGCTGTCGCTGATGTACGTTCCGGGCCTGGTCAACGGCATCGGGCAGCTGACCGGGCCGCCGCCGGTCGAAGCCGCCGCGGAAGACAACGCGGCCGACGACGACCAGCCGACTCCCGAGGAGCAGATGGCCGAAGACAAGCGGGGCCACTCCTCGCTCGGCGCCCACCTCGAGTTCGTGATCGAGCATACGCCATGGCGGCCGTTCATGTCTGTGCCGAATTACGGTCTCGAGACGCTCGGCCTGATGCTGCTCGGTATGGCCGGCTACAAGTCCGGGTTCCTCACCGGAAGCTGGAGCCGAAAGCAATACAAGCAAGTGGCGGCAGCGACGCTGATACCTTCGTTCCTCTATTACGGCTTCGTCGTGCAGCAGACGCTTCGGACGAATTTCGCGCAGGAGCTTTACTGGCCCTGGGCCTGGGGCATGCCGACTTATCTCCACCCCATGGCCGCGATGGGCTACGCGGCGGTCATTATCCTGGTGCTGGTCCGCCCCGGCGCGATCGCCGACCGCTTCGCCGCCGTCGGTCGCGCGGCCTTCACCAACTATCTCGGCGCAACGATGATCGGCACGATCCTGTTCTACGATTTCGGCTTCGGGCTGTTCGGCGAGCTGTCGCGCGGCCAGGCATGGCTGATCGTGCCGGTGGTCTGGGCGGTGATGCTGTTGTGGTCGAAGTGGTGGCTCGACCGCTACCGCTATGGTCCGTTCGAATGGGCCTGGCGTTGCCTGGCACGCTGGAAATGGGAGCCGATGCGGCGGCGGCCGCTGCCGGCTGCCGTGCCGGAACCCGCCTAACGGACCACCCAGTCATGCTCGGGAATCTCGAGCAGCTTGAGCAGCGAGGTGAGGTCGCCGCGGTCGATCCAGCCGCTGGCGGCTTCGCGCGCCTTCGGCTTGGCGTGGTAGGCGATGCCGTAAGTCGCGGCCTGCAGCATCGGGATGTCGTTCGCTCCGTCGCCGGTCGCGAGGCTGACCGCATTTTCGCCGAGCCTTGCTAATTCATCGGCCAGGACCTGCGCCTTCACCGAGGCATCGGTGATTCCGCCGACCAGCTCGCCCGCAAGCCGGCCTTCGGACACCGCCAACCGGTTACCCACCACCCGCTCGAAGCCGATGTCGGCGGCGACCGGATCGGCAAAATGGTGGAACCCACCCGTCACCAACACGGTCCGGCAGCCATGATGCTTGAGCGTCGCGACCAGCGTGCGCGCGCCGGGCATCGGTACGATCCGCTCGGTCAGGCAAGTCTGAATGACCGCTTCCTCCAGCCCGGCGAGCAGCGCCACTCGCTCCCTGAGCGCGCTCGCGAACTCGAGCTCGCCCCGCATCGCCCGCTCGGTGATCTCGGCGATCTGCGGTTTGAGGCCGGCGAAATCGGCCAGCTCGTCGATGCATTCCTGGCCGATCATGGTCGAATCCATGTCGGAAACGAACAGGCTCGGGATGCGAAACTCGTCAGTTGCGATGATCGCGTCGCTCGGCGCAAAGTGTTCGTCGATCACGCGGCGCAGCAGAGAGCTTTCCCCATGCGGCAAGCTGAGCTCGAGCACTTCGCTGCAGGCATCGAGCATTCGCGCCTCGGCTACCGGCATGTCCGCGGCCGCGAGCGCCCGCGTAGCCGCATCGAGGCGCGTTTCCAGAGTGGCGGGGTCTGCTATCAGCCGCGCGATGAACAACGGGCACTCTCCAGGTCGTAAGGCGGTCGCGCTCATTGCAGGGCCGACCGCCAGCGGCAAGAGCGATCTGGCGGTGAAGTTAGCACTGGAACTGCAGGCTCGCGGTTCGCGCGCAACGGTGATCAACGCCGACAGCGCGCAAGTCTACCGCGATCTTCGCATTCTGAGCGCTCGCCCTTCCGAGGAGGAAATGCGCGGCGTCCAGCACTGCCTGTTCGGCGCCTGGGACGGCGCGACCCCTTGCTCCGCGGCGGACTGGGCCGCTGTAGCCAAGCGCGAGATCGAGAACTCCCACCTGGCGGGCGCGACGCCTATCCTCGTCGGCGGTACAGGCCTTTACCTGCGCACCCTGCTCTACGGCATTGCCCCCGTTCCTCCGATCGATCCCGCCGTGCGCGCTGCGGTGCGCGCCCTCCCCGTCGCCGAGGCTTTCGCCGCACTAGTGGCTGAAGATCCAGAACGCGCCGCGACGCTCAACCCCGCCGACACGGCGCGCATAGCTCGCGCGCTCGAAGTGGTGCGCTCGACCGGTAAGCCTCTGGCACACTGGCAGGCCGAACACAGCGGCGGCATCGGCGATGCGATCGAGCTGTTCCCGCTGGTCCTGCTGCCCGAACGAGAAGCGCTTTATCAACGTTGCGACCAGCGCTTCAGGCGGATGCTGGAAGGCGGCGCGGTCGAGGAAGTCGAGGCCCTGCTCGCCCGCGACCTGTCCCCGGCCCTCCCCGTCATGCGCGCTATCGGCGTGCCCGAGATCGCCGGCTGGTTGCTTGGCGAGTGGTCGCGCGAGGACGCGCTCGTGCGCGGCCGGCAGGCGACGCGCAACTATGCCAAACGCCAGTACACCTGGTTCCGCCACCAGCCGCCACCGGAATGGTCTCGCATTGAGACCGATAATTACGACGCCGGCATCCTCTTTGAAACTTTAGTCCTATATTTGCGCTTGACATGACATTTAATGTCTCCTAGCAGGCGCTTGCCGGGCCTCGACGGGCCCGGAAAAAATTGGGTGAGTTTTGGGAGAGAGCGGCCCGGCGCGAGGCAATCGCGCCGGGTCCGCTTTTTTGAAGAAGTCGAAGGAAGGAAGTCACGTGTCCGAGGAGCGCAGCGGTGCTGCGATACTGGTCGAAAGCCTGGTCCGACAGGGGGTCGAATTCGTGTTCGGCTACCCCGGTGGAGCGGTGCTGCCGATCTACGACGAGCTGTTCTCCGACACGCGCGTTCGCCACATCCTCGTGCGGCACGAGGCCGGCGCAGCGCACGCTGCCGAAGGCTATGCGCGCTCGACCGGCAAGCCGGGTGTCGTGCTCGTCACCTCCGGCCCCGGCGCGACCAACGCCATTACCGGCATTGCCGATGCGTTCATGGATTCGATTCCTTTGGTCGTCATCACCGGCCAGGTCGCAACCAACCTGATCGGCACCGACGCGTTCCAGGAAGCCGACACGATCGGGCTGACCCGGCACTGCACCAAGCACAACTACCTGGTGAAGGACCCGGCCGATCTCGCCGCGACGATCGACGAGGCGTTCGAGATCGCCACCATCGGCCGCCCCGGCCCGGTCGTGGTCGATATACCCAAGAACGTCCAGGTCGCCACCGCACCGCTCAGCGACGCCAAGCCGCAGCGTCCGAAGCGCTACACCCCGCGCATGGTCGCCGCGCCCGAAGAGATCGCCGAGGCGATCGAACTGATCGCCAAGGCCAAGCGCCCGGTGCTCTACACCGGCGGCGGCGTGATCAATTCGGGCCCGCGAGCGAGCGAGCTGCTGCGCGAGTTTCAGCGCCTCACCGGCGCCCCGGTCACCTCGACGCTGATGGGCCTCGGCGCCTTCCCCGCCGATCATCCCGCCTGGCTCGGGATGCTCGGCATGCACGGCACTTACGAAGCCAACATGGCGATGAACCAGTGCGACGTGATGGTGAACATCGGCGCGCGCTTCGACGACCGCATCACCGGCCGGCTCGACGCGTTTTCGCCGGGCTCGAAGAGGATCCACGTCGATATCGATCGGGCCTCGATCAACAAAGTCATCCCGGTCGACATCGGCATCGTCGGCGACTGCGCCACTGTGCTCGAGCAGCTGATCGCCGCCTGGGGCGGCCGCAAGCCGCTCGAACTCGAAGACTGGAACGCGCGCATCGCCGAGTGGCGCGGTAAGAACTCGCTCGCCTACCCGAAGCGCAAGGACCAGCTGATGCCGCAGCTCGCGATCGAGCGGCTGTTCGAGCTGACCAGGTACCTCGACCCGATCATTACCACCGAGGTCGGCCAGCATCAGATGTGGGCGGCGCAGTACTTCGGTTTCTTCGGGCCGAACCGCTGGCTGACCAGCGGCGGGCTCGGCACGATGGGTTACGGCATGCCCGCGGCGATCGGCGCGCAGCTCGGCAATCCGGGTAGGCTGGTGATAGACATCGCCGGCGAAGCCTCGATCCAGATGAACATCCAGGAGATGGGCACGGCGAGCCAGTTCCGGCTGCCGATCAAGGTGTTCATTCTCAACAACGAGTACATGGGCATGGTCCGCCAGTGGCAGGAGCTTACCTATGAGAGCCGCTATTCGAACAGCTACTCGGACAGCCTGCCCGACTTCGTGAAGATGGCCGAAGCTTACGGCTGGAAGGGCATCCGCATCGAGAACGAAGGCCAGCTCGACGACGGCATCCGCGCGATGATGGCGCATGACGGGCCGGTGATGGTCGACTGCATGGTTTCCAAGGAAGCCAACTGCTTCCCGATGATCCCGAGCGGCGCGGCGCACACCGAAATGCTGCTGTATGGCGACCAGGTCGAGGGCACGATGGACGACGAAGCGAAGGCGCTGGTGTGATGAAAATCCAGCATCGCGATACCGAGCGCCACGTGCTCACGATCACCGTCGACAACGAGGCGGGGATTCTCGCCAAGATCGCCGGGCTGTTCACCGCGCGCGGTTACAACATCGACAGCCTGACCGTGGCCGACATCAGCGAGGACCACGCGATCAGCCGTATTACCATCGTCACCAGCGGTCCGCCGCCGGTGATCGACCAGATCATCGCCCAGCTCGAGCGGCTGGTGCCGGTGCACAAGGTCGTCGACCTCACCGAAGCCGGCGCCCACGTCGAGCGCGAGCTGGCGCTGGTCAAGGTCAGCGGAACAGGCGACCATCGCGTCGAGGCGCTGCGCCTCGCCGACGTGTTCCGCGCCAAGGTGGTCGACACCACAACGCAGAGCTTCATCTTCGAGCTGACCGGCGATCCGACCAAGATCGACAGCTTCACCGCGCTGATGCGCGAGCTCGGCCTGGTCGAGGTCGGCCGCACCGGCATCGTCGGTATGATGCGGGGGGCCGAAGGGGCTTAATCATGCGAGTGCGTCATTGCGTCGCGATGGCCATCGTGGGCCTCTCGTCGGGTGCGTCTGGCAAGGGGCCGGCCATCGAGGACGCGGCCGCGCTCGAGTCATGTATTGCCGCGTCAGGCGCGGCTGATCTCGTGATGAAGGATTGCTACGTCGATCTAGCGAACAAGGAGGACGCCCGGCTCAATCGTAATTGGCAGAGACTGATGGCTGCCGTCGGCGGGCCAAGGTCGGAAACTGGGAGCGCCCTGCTTACGGAGCAACGCGCCTGGATTGCCTACCACGAAGCCGCCTGCGCCCATTATCTGGTTTCGGGCGGCACTTTGGACCGCCTCGCTGGCCAAGTCTGCTATACCGAGAATACCACGCGCCGAGCGGACGAGCTCGAGGAGCTCGCTGATTACTACGAACTCAGTCACCCATAGATTGCTCCAAGGATCTGAAATGAAAGTCTACTACGACGCCGACGCCGATCTGAACCTGATCACGGACAAGAAGATCGCCGTGCTCGGCTACGGCAGCCAGGGCCACGCCCATGCGCAGAACCTGCGCGATTCCGGCGTTAAGGAAGTCGCCATCGCGCTCCGCCCGGGCTCGCCGAGCGCCAAGAAGGCCGAAGGCGCCGGCTTCAAGGTCATGGCCAACGCCGATGCGGCCCAGTGGGCCGACATCCTCATGGTCCTCGCCCCCGACGAGCACCAGGCGAAGATCTGGAACGACGACCTCAAGTCCAACATGAAGCCCGGCGCCGCGCTCGCTTTCGCGCACGGGCTCAACATCCACTTCGGCCTGATCGAGCCGCGCGAGGATATCGATGTGATCATGATCGCGCCGAAGGGCCCCGGCCACACCGTGCGCAGCGAGTACCAGAAGGGCGGCGGCGTGCCGTGCCTGATCGCGGTCCACCAGGACGCGAGCGGCAATGCGCACGACGTCGCGCTCGCCTATGCGAGCGGCGTCGGCGGCGGCCGCTCGGGCATCATCCAGACCGACTTCAAAGAGGAATGCGAGACCGACCTGTTCGGCGAGCAGGCGGTGCTGTGCGGCGGCATCACCCACCTGATCATGGCCGGGTTCGAGACTCTGGTCGATGCCGGCTACGCGCCCGAGATGGCCTATTTCGAATGCCTTCACGAGACCAAGCTGATCGTCGACCTGCTCTAC
>CBHCZH010000173.1:0-6889 GCA_965977975.1 uncultured bacterium
GAAGACCGCGTGGACGTCCCAGCGGGCGGCGGAGTTCTCCAGCCACTCGGCGAACCGGGCTTCGCGAACCCACTGGTGGTGCGCAAGGGCGGTCGCGGCCGTAAGCCACCCGCAATGCCGGCCCATCACCTCGTGGACGACGAGCATGCGGGGATTCGACGAGTGCTCGGCGATGACGTTGCGGGCGTAGAGCGCGCCTTGTTCGGCGGCGGTCCAGGCGCCGAGCGATTGGCGGATCGGCACCACGTCGTTGTCGATGGTCTTGGGAAGCCCCACGACGGTGAGCCGGTAATCGTTGCTGCGCAGGTAGGCCGCGAGATCGGCAGCGGTACCGTTGGTGTCGTCGCCGCCGATGGTGTGGAGGACGTCGACACCATCGCGGCTCAGCTGCTCGGCGGCCACGTGCAGCGGGTCCTGCCCGGGCTGGACGAAGCCCCGCTTGACGCAGTCGTCGATGTTCGTGAGCTTGACCCGGCTATTGCCGATCGGGCTGCCGCCGAATGCGTGCAGCCGGCCGGCGACTTTCCGCACCTCGTCAGTCACCTCGACCGAATCGCCGGTGAGCAAGCCGGCGTATCCGTTGCGATAGGCAATGATCCGCACGTCCGGCGCGACCTCGCTATAGCGCTCGATCAGGCCGCCCACGGCGGAGGAGAGGCAGGGCGCGAGGCCGCCGGCGGTGAGGAGAGCTACGGTCGTGACGGTCATGCGCCCCCTTTGCCAGCTTGGCGACGGCGCGGCCAGAGCGCTCGGCAATCGCGTGTCAATCGTGGCAAGGGGGCGCAAGGATCGGGGATAGCCCCAGGCTCCGGTTGCAATTTCATGACGCCCGGCCCTAGAGGCTCCGACACCGATTCCGCGCGATACGAGGGCGAGCACGCGATGAAACTGATGGCCGGCAATTCCAATCTGCCGCTTGCCCGCGCGATCGCCGACTATCTCGATATTCCGCTGACCGACGCTTCCGTGCGACGCTTCGCGGATGAAGAGATCTTCGTCGAAATTCACGAGAACGTCCGCGGCGAGGACCTCTTCCTGCTGCAGTCGACCAGCTATCCGGCCAACGACCACCTGATGGAGCTCCTGATCGGGATCGACGCCTGCCGGCGCGCCTCGGCCAAGCGCATCACCGCGGTGATCCCCTATTTCGGCTACGCCCGGCAGGATCGGAAGCCCGGCCCGCGCACGCCGATCTCGGCCAAGCTCGTTGCCAACCTGATTACCGAGGCGGGCGCCGACCGCGTGCTTTCGGTCGATCTCCACGCCGGGCAGATCCAGGGCTTCTTCGACATCCCGACCGACAACCTGTTCGCGGCGCCGACGATGGCCGAGGACATCCTCGACAAGTACCGCGGCCAGGCGTTGATGGTCGTCTCGCCCGACGTCGGCGGCGTGGTCCGCGCCCGCGCGCTCGCCAAGCGGCTCGACAACGCCCCGCTGGCGATCGTCGACAAGCGGCGCGAGAAGCCTGGCGAATCCGAAGTAATGAACATCATCGGCGACGTGAAGGACCGCTGCTGCATCCTTATCGATGACATTGTCGATTCGGGGGGCACGCTGTGCAACGCCGCACAGGCGCTGATGGATGCCGGCGCGAGGAGCGTCGCCGCCTACATCACGCACGGGGTGCTGTCGGGCGGGGCGGTGGCGCGGGTCGACAGCTCGGCGCTGACCGAGCTGGTCATCACCGATACGATCATGCCAACCGACGCGACCCGCGATTCGAGCCGCATCCGCATTCTGACCGCCGCCAACCTGATCGGCGAAGCGGTCCGCCGGATTGCCGACGAAAGCAGCGTCTCAAGCTTGTTCGACTGAACGCCGCGCCGCGGCGAAGGAGTATCGCCATGCGCCTGACCTGGATCGCCGCCGCCGGCCTCTATGCTGCCGCGCTGCCGTTCGCTTATGCTGAAGCTCGGCAAGAGGCGCGGCCCTATCCGCCGCCGCCTGGATCGAACGAAGTACTGCGCTCGCCGCTGGCCGGCACGCCCGGCGTCGAGGTCATCGTCTCCGACGTGGTCATTCCGCCGAACGGCCAGGTGGCGCGGCATTATCATCCGGGCGAGGAGTTCCTCTACCTGATCGAAGGCAGCGCGATTCACATCGAAGAGGGCAAGGCGGATCTCCCGCTCAAGGCCGGCGACAGCTATGCGATCCCGCCGCGCGCGATCCATTCGCCGAAGGGTGGGCCCGAAGGCGCGCGGGCGATCGTGTTCCGCGTCCATGTCGCCGGGCAGCCGGAGCGGATCGAAGCGCCGGAGTGAGATGAACCTCTCCGCCGAAATCGTCCTCGCCCACCGTCTCGCCGATGCCGCGCGCGGCGCGATCCGGCCGCATTTTCGCGAGCCGGTCGCGGCCGAGCGCAAGGGCGACGCCACGCCGGTGACCATCGCGGACCGCGACGCCGAGCATGCGATGCGCCGCATCCTCGCCGCCGAGGTGCCGCAGGACGGGGTCCATGGTGAGGAATTCGGCTTGAGCGAAGGGCGCTCGGGCCGGCAATGGGTGCTCGATCCGATCGACGGCACCTGCGCGTTTCTCGCCGGGCGCGCAATGTTCGGCACACTGATCGGCCTCCTCGTCGACGGCTTCCCGGTGCTCGGCCTGATCGATCAGCCCATCCTCGGCGAACGCTGGCTCGGTGTGGCCGGTCAGCCGACCACCCTCAACGGCAAACCCGTCGGCGCGCGTCCGTGCCGGCAGCTGGCGGATGCCACGCTCGCGACCACCGGCCCGCAGTACTTCACCCAGGCCGAAGGCGACCAGTTCATGGCGCTGGCCAAGAAGACCGACCACAAGCGCATGGTCATGGGCGGGGACTGCTACAACTACGCGCTGCTCGCGACGGGATTCATCGACGTGGTTTGCGAATCGGGCCTCAAGCTGCACGATTTCGCCGCGCTCGTGCCGGTGGTCGAAGGCGCCGGCGGCACGATGTGCGACTGGAACGGCGAACCCTTGCACGCGGGCTCCGACGGCCACGTGCTCGCCATCGGTGATCCGGCGCGGCTCGAGGACGTGCTCGAGGCGCTGGGAAGCTGAGCGTTACTCCTTCACCGGACCGCCGATCGACCAGGTGAAGCCGAACGGGTCCTCGAGCTGGCCGTAGCGGTCGCCCCAGAACTGATTGGCGAGCGGGAATTTGATGGTCGCACCTGCGGCGACGGCTTTGTCCCAGGCGGCGTCGGCATCGGGTACTTGCAGGTGCAGCGTCGTACCCGCGGGAGGCCCAGCGTCGCCGCCGTCGCGGTACTCCGGGAAATCGTCGTTGAGCATCAGCGATCCGCCGTTGATCGTGAGATGGGCGTGCATCAGCCGCTTTCCGTCGTCGGCGAGGTGACGCATCTCCTCCCTGGCGCCGAATGCCTTCTCGTAGAATCCGATCGCCTCCTGGCCGCGCCCGCCGGGAATCAGATGCGCGGTCACACCGCCGGCCGGGCCCTTGCTTTCTTCCATCATCGCTCTCCTGCGAATCGCCCAACCCGTTCTACTCCCGGCCTGGCCGCTGGTGAACCGTGTCGCGATCGCCGGAGTTATCCGCCGATCAGCACGAACGGTGCCCAGATGGCCGGATGGGCCGCGTGCGGGACGGTCGCGTCGTGGATCAGCTCGAGCTTGGCCCGGCGCAGCGCCTCGGCCCGGCTCAAGCCCCGGGCCGCGCCTTCGACGGTGGCCACACTCAGGCGGGCGGCGGCATCGTCGCGCACGGGCCAGTGGGACAAGAGCAGCGACTTTGCGCCCGCATACAGAAACGCCTGGGCGAGCCCTGTGTATGCCGGTGCGTCCTGCGTCGAGCCGGCTGCGGTATTGCATGCCGACAGGATTACCAGCGCCGCGTTGAGCTCGAGATCGGCGATCTCGCCGGCCGAAAGCAAGCCGTCGTCGCTTTCGCTGGGAATTTCGGGCGGGGTCAGCACGAGGGCGGGCTCGGCCAGGCCGTCGATCTCGTCGGCCAGAAGGCCGTGGGTCGCGAACGCGATCACATCGTAACGCGAAAGGTCCATCGCCTTGACCGTGCTTTCGGTGGCGGCCGCGCCCGTGATCAGCGGCGCATCGCCACCCGCCGCCAAGGCCCGGCTCATGCGTTCCAGTTCCTGCTCCGCGGCGGGCAGCAGCGGGAGTTCCCAAACGGCCTGTGCATCCACGCGGCCGTTGCGGAACAGCCCCGCGAGCTGGACCGGCCGGTTGGTGGGGCCCGACAGGGCCGGCGCGCCAATCCCGGCGAAAGTTCGGTCAATCCGCTCCTCGTCCCTGCCGCCGATCGAAGCAAGCGTGACCGGCACCTCGACCGCCATGTCGCGGATCAGCCATGCGGTATCGACCAATTGCGTTCCGGCATCGGGCTTGCGGGTTACCAGCAGCTCGAACGGCAATTGCGCCAGCGCATCGGTGGCGGCGGCGTACATCCGCCGGATGCCGCGGTGCGTTCCGAGGCGGTCCGGGAAGAGCAGCTCATACAGCGAGTGCGCAGTGTCGAGGTCGAAAGCCGGCAGCGTCTCGCCCCCGGCAAGCGCCGCGTCGATCGATTCGCGCACCGCGGCCACCATCGGCCTTATCTGGCCCCGCGCGCGAGGGATCGTCAGCGCGCGAGCATCGTCCCGCGTGACCAACAGCACGGTCGTGCGCGTGCGCGAGGGCATCGCCACATAGACGCCTTCGTCTTCGGCGAGCCGTGCCTGCAGCTCTTTCATCGGCTCCGGCTCCGACGCAGCCAGGTTGGCGAGCCCGGGCGCGGCGCGCGCAAGCTCCGCGCGCATTGCGTCGATCTCGGTTTCCAGCGCGGCGATCGCCTCGGCAGACCGGTTCGCTTCCGCCACGTTTCCGGCCGCCAGGTGGCGGGTCCTTTCGGCTGTCGCCAGGCGGAGGCGTCGTTGCGCATCCTGAACCGCGCGAAGCTGGCTGGCCCCTTCGCCCGCCAGTTGGCGCAGCGCCACTTGCCGGCTCGCTCGCGCGACCGGATTGTACGCGGCAAGCTGATAGAAGCGGAACGCGTCCTCGGTCCGCCCGGCATCGGCGGCGGCCTCGGCCGCGCGGGCGAACGTTTCGTAATAGCTGTTGTTGAGCGTCCCGAGATCGGGGTTCTCGGCGGTTTCGAACATCATCGGAGTCAACCGCTCGGCCGCCAGCGCCACTCGGCGGAAGCCGGCGTCGGACGCGCCCGCGCGGATTTCCAACCCGCCCAGATAGACCTCGTAAGCGAGCAAGCGGGGTGAATCGGGATCCTCGCTCAGTGCGAGGCCGTCGCGCGCCTCGCGCATCAGGGCGAGCGCGCGGCCGTCTTCTCCGCGGCGCTCGAGGTGGATCGCCAGGGTATGGGCGGCCATCGCGCGAAGCGCGTTGTCGGGCGCCAGTTCCTGCGCCGAGCGATAGAGTTCCTCGCCCAGCTGGAGCGCTTCGGCGTCCTCGTTGGCCTCGGCAGCATAATTGGAGGCGCTGATCAGGGTCCTGGCCTTGTCGCCCGGGGTTTCGCCCGTCGCCGGGCGCGAGCGAAGCATCAGTTCCTTTGCCTCGGCGAACTTACCCAGTCTCGCCTGGGCAACCGAGAGGTTCGAGATGGCGTTCAGCGTCAACCCGTGCTCCCGGCCCATGACCGGCTCCAGCTCCTCGAGAGCGGTGCGCAGGACGGGGACCGCCTCGGCGGCGCGCCCGGCGGCGACGAGCGTCTTGCCCAACATTCCGCGCACGAAACCCGAGAACGGGTGTCCCGGATGATGCGTCGAGACCAGCGCGAGTGCCTGCTGCGCGAGATCGATGCCCGTCTCGACCCTCCCGGCAGCCTCGATGATTCCGGCGGCGGTGGTCAGCGAGAGGAACAAGTCCGGGTTCTCCGGGGCCATCGTCGCCAGCCGCATGCGCGCACCCCGCTCGACGTTGTCCGCCGCTTCGGCACCGCGCCCCGCCTCATGCAGCGCGTTGCCGAGATTGAAGTAATTGGTCGCCAGCCGCGGATCGTCCGCACCGTGCAGGCGGGTCCGGATGGCAAGCGCTCGACGCTGGACCTCGATATCCTCGAGCGGGCGGCCTTGCGCCGACAGCATCGTGCCGAGGTTGGCCAGCGTTTCCGACATGAGGTCGCTTTCGGCCTCGCCGGCTTTCTCGATCAACGCGACCGCCTCCGCGTAGACACCGTGCGCGAGATCGGGCCGGCCGCGATAATAGAGGCTGTCGCCAATCCGGCTGCGGGCCGTGACGAGCAATTCCAGCCGCGGCTCCGGCTTGGCCTCTTCGAGTGCGATCGCTTTTCGCCAGGCGGTTTCGGCCGCTTCCGGTTGGCCGCTGGTGTCGATGGCCTCGGCCGCCGCGCGCGCCTCGGTCGCCGGATCGGCCTGGGCCATCGCGGGCATGGCGGCGGTGCAGGCGAGCGCATAGATACCGAACGCGCCGGCAAGCCGCACCAACCGCATGATTAACCCCCTCGGTCACTCAACACCGGGACGGTAGCACACTTGCCAAGCGAGCCGCCAGCGGCTAGGGGCGCCGCCTTCACAGACACGCACATCATCTGCCGGTCTGGCCACAAGGGCTGCCAGGACTGGTTGGACGTGTCCCTGACCTAGGAGACGAAAATGCCCAAGCTGAAAACCAAGAGCGGCGTGAAGAAGCGCTTCAAGCTCACGGCGACCGGCAAGATCAAGCATGGTGTGGCGGGCAAGCGCCACCGGCTGATCAGCCACAACGCCAAGTACATCCGCCAGAATCGTGGGACCACCGTCCTCGCCGACGCCGATGCGCGCACGGTGAAGAAGTGGGCGCCCTACGGGCTCGATTGAGGAGTACTGAGCGATGTCTCGTATCAAGCGCGGCGTAACCACGCACAAGAAGCACAAGCGAATCCTCGACGCGGCCAAGGGCTATCGCGGCCGCCGCAAGAACACCATTCGCGTCGCCC
>CBHCZH010000174.1:0-6741 GCA_965977975.1 uncultured bacterium
TACGCGATGCCTCCGGCGGTCGGGGAAGTGATAGCCCCGGTCGCTCGCAGCGTGATCGCCGAGCGCAGCGGCTGGCTGCTGTGGGGCGGCGGGCTGGTCGGGCTGTGGACGGTCGGCAGCCTGGTCGAGACGATCCGCGACATCCTGCGCCGCGCCTATGGCACGCGGCCGACGCAGGCGTTCTGGAAATACCGGCTGCTGTCGACCGGTATCATCCTTGCCGCCGTGGTGCTGCTGATGCTGAGCCTGATCGGGCATGTCCTGATCGGCGCGGCGCAGGAAGTCATCGAGATCTGGCTGCCCGAGCTCTACGACGCGCTCGACCGCCTGGCCTGGTCGCGGATCGTGCCCGCCATCGGCCTCTATCTCTCGCTCTACCTGCTTTTTCTCACGCTGACCCCGGCGGCGTACCGCAAGAAGCGTTATCCCAAGTGGCCGGGCGCGCTGGTGGTAACGGCATGGTGGGTGGCGACCACTGCCGCGCTGCCGCCGCTGCTGCGCACGGTGTTCGCCTACGACCTCACTTACGGCTCTCTCGCCGGAATCATGATCGCGCTTTTCTTTTTCTGGCTCGTGGGCCTAGGGATGGTCATGGGTGCCGAGCTCAACGCGGCGCTGGCCGAGACTCCCGAGGAAGAGGAGGACCGGATCGGCCAGGCGGATGACCGTGTGCGAGCGGAGGCCCGGAAGACAAGGTTCGGGGTGGCGGAGAAGGGAAGCGAATGACCGCTGGTCTGATGGCTGGGAAACGCGGGTTGATCATGGGCCTCGCGAACGAGAAGTCGCTCGCCTGGGGGATCGCCCAGCGGCTGCGCGAGCACGGGGCCGAGCTGGCATTCTCGTATCAGGGCGAAGCGCTCGAGAAGCGCGTACGGCCGCTCGCCGAACAGCTCGGTTCGGACTTCTGTTTCGATTGCGACGTGTCACGCACCGAAGCGCTCGGCCAGGCGTTCGGTACGTTGCGCAACCGCTGGGAAACCATCGACTTCCTCGTTCACGCGATCGGGTTTTCGGACAAGAACGAGCTGCGCGGCAAGTTCGTCGACACCAGTCTCGAGAATTTCCTGATGACGATGAACATCTCGGCCTATTCGCTGGTCGCAGTGACCAACCGGGTGCGGCCGATGATGCCCAACGGCGGCTCGATCCTCACGCTCACCTATTACGGCGCCGAGAAGGTCGTGCCGCACTACAACGTCATGGGCGTCGCCAAGGCCGCGCTCGAGACCAGCGTCAAGTATCTCGCCAACGATCTCGGGCCGGAGAACATCCGCGTCAACGCCATCAGCGCCGGGCCGATCAAGACGCTGGCGGCGAGCGGAATCGGCGACTTCCGCTATATCCTCAAGTGGAACGAGCTCAATTCGCCGCTCAGGCGCAACGTCACCATCGAGGACGTCGGCGGCGCGGGGCTGTATCTACTCAGCGACCTGTCGAGCGGCGTGACCGGCGAAGTGCACCACGTCGACGCCGGCTATCACCTCGTCGGCATGAAGCAGGAGGATGCCCCCGACATTTCGCTCGTGTGAGGCATTTGTTCCTGTTATGTTCTCGCGGCGAATCGAACAGGAGGCTGAAATGGCGATAAGCGGCGGATGCCACTGCGGCGATGTACGTTTCGAAGTAACTGGTGAGCCGGTCTATCACGCGATCTGCCATTGCGACGATTGCCGCGCGTCCTCGGGCGCGCCTCTCGTCGCCTGGTATGCGGTGAAGGAAGAGCAGTTCGCCCTCAAATCGGGCTCGCCGAAGCAGTTCGAAGGCACACCGGGCGCCGAGCGCAACTTTTGCCCGCGCTGCGGGACCGGGCTGTTCTACCGCAATGCCGAGGTGCTGCCCGGGCTGGTCGACATCCAGTCGGCCACGTTCGACGATGCCAGCGCCGAAGCGCCCGCGATCCAAGTGCAATGCGCCGACCGGCTCGCCTGGGTGACCTCGATCCCGGACATGCCCGAGTTCGAGCGCTACCCGGGGCCCTAGCCGGCTTTGCGCAACTGCTCGGGCTCGGCAGCGGCGGGCTGATCGGGCCAGATACCGCGGGTATCGTAGATCGCCTTGCCGGCGCGCTCGGCGAGCGGGACCGAGCGGAACAGGTCGTGGTCGACGAGCACGATCAGAACCTCGCAGCTTTCGAGCGCTGCATCGAGGTCGATCAGTTCGGCGCCGGTGTCGGTGAACTCGATCGGCAGCGCGCTCGCATAAGGCTCGACCACCGCGATGCGGCTACCGAAGCGGCGCGCCAACGTTGCCGCGACGAGCCGCGCCGGGCTTTCGCGGAAATCGTCGATGTTGGCCTTGAAGGCGAGCCCCAGGCAGGCAACGCGCGCCTGGGGATGGGCCTCGACCAGCGCGCTCGCGCGGGCGATCGCGTGGTGGATCTTGGCGTCGTTGACTCCGCGCGCGGTGCGAATCAGCGGAGTCTGGTCGGGCGCGCCGTGGACGATGAACCAAGGGTCGACCGCGATGCAGTGCCCGCCGACGCCGGGACCCGGCGAGAGGATGTTGACCCGCGGGTGGCGATTGGCAAGGCGGATCACTTCCCAGACGTCGAGGCCCATCGCGTCGCAGGCGATCGACAGCTCGTTGGCAAAGGCGATGTTGACGTCGCGGTAGGCGTTTTCGACCAGCTTGGTCATCTCGGCGCTGCGCGCGTCGGTGGTGACGCAGGCGCCGCGCACGAAACGCTTGTAGAACGCGAGCGCCTTCCTGGCGCAGCGCGGCGTGATGCCGCCGATCGAGCGGTCGTTACCGGCCAGCTCCTCGAGAATCCGGCCCGGCAGCACGCGCTCGGGACAATAGGCGATCGAGACGTCCGGAATGCCCTGTGTGAGCCCGGGCATCCTCAGGTCCGGGCGCTCGGCCGCGATCATGTCGCGCAGCGCCTCGGTCGTGCCGACCGGCGAGGTCGATTCCAGGATTACCGTATCGCCGGGCTTGAGCACTCTGGCGACATTACCCGCAGCAGCGAGGACGTAGGAGATGTCGGGCGTATGCTGGCCGTCCTTGGCGAACGGCGTCGGCACCGCAATGACGAACACGTCAGCCGGAGCGACGTCGGTGGCGGCTGAGAGCAACCCGCGCTGGACCACCCCGTGCACCAGGCCGTCGAGATCGACTTCCTCGATATGGATTTCGCCGCGGTTGATCGTGTCGACCACCGCCTGGCTGACATCGACGCCGCGCACCTGCATCCCGGCGCGGGCGATGATCGCCGCGGTGGGAAGGCCGATATAGCCGAGCCCGATGACGCTGACCGTGGGGAGTGCCTCGCCGCGCAATGAAGTGCCTTTCGCCGTTTGCAGCGGCTGTTGCGCGAATTGGCCGAAGAACGGGTTAACGAATGGCGGCCCGCGAACCGACCGTCCCGTTTCAGGACTAAAGCGTCGTCTTTCATTGCATCAAGGACGACGCTTTAAGTTCTTGGATTGCCGCGATTCCCGAGTCGCCGGATGTGTCCATCCGGCTTGAAATCGCTCTAGGCGAGCAGCTCGACGATCCGGCCGGCGCTCTTGCCGTCGCCGAAGGGATTGTGCGCGCGAGCCATGGCCGCGTAAGCCTCCTCGTCGTCGAGCAGGCGCTCGGCTTCGGCGACGATCGTGCCGGCGTCGGTGCCGACGAGCTTCGCGGTGCCGGCGGCGACGCCTTCGGGCCGCTCGGTCGTCTCGCGCATCACCAGCACCGGTTTGCCGAGCGCGGGCGCCTCTTCCTGCACTCCGCCGCTGTCGGTCAGCATCAGCGTCGCGAGCCCCAGCAGCCGCGCGAAATGCGGATAGTCGAGCGGCTCGATCAACGCGACGTTTTCGAGCCCGGCAAGCTCGGCGTTCATCACCTGGCGCACGTTGGGATTGAGGTGGACCGGAAAGATGACCGCCACGTCGGGCCGAGCGGCCAGGCGGCGGATCGCGGTGGCGATGGCCTGCATCCCTTCGCCGAAGCTTTCGCGCCTGTGGCTGGTGACGCCGACGATGCGCTTGCCGGCAAATCGCTGCTCAAGTTCGGTCAGGCCCGCCGCCAGCTCCGGCTCCCCGGCGATCCGCGCGGTGATCCAGTGCAGCGCGTCGATCACCGTGTTGCCGGTGACGTGGACGGTTGCCGGATCGACGTTTTCTCGTCTGAGCGCTTCGGCAGCGGTGTCGGTCGGCGCGCAGTGCAGCGCGGCGATCGTGCCGATGACCTTGCGGTTGACCTCTTCGGGCCAGGGATGATGGATGTTCCCGCTCCTGAGGCCCGCCTCGACATGCGCGACCGGGATCTTGCGGTAATAGGCCGCGAGAGCGCCAGTCATCGCCGTGGCGGTGTCGCCCTGAACCACGACCCAGTCGGGCTTCTCCGCATCCATCACCGCGCCGAGCCCGGTCAGCAGTGCCGCGGTAAGTGCATCGAGCGACTGGTCGGGGCGCATCAGGTCGAGATCGTGGTCGGGGACGATCCCGGCAATGCCGAGCACCTGGTCGAGCATGCCGCGGTGCTGGGCGCTGACGCAAACGCGGCTGTCGAAGCGGGGGTCCGCCTCGAGCGCGTGGACCAGTGGAAACAGCTTGATCGCCTCCGGCCGGGTTCCGAAGATCGTGAGAATGCGAGGGGCGGACATGGCCGCTCCCCTAGCCGGTTCCGGTTAATCTGGCGCTTATGAATTCGATCAGGGCGTAATATCGGACGGATCGACCACAACCGGGGTGTCGGAAGGGGCAGCGGGAGGGGCGACTTCGCCCGCATCTTCGCGCTGGACCCGTTCCATATACTGCCGCTCGAGCTCTTCGACGCGGGCCTGCGTGGCGGCCGCTTCGGCGTCGATCGTCGCCAGCCGCTCGGTGCGCGCCTGCGCGATCAGCTCGGCCGCACGCACGCCGGGGCCTGTCCGTTTCTCCTCGTAGGCGGCAGCGATCATCTGCGCGGTGCAGCCGAGCTCGCCGCCGGCACCGACCGGCGAACAGGACAGCGGGCCGAAATCGCCGACCGCTTCGTAGGCCTTGACTTTGCTCGCCCAGGATTCGTTCGCCGGGCTGTCGCTGCCACGCAGCGGCTCGGGAATGCGGTAGCGCTCGTCCTCGGCATACCGCCGGCACACGACGATCTCGTCGGCCGTCGACTCAGGGCACGGGTCGTCGCCGTAGACGTCGAGGACCTGGACCTTGTCGCCCGCTGCGTCCTGTGCGGCTGCAGGGGCGGGCGAGAGGGCAATCGCGGAAAATGCGATGGCGATAGGAAAGAGGCGTCTCATGTCCATTCCTTGACCGGCAATAGCGACCCGGCGCAAGCGGCAATTGGGCGCGCGGGCCCGTGAACACTCCATGAAGCGCTTGGGCCCGGTTCGCGGTTCCGCTTCAAATCCGCTCGGAGAGGCGGATCGCCGCGCGGCAGCCGAGCCGAATCGCGGCGTTGAGCAACGGATAGGCGGGCGCACGTTCGGCCCCGGCGGCGAGCGCCGCGTCGCGATGCGCGCGCTCGTCGGCGCGGAATCGGGCGATCATCCCGGCGAGTTCGGGATCGTCGCCGTCCTTTTCGAGCCGGTCGAGCTGGCGCGTGTAATGCCGGTCGATTTCTTCCTCGACCGCCGCGGTGCAGGCCATCGCCGCCTCCGGGCCGATCAGCGCGGTCGCCGCGCCGAGGGCGTAGCCGGCCACCGCCCACACCGGCTGCAATGCCGTGGGCCGCACGCCCCGTTCGGCGATCAGCGCATCGAATTCCGCCCGGTGTGCGGCCTCCTGCTCGGCCATCGCGCGGATCTCGCCCGAGTGCGGCGCGCGGTCGCCCATCACCGCGAGCTGGCCGGCGTAGATGCGCGTGGCGCCGTATTCGCCCGCCTGGTCGACGCGGATCATGGAGGAACGGTCGGTCATGCGCGCTTGCCCTTAACGAGGAGCGCGAAGATCGCCACTGCGGATGTTATGGAAATGATTGCGTTGAAGCCCGCGAGCGAGATGCCGGCGAGCGTCCAGGGCGCGACATCGCAGCGCACCAGCGGCGCGTTCATGATCGCTTCCAACGGATCGCCGCCCGCGGCGACGCTGCTCGCGCAGCCGGTGACCCCTTCCCACCAGTCGTATTCGACCCCGGCATGGAACGCGCCGATCAGGCCCGAGGACAGGATGGCGACAGCGGCAAGCCCGATCCACAGCCGCTTGGGCTGAGCCATGGTCGAAACCAGCGCCAGCAGGACCGCGGCGAAATGCGGCCAGCGCTGCCACCAGCACATCTCGCACGGGAACAGCCCGAAGCCGTATTGCGAGACGTAGGCGCCGGCCAGCAGCAGCGCCGGCACGCCGAGCGCGAGGCGCTGCGCCAACTTGAGAGCGGGCGTCACTCCTGGCCCTTAATTGCGGCGGGCGATCACAGCCCCGCTGCTGCGGCGCAAGGTCCTGAGCGCGTAGTCGAGCTGGAAGTCCTCGATGCCTTGCTCCTCGAGCTGGGCCGCGGTCAGGGTGAAGCGCGGATCGTCGTTGCGGTCGGCTTCGAGCGCGTCGTCCTCGAGGTCGACTTCGTTGATCAGGTGCCCGCGCAAGTCGCTTTCGCGCAGCTGGTATTGCGCGCGCTTGGCGGCGTCGGGATCGGAGAGCTGCGGCACGCGGATATCAGGCTCGATCCCGCCTTCCTGCACCGCCCGGCCCGACGGCGTGTAATAACGTGCCGTCGTCAGCTTGAGCGCCGAATCGCGCGTCAGCGGGAGCAGCGTCTGCACCGACCCTTTGCCGAAGCTGCGCTCGCCCATGATCAGCGCGCGGCGCTGGTCCTGCAGCGCGC
>CBHCZH010000175.1:0-6678 GCA_965977975.1 uncultured bacterium
CCACCCCCGACCCCTCCCCGCCGGGGAGGGGAGATTCAACCCGATCAGGACAGAGGCTAGGCGAGCCCGCGGCGCTTGCGGTGGCGCTTCACGGGGTCCTTGAACGGCAGCATTCCGGTGCGCGGGCCGGCGAAGCGCGCTTCGTGCTCGTAGAACTCGGCGTAGCCCGGCCACGGCACATGGCCCTCGGTGTGCTGGTACCAACCGAGCTTGTACATCGAATCGTGGTCGACACCCGGCTCGGGCATGACGTCGGTGGGCACGGCCGAACCGAAGATCAGCCATGCCGGCTGTGCGGCGCGCACCGCGAGCCACATCCCGGTCGGATCAACCCATGAGTCGCCCTTGTCGGCGGTGCCGCTGGTCACGAACAGCGGACGGGGGGCCCTCAGCGCGATAAGCATATGCGCATCGACCGGGAGATGGGCCGTGGTCTGGTCGCCGCGGGCGTAGGCCATCACGTTCGGGGTGAACCAGTGGAACTCGCCGGCGCCGGCCAGGTTCTCCCACCGCTCGCCGAAATCGCGCCGCATCAGCTTGGCGCCGCCCGCGCCCGAGCTCGAGACGTTGGCATCGGCGAACGCGTGGTCGAAGGCGGCGGCGACGAGCACACCCTTGCCGAAGCGCGAGTGGCCCTGGAGCGAGATGCGGTCCCCGTCGATGCGGGAATCGCGCGCGAGCTCCTCGCGCAGCCGGCTCGCGCCCCAGGCCCAGGCGCGCAGTGCGCCCCAGTCGGTCTTCTCACGCGGCCAGCGGGCGAGGCCGATGATCCCTTGCTGCATGGTCGCGCCGCGGTCGGACTGGAGCATTTGCGGACGATAGGCGACGTGGGTGAAGCCGTGCGAGAGCGCCAGCGCGACTCCGTCGGGCGGCGGCGGGCCGCCGAAATTGGGCGTGCGTCCGCCGGGCCAGATATAGGTGTAATCGATCAGCGCCGGCGTGCTGGCGGCCTGTGCCGGGAAGGTGACGATCGCGTCGATCGTCGGGCCCATCCGGCCGTCGGGGGCGATTACCTGCCCGATCCACTGCTCGGCGGTGGCGCCCCTGGCCTCGGTATCGACGGCTTCCTTGCGCCAGACGATGCGGAACTCCGAGACGATCTCGGGAATGCGGCCGACCCAGTTGTCCTCGATGAGGCGGACCAGCTCCGCGCGGCGCGCGGTCCATTGCTCGGGCGTGGGCGCCTGAGAACTCGCGAACAGCGGCGGCAAGCCGAAGCGGGCGACTTTGGCTTCGTCGGTATTGGCTGCGTTGGGATCGTTCGCGTTGCCGCTCGCGCCGCGGCGCAGCTCGCCGAAGCCGAAGAGCGCGCGCTCGCCGGCGTGGACGTCCTCCGCCGTTTGCGCAGCAACGCCCAATCCCATGACAAGAGCCAGCGCGGCAAACGCCGCGGCAAGCCAGCGAACCATCGAATTACCCCGTCCCTGTCCCGGCCCCCGATCCCGCGGGAATCCGGTCATGCGATCATGCCATTAACCGTAAAATGCGTCCACAGTTTGGCCGTTGTACGCCAGCATTCCTCACAATTCGATTACCGCGCCGCCCGCGTCGGCGCTGCGGTACATCGCTTCCATCAGACGGACGTCGCGCAGGCCCATCTCGCCGGGCGTCAGGTGCGGACGGTTAGCTCGCGCGGCCTCGGAGAAGCCGTCAACCTGCGCGGCAAACTGATTGATCGCATTGCCTGCGCCGATCTCGCGGCGCGGCTGACCGCCGCCCTCCATCACCATTCGGTTGTCGTAATAGGTCGTCGCCGGGTCGGTGATGATCGAAGCCTCGCTGCCGAAATAGCGCTGGCGCGAAGCGTAGGGACTGTAGCAATAGCTCGACGAGCCCTGGATGCTGATCCCGCTCGGCATTATCATGCGCCAGTCGATCCCGCCTTCGACCTCGGTGAACCGCGGATCGTCCTTCGGGTAGGCGTAGACGGCCGAGACCGCGACCGGCTCCTCGTCCAGCATCATGAGCGATGTGTTCACGCCGTAGATGCCGACGTCGTACATCGAGCCGCCGCCGCCGAGCGCCTTCGTGAGGCGCCACTTGTGCGGCGGGAACTGCAGGTTGGCGTTGAAGCCGTGATCGCACTGGATATGGCGCAGCGCGCCGATTTCACCAGCGGCGATGCGGCGCTTGGCCTCGCGGTTGGTGGGCTCGAAATGCACGCGATAGGCGACGCCGAGCTGGCGGCCGTTGGCGCGGGCGGCGGCGATCATCGCCTCGCACTCGGCGCTGGTCGAGGCCATCGGCTTCTCGCACAGCACGTGCTTGCCGGCTTCGAGCGCGCGGATCGTGTATTCGGCGTGGAGGCCGACGGGGAGCACGATGTAGACGCAGTCGATCTCGGCGTCGTCCTTCATGGTGTCGTAGTTGGCATAGTCGTAGAATCGCGAGATGCCGTTCCGCGCGCCGAGGTCGCGGGCCTTGGCCGGGTTGCCCGAGACGAACGCGGTCATTCGCGACTGGCGCGCGTTGCCGAAGCCCGGGATGACCTGGTTGACGCCGAAGCTGCCGAGCCCGACGATCGCCCAGCGCATCTTCTCGCTGGGCGGCGCGGGCTGCGGCGCGCCGCCGGGCATCGGCTGTCCTTCCGCCGTTTGGGCGAGCGCGCGGCCCGCGGCGAGCACCAGTGGAACCGCCCCGGCGGCGGCGAGCAGTCGGCGGCGCGTAAGATCGGTATGGTCTGTCATGGCGGGGCCCTCTCCTTGGGTAGCGCTACCATGCACGAAAATCCGCAGCTGTCACGTGAGCGTTTTCGGCCCACTTACTCCCCTCCCGCTTGCGGGAGGGGCCGGGGGTGGGCACGTTAGCCGGCCGGAGAGTGGCCCACCCCTAACCCCTCCCGCATGCGGGAGGGGAATCGGTCAGGCTTCAGGCTCTGGCACCCACTTCATCACTCCGCCGGCGAACGGCGTCCACCAGCCGGTGCGCACGCCGGCTTTCGCGAGCCTATCGCTGGTCCATTGATTGCAGGTGTTCGTGACGGTGTATTCGCCGGGCGCTTCGTAGAACACGTCCTGCGGGCCGTAGCCGTCGTAACGGATGCGTGGGCCTTGCGGCAGCGAGCGCTCGATCGCGGCGACGAGGCGGCGGTACTGTTCATGCGTAACGGTAAGCGGACGGAAATCGTCGGACGGGGCGGGGCGGACGTAGTGCGCGACATGGAGCAGCCCTTTGCCGCCGACCCCTGCGATACGCAGCACCGTCATCGGCGACAGGTCCCACCAGGTCGGGGTGTTGAGGAACACCTCGCGCTCGCCCCAGCTGACCGCGACATGTGTATAGTCGCGCTGCGCCTGGGCGAGGTCCGCGGCCGGGAAATCGCGGCGCCAGTCCTTTTCCGGCGTGACCAGCGGCATGACCAGCTCGGTGTGAACGCCGTTGGTGCCGACCATGATCTCGACGCCGCGTTCCGGCTCGCGCCATTCGTTATTGCGCGGGATCGCCGAACCAATCCAACCTGCGAGCGCAAACAGCATCAGCGCCAGGACCAGGCCGGCGAGAATCGCGCCGAGGACGCGGATCAGGCGACGGAACGCCGTCTTAGCCACAGGATCGACCAGTCGCCGTTGACCAGCCGTGCCGCGAGGCGAAAGCCGGCGGTGCGGTAGGCGGCGCGCACCGCGGGTTCCTGCGTTTCCAGCAGGCCCGCGAGGAGCAGCTGTCCGCGCGGCGCCACCGCGTCGGCGAAATCGCCGGCGAGCGCAATCAACGGTCCCGCGAGGATGTTGGCGATGACGAGGTCGTAGGGCGCGCGGCCGGCAAGGATCGGCTCGTCCATCCCCTCGGCGACAACCATTGCCAGTTCGCCATGTCGGGTGCCGAGCGGGACCGCGTTCAGGAGCGCATTCTCGACCACCACAGGTTCGCACACCGGGTCGATGTCGCTGGCCACCGCCAACGCGCGCGGCCACAGTCGAAGTGCGGCAAAGGCGAGCAGGCCGGTACCGGTGCCGATATCGGCAAAGTTGCGCACCATAACGCCGCGCCGTTTCATCAGGTCGAGCGTAGCCAGGCATCCGGCGGTAGTCGCGTGCTGCCCGGTCCCGAAGGCCTGAGCGGCGGGGATGACGAGATCGACCGTGTCGGGAGAAGGGTCGACCGTATGGTCGGGCGTGTGCACATGGAACCGCCCCGCGCGGATCGGCACGACGGCCTTCTGAGTCTCGGCGACCCAATCGGTTTCGGGAAGTTTCTCGGCGAGGATCTTCGGAGGACGCTTGCCGAAAAGCGCAGTCACCGCCGCGCGCTCGTCCTCGCCAGGCCGACGCGGCAGGTACGCTTCGAGCACCCAGTCGTCGGGCCGGTTCTCGGCGACCTCGCTGCCGGCAAGGACGATCTCGGGGTTCCAATCGTCGAGCGTCTCATGCACCGCGAGCGCAGCCTGAACGCGAGCCTTGGGCGCGTGCGCCACGAGCTTCCAGCTCATCCGCCGGCCGCCTCGCGCGCCAGCCGGGCTTCGAGCTGCTCGCGGCCCCAGCGGGCATAGTGCGGGCAGGCGTAGTCGTCGAACAGCGGCGCATCGCCCGCAAGGCGCTCGTAAAGCTGGCTGGCGCCCGGGTGCGGGGTGATCACGAAATCGCACTCGATCGCCTCCATCTTGTCGAGCGAGCGCCGGAAGGCCGCGAGGTAACCGGGATCGTCGGAGAAGCGATAATCATCAGCCGAAACTGCGGTCACACTGTCCAGGTAGGCGACGAGGGGACAACCGTCGCCGCCGCAAGACTGCCAGGTCCAGCTGGTCGAGCAGGGCGTGTGTCCCGGTGTAGCATGCTTGGTCAATTCGATCCCTCCGACCGTCAGCGTCTCCCCGTCGTGCATCACGCGGTCGACGCGCGCCGCTGCGAAGGGCTCGTTGACGCCGCGCTGCGGGTCGGCCGGATGGTACAGGCCGGTCGCGAGCTGGCGAGCCGCCACCGAGCCGGCCGCCAGCTGCGCGCCGGTGAGCGCTTGCAGCTCGGCGACGCCGCCGACATGGTCATGGTGCTCATGGCTGGTGACGATCCACTCGACGTCCTCGATTGCAAAGCCGAGCTCGCGGATGTTCGCGATGACCAGTGGCGCGGCCTCCGCCGGCCCGGAGTCGATCAAGACATGGCCTTCGTTTCCGGCGATGAGCAGCACGACGATGCCGCACGTGCCGACATCGTAAACGTTGCCGTACAGCCGGATCGGCGGGGCGGGATCGGTCCAGCCGTCCTTTTCCGCGCACCGGTCGAGGAACTCTTCGACGGTAGCGCCTTCCGGCAGCTCGCTCTGCGCCGATGCCGAAGCGCACGACGCAGCCAGGACGCAAAGGGCCGCCCCAAGAACCTTACCGAACATAGCTTGCTCCGTTCGCATCGAGCACCGCGCCGGTCATGCTCGGCGGTGCGTCGAGCGCGCAGAACGCGGCGATCGTGTCCGCATCGTTCACGAGGCTGGCGTGCCCGATGACCCGTGCGCCACGCGATCGCCATGCCTCGGCGATGGCCTGTCCGATTCTGCGGCTTGTCCCGGTGACGTGGATGGTCGTCATTCGAGCCCTGTAAGCGCCGGGTGCGTCCGGATAAAGCCTCTCCCTGTATCAGAAAGCTTGGCCTGTTCGCGCCGGGGCTCATCCCGATCGCGGGGCCTGGAAAGGTGAGCGGGGCGGGGCGACGAAGCCTCGTGCCGGCCCGGCGAGCGCCCGGGCTAGGGCTGAAACTGACACTTCCGACACAGTCCTGGGGAACGAAAGCGCCGGGCCTCGCTGGTCTCCCTCGGGCACCGAGGCTGGAACCGGCAGAGGGTTGCCCGCCAATCCGGGCAGGGGCGGCGAGGCGGAGCGGCCGAGGAGGTCGTCGACCGTGTCGCAGGCGCGCGCAAACCAGGCGTCCCATTGCACAGCTGCGTCAAGGCGGGCGCGGGCTCCTTCGGCCGCCTTCTCACGCTCGCAAATGGAGTGCTCCTCCCTGGTGAGCTGCCTGCTCCCTTTCTGCTGCCGGCGCTCTTCCCAGCTTTCGCCGACCGCTTCTCGGGCCATCTCGTCAGCGGCGAAGACCGCCGTTTCACGATCGAGCGGCAGTGGCTCGCCGTCGATCTCGAACGGCTCGGGAACTTCGGCACCGGCGATACAAGCGAGGATCTCGTCGAAGCGGGCGGCGTCCTCGGCGGCGGCAGTGCCGCCCTCCTCGGCCATGCGGTCGAGCCGCGCGATGTGAGCGAGGAACAGGCGGGCATCGAAGCGGCGCTTCGTGCCGACGTGCTCGCCGCGGTGCCAGACCTCTTCCTCGATCCCTTCGGTCGCCTTGTCGGCGAGCAGCTCGACGCTGCTCTCGCGGGCCAGCATGAGTGCGGCCGCCCAGCCACGCGCGAACAGCGCATCGCGCCGGCGCAGCGTATAGGCCGCGTCACGCGACATGCCGGCGGCGGCGCAGGCGGCGCGGACGTTTCCGCAGGCCGCGAGGCGGGCGAGGAAGCGCGTCTTGCGCTCCGGGCTCCAACCGTCGCGGCGCGTCGCCGGGTCGGACGAGATGAAAGGGGAAAGGTCCATGATCCGCTCCTGTGTGAGAACAAAACGCGAATCAGGGTCTTTATGCACCAAGGGGCGTGTAGGAAAATGGTTTCTATGCTGGCGGCCCCCTCCACCATTCGGCTGCGCCTCATGGTCCCCCTCCCCCGTAAACGGGGGAGGATCGGGGAAAGATTTGGGTGTTCTAG
>CBHCZH010000176.1:0-6534 GCA_965977975.1 uncultured bacterium
GGTGCGCCGGGGCCCCCCCCCCGCGCGCCCTACCGCCCTCGCGTCGACGCTAGCTCGGATACCCCCACCCAACCCTCCCCCGAACAGGGAAGGGCTTTGCCGGTTCAATCTTAACTGGACAGACTCTAGGTCAGTTCCGCCCAGGCGCTTCGTCCTCACCTGCCTCGTCCGGTCCTCCGTCTTCCCACTCCTCCTGTTGGGTCTCCGCGAGGATCTTCTCGTTGGCCAGCCGCCGCTCGCGCATGCCCTCGAGGAACTTGTCGATCGATGCGCGCACTTCCTCTTCGTCGCCCTCGTACTCGGCGATTACTTCGGCTTTGATCTTCTCGTAGAGCGGATGCCCGGGCTTGAGTTCCGCGGTGAGGTCCGAGCCGTAGCGCTCCGGCCGTCGCCGGCGCAGCATGAACATGACCAGTGCCTCGTTGTGCACGCGATACCAGCCGAGCAGCTTGCCGCCCGAAACGATCGGCCGCTCGACGCCTTCGATCGAACGCTGTACGGCCGCGCCTTCGACCCGAGCCATGGCATGGTCGACCGCGGCGTCCCACGCGGCACGGAACTCCTCCGCCCCGGCCTTGATGCGCAGATTGTAGAGCGCCTCGGTACTGGCTCCGATATGCCGCGCCGCGTCGGTCACGATTCCGGTCGCGGCGAGTTGGGCTATGAACGCGCGCTGCCGCTTCGGCGTGATCGAGTTACGCCGCGGGGCCTTGTGCGGCACCGGCTTGAACGCGAGTAGCGGATCGTCGGGATCGAGCGTCTGGCCGCGGAAGGCCATGTATGATGTCCCTCGCCGCTGCGTTGCGCGAGTGCAGATGAGGTGGGGGGCGGGGAGTTTGGGGCTGTTTGATTCGTCCGACATGGCTCAACCTTTCAAGAATCGAGCCGCCCAACTGTCACAAACTGGGGCTTGTAGGAAAGAACAAAATGAGAACTTTTTGCGTTCTGCGCACGGCCCCGCGGAGGGAAGCCAGATCTCCGGCCTTGTCTCCGGATTCGCCAGCGTTACCCGTTCCCGCCGCGCTCGCCGAACCCTTGGCCACGCTCCTCGGGCTGACCTTGTTGCCCGCCGCGTTGGACCTGCTGGGCCGAACCTTCCATCCCGGCAAGATCGTTCTCCTGCCCTGCCTGCCCGCCCTCGCCTTGCTGGGGCGCGGACTGGTTCTGCCCTTCCTGGCTCTGCTGACGGCTTTCGCCGCTATCGCGCCGCACCTGCCCGGCCGCGCCGCCCTGCGGGTTCTGTTGCCGGTCGGTGCCCGGCTGCCCCTGCCGGTTGCCTTGCTTGGCCATGGTTCTCTCCTTCGCCGCTACCGCCGAGCGTCGGCGGGGTGCAAGGTCAACGAGGCGTGGGAGGTATGTTTCCGGCGATGTCATGCGAGCGATGTGGTGTGAGCACGAGACGCCCAGCAGATCCGCATGGTTCTTGATTTGGGTGGTGGCCTAGGTGCGCATCGACATCATCGCCGCCCCCTTAGACAGGTCCGAGAAAGGTCGTGGTCAACAGTGCCTGACGCGCATCGGGCTGTGCGTCGATGCCTTCGACAAGGCGCAGCACTCCGTCGCACTGATCCGCGTATGCAAGCGATTGAAAATCGCCAGCGTCGAGTGCTGCGAGCTGTTCGCGGCTGGCACCGCGTTCGGCCATCGTCTGCCCGAGTGCCGCGAGGTCGGCCGGCGTAGTCGCGAGCCGCAACTGCTGATCCCGCCGCCCCGCCGCCATCGCCTCGACATACGCAGCGCCGGATTCGCCGAGCAGTCTGCGTGCCTCCTCGGAAAGCGGATCGTTGTACTGCAGACGGCCCTTGACGTAGTCGTCGCAGGCTACCGGTGATTCACTGGCGAGGCGCCGTAGCACGGCAACCTCGGCTTGCAGCACCGTGTCGAGATAAGGCGTAGGGGCGGCCGCGAAGTCGTTCTTGTGACTGGCCATGAATCGTCGCAGGAACCCACTGCCGGCTTCGGCGATCTCCCCCTCACTGCCGCGCGCGAGACCCGCGTCGGTCATGCCTTCGAGCAAATCCTCGTAGTCGAGCGGGAAATGCTCTTCCATTGCGCGCAGGATCGCAAGGTCTCCTGGGCGCTGCTCGAGCGCTGCAACGAGCTGGTTCTCGATCCGCTTCGATGGGCTGAAGTATTCCTCGATGCCGCCGGCCCAGAGGAACCTGGCGAGGTATGCCAATACCAGGACCGCGATAAAGCCGCCGAGCTTCTCGCCCGCCGAACGCTCCGACAAGAAACTCATGATCCCCCCTGCTCTCAGGCGACGAATTTCCGCGCTTCGCGGAACAATGCAAGGGCCGTGAACAGGAAGTTCGCTCGATCTGCTCGAAATCGCTGCTTGACCCTCCGTCCAAGCGCCCAGGGGACCGAGCACCCGCGCCGATTCCCTCGCTCCCTCTGTTCGACAAAGCTTGAGGTTGCCGGCGATGTCTAAGCGCGGAACGGAGCCGGGATTTGTACTCCCATACGAAAAAGGGCGGCCGCTGCCGGCCGCCCTCTCGCCTTTCGGCGGGTGTGTCCGGCTTACCCGCCCTGCTGGAGCGATGCGGTCTGCTGGGCGATCCACTCGTCGCGCAGCTCGAACCACTGCGCGCGGCGGTCGGCCCATTGCCGGGCGGTGAGCGCGCTCTCCTCGACGAGGATCTGGTCGCGCAGGCCCGCGTACTCGGCCTCGTTGATCTTGAACGTCGTGCGCCAGTCTTCCATGTCCTGCGCGAGCTGTTCGCGGATTTGCGCGGCGGACATCAGGACCGGCGCCCCGGCGACCGCGGCGTCGCGCATGGCGAGAGCCTCGGCGCGGCGGCCGGCCGACTGGTTCGAGAATTGCTGCAGCTTGTTGTAATAGGCCTGGGCCTTCTTGCCCTTCGGCGTGAAGGTGTGGTTGAGCTGCCCCTGGCGGTCCATCATCTGCTGCGCGTTCACCCCCTCGTCGCGGTTGGGCATAGCCAGCCGGTCGGCTGCGCCCCCGCCGGTGGCGCTGCCCCCGCCCGGGGGCGGTGTGCCGCCGCCGGCCTGGGCCAGGGCGGGGCCGGCGGCGAGGGCGACTACGGCCGCGCCGAGTAGTGCGAACTTCTTCATTCAATCATCTCCCATTGCTTTGGGCCGCATTTCAGACGCATGGGAGCGAAAGGCAACACGCGAGGCGCCAATCCGACGGCGGGTTTGCGGCCAACGGGTGCTGACGCGCGACAGAAGGAAGGTCCGGCGGCGCTCGACCTGCCCGGCGCGGGCGGCGGCGGGACTAGGTTCCCGCGCGGCGAATGGCGGATCGCGGGTGTCGACCGATCCGACGCATTCCTCTGTCCGCGGAATTCGCCCCTGCTCCCGGAATTCGCCTGCGAGACCCTTCCGTCTCCCGAAGTGGGCCGCGGCGCGCTCGCGGTCTGCCCGCAGCTACGGCAAGGCAGCGGGGTGGGGCTGGGAGGGCGCGGACTCCGAAACTCTTGCCTGGCGTTGGGCGCCTGTCCGCTCCGGCACCGCAGTTGGTTCGCTGGCAGTAGCCGGCCATACCGCCATCGCCTCCTCCTCATGATCCTGCGAGCCGCCGAGAAAGGCTGACACCGTCATCCCCGACGCCTTCGTGCCGCCGCGCAGGAAGAATTCGCGCATTTCGTGCAGCCAGACGCGTCGGCCCATGCGATAGTACCACCGGATGGCGTGGCGGATCTTCGGCTCCGGGTTCCACAGAAGCCGCCGCAGCGCACGCGGACGCAATTGCATCGTGGCCTCGATGAACTTGACCCACAGGAACAGGCGCCACGGCGGCATGTGAGCCATGCCGAGCACCTGGTGCTTGTAGTCCCACTTGCTTTTGTCGGGCTGCACGACCTCGCGCTCCGCGGCCTCGCGGAAATAGGGAGTCCAGCGGTGCGGCACGACATAGAGCGCCTGAATCTGGTCGGGATCGTAGGAGATCAGCTGGCGCAGCGCATGGAGCATGTCGCGGTCGGTCTGGTGGGAGAAGCCCGCGACCCATGTGGCCATCGACAGGATGTTGTGCCGGCGCAGCAGGCGGATTGCTTCCCGATCCGTGCTGGTCGCGCCGCCCTTGCGGATCAGGCGGAGCGTGTCCTCGTCGGTGTTCTCGGTGCCCATCAGGAAGCGCTCGAAGCCGGCCTGCTTGTAGAGGTGCAGGAACTCGGCATCGCGGACGATATCGTCGGCGCGCGTCGAGCCGACCAGCGTAACGTCGATGTTCTCGGCGACGAGCGCTTCGAGGAAGGCCTTCCAGGCCTTGCGGCCTGCGGAAGGGTTCTCGTCGGCGAAGTTGAACACCTCGACGCCGTGCTCCCGGTGGAGGCGCGCGATTTCACGCGCGAACAGCACAGGATCGCGATGCCGCCAGCGCGTCCAGAATCCACGCTGGCCGCAATAGGTGCACAGATGCGGGCAGCCGCGCGAGAACTGCACGACCACCGCCCGCTTGCCGCCCCAGTAGCTGTAGCGGGCATGGTCGATGAGCTCCCATCCGATCCGATAGTCGTCGAGGTTGCGGATCACCGGCGCTGCGCCGGTGGCGACGGCCTCGCCGTCGTTGCGAAAGGCGATCCCGCGGATCGCGTCGAGCGGATCGCGCGCTTCGAGCGCCCGGACGAGTTGGCGAACGGTCTCTTCCCCTTCGCCTCTGACGATCGCATCGACCCACGGCTCCTCGTGGAGGATCTCGCGCCAGAAGTACGTCGGGTGGACCCCGCCGTAGACGATGCGGCAGCCGGGCAGACGCGTGCGGACCACGCGCGCGATGGAGCTGATAATCGGGTGGCCGGAGGACGAGCCGGAATGGCCGAACATCACGGCGTCCGGGGCAAACGTGCAGGCCTCGGCGACGATCTCGTCGACCGGCATCGGCCCGAATTCGCCGTCCAGCAATTTGACCTCGTGGCCGTCGTCGAGCAGCGGACCGCCCACGCTGAGCAGGCCGAGCGGCGGCAGATGGTCGTCGGGAATCCGGCTGCCGATGGCAGGGTGCGGGACGTTGATCAAAAGTATGCGCAAGGCTGGTTCCCCGGTCTGGCTTTGCTCGTCGTGCGAGCGTCCGCGCTTTAGGGAGCGGCCGTCTGACCGGCATGAGCTCCGGCTGAGGTTTCGCTGAATTCGGTGGTCACGCTCGTCCCGACGCAAAATCGCCGACGTCGCCGACCTTGACCCCCCGGCCAAATCCAACTAAGGGCCCGCGCATCCGCGATCGAGCCTCGGCCGGCGCGGCCAGATAGAGCTGAACATTGCCGGTCATGTCCGGGGGCCTTGGCGAGACATCGCAGGGCCCTTCTCTGTTGGAACCGTCGGGTTCTGCGGGCAGCCGTCAAAGTAACCCGGTGCTCTTGGGCTCGGGTGGAGCGTTTCAGGCTCGTGCGTCCATATCGCCGGCTTTGGCCGGCGGCTGCGCATGATCCTCATTCCTTCACCTCGCCTCGGCGGCGCCACAGAACGGTGAAGAGATTACATGCCGACGATCAACCAGCTGGTCCGCAAGGGCCGCGAGCCGAAGCCGGTCAAGAGCAAGGTGCCGGCGATGGAGCAGAACCCGCAGAAGCGCGGCGTCTGCACCCGCGTCTATACCACCACCCCGAAGAAGCCGAACTCGGCGTTGCGCAAGGTGGCCAAGATCCGCCTCACCAACCAGCGCGAGGTCATCGCCTATATCCCGGGCGAAGGGCACAACCTGCAGGAGCACTCCGTGGTGCTGATCCGCGGCGGCCGTGTGCGCGACCTCCCGGGCGTGCGCTATCACGTCCTGCGCGGCGTGCTCGACACGCAAGGGGTCAAGGACCGCCGTCAGAGCCGTTCCAAGTATGGCGCCAAGCGGCCGAAGTAAGCCTTTCGGGACAAGGAGTTAGTTGAAATGAGTCGTCGTCGTCGTCCCGAGAAGCGGGAAATCCTGCCCGATCCCAAGTTCGGGGATGTGGTGCTGTCCAAGTTCATGAACAACCTGATGCTCGACGGGAAGAAGTCGGTCGCGGAGAACATCGTCTACGGTGCGCTCGAGACCGTCGAAACCCGCGCCAAGAGCGATCCGATTGCGCTGTTCCACGATGCGCTCGCCAATGTCGCCCCGCAGGTCGAGGTGCGGTCGCGGCGCGTTGGCGGTGCCACGTATCAGGTGCCGGTCGAAGTCCGTCCGGAGCGTGCCCAGGCCCTCGCGATCCGCTGGCTGATCTCGGCGGCGCGCGGGCGTGCGGAAACGACGATGGCGGCGCGCCTCTCGGGCGAGCTGATGGACGCGGCCAACAACCGCGGCAACGCGGTCAAGAAGCGCGAGGACGCGCATCGCATGGCCGACGCCAACCGCGCCTTCTCGCACTACCGCTGGTAACGGCGCGAACAGTTTTCAGGAGTTAGTAAAATGGCCCGCAGCCATCCCATCGAGCGCTACCGCAACATCGGCATCATGGCGCATATCGACGCCGGCAAGACCACCACGACCGAGCGGATTCTCTACTACACCGGCAAGTCCTACAAGATCGGCGAGGTGCACGAAGGCGCCGCGACGATGGACTGGATGGAGCAGGAGCAGGAGCGCGGCATCACCATTAC
>CBHCZH010000177.1:0-6528 GCA_965977975.1 uncultured bacterium
TCGACGGCGCGCGGATCATCAGCTCCGAGGTGTGCCGGAAAATGGTGCGGGAAACGGGCGAGGAATGGCTAAGGCTTATGGAGCGGCTTATCGGGCGTGCTCTGCCCGAGACGCGGCCGCTGCCAGCGGACATCGTTTACCCGGAGGGAGCGAAAGCGGAAACGTTCATTCACGGCGTGCGGTTGGTGTTCTGGGTGCCCCGTGGCTCCCATACCGCGGGTGATCTTCTGCTCTATCTACCGGACGACAAGGTCCTCGTTGCCGGCGATGTCCTCGTTAATGGGGTCGTCCCTACGTTCCAGGATGGATTCGTCAAAAACTGGATCCGTACCCTGGAAGAAATCCAAGCCTTGGAAGCAGCCTACTTCGTGCCTGGACATGGAGACCTCATGAATGCCGCACAAGTGGCTGAGCTCCGAGCCGGCATCGCTCGGTTCTATTCAGGCGTGAAGCAAGGTTTCCGGAGCGGCCAGAACGAAGAGCAAATCCGCAGGTCGCTGGATCTATCCATGTGGGGCAAGCTCGAACGCTCGTACGTCATAGGAAGGAACGTGAATCGCGCCTATCACGAAATCGAAGCGGACAGCTTCGACGAAGAACTCCCGGATGAGCGCAAATGATCTACGAGTCGCCTAACAGCGCGATCGACAGCGACCCCGCTCCGCGCCGTGCGCGTCGCATGGTGCGCGTCATCGCGGACGTTAGGCGCCAAGACGACGTCATGACGGTCAAGCGCATGGACAACGTCGGCATCGTGGTGGAAGACATCGATGCTGCCATTGCCTTCTTCACCGAGCTCGGCCTCGCGCTCGAGGGCCGCGCCCCAATTGAAGGAGACTGGGCAGATGGCGTCACTGGATTGCGCCACATGCGCGTTGAAATCGCCATGATGCGTACGCCGGACGGGCACAGCCGGCTCGAGCTATCCCGATTCCTCGCGCCGCCCGTGGTCGCGGATCATCGCAACGCCCCAGTGAACGCTCTCGGTTACCTGCGCGTCATGTTCACCGTGGAGGACATCGACGATACGCTCGCTCGGCTTAGCACACGCGGCGCGAAGCTGGTCGGCGAAGTGGTGACGTATGAAAACATGTACCGACTTTGCTACATCCGGGGCCCCGAAGGAATTCTCATCGCGCTCGCCCAACAGCTCGGGCAGCAGGCTTCCCGAGAGAACCCATTCGGTCGTGAGCGTTGAGAACTGAAGAACCGGCATCCAACAGGCGTCTCACCCGAGGCCTGCGCGATTGCGCCAGCGGTGAACGCCGGCGGTGGAAGGCCCAACCAGAGCACAAAATGTGGCCCATAATTTTCGGTCTAACAGCGCGTTGTTGATAATCAAGGAACACCATGCCACTCCGCCGTAGACGCAAGTCCAAGTCGCTCGCCGCACAGACCTTCGCGCTCGGAATCGCCGCGCCTCAAGTCATCGCGCATCGACTCGCCCGGATGGCCACCGCCGGGACATCGCCGTCGGCGCGTGACCGCGCCGAGTTTCAGCGCATGGGTATCGAGAAGATAGCAGCGGCCAACGAAGCCTGGACCGCGATGGCCGCCCAGATTTTTCTGGAGAATCAGAAATTCGCGCTGACATTCATGCAATCCCTGTGGTTCCCCTGGATGCGTCCAACGCCTACTGTCAAATCTGTTTCAAGACAATTGAACAGGACCGCGGCCCGCGTCGCTGGCAAGGGGATGGCTCCTATACGTCGTCGTGCAGTCGCGAACGCGCAGCGCCTTGGTCGCATCAAGCGAGGCAGAAGTGCCTAGCGTGAAGTGGACGGAGGGGCGTTCAGGGTCTCTTTCCTGGGCGCCTCACTTCCCCGCCGTTCACTACGACGTTATGCCTTCAATGGAGCGCCATGATCAGTGATGCGCAGAAATCTGGAGTGATCAAATTTTATGACACCCATCCGATCAACGAGGTCGAAATTCTCGCGAAGCTCGCTGCGCGCGGCATCTCATCCGGCGTGTTGACCGAGGACGACCTCAAGGACTTCGACCAGGACCATTACGGCGGGACGGAAGCGCTGGACACACTGGCTGACATCGCGGGAATTCGCCGCGATCATCATGTGCTCGACGTCTGCAGTGGCATGGGCGGGCCTTCTCGCTGGCTTGCTCACCGGCGCGGTTGTCGCGTAACTGGCTTGGACTTTACGGCGAGCCGCGTTGAGGCTGCAAAGCGCCTGAGCCAGCGCGCTCGGCTGGACCATCTGGTGGACTTTGTGCACGGCGATGCCACGGCGATGCCGCTGCCGGCCTCCCGATACGACGCACTGATCGGGCAGGAGTCTTGGCTGCATATTCCGGACAAGGCGGCTCTCATCTCAGAATGTGTCCGCGTCCTGAAGCCGGGCGGGACCGTTGCGTTTACCGACATCGTCACGAGGTCCGCTCTTGACCCTTCAACGGAGGCGCGCCTGGCGGCGGAGATGCATACTTCGAACATTGCCTCAGCGGAAAGCTATGCCGCTCTGCTCAAGAAGAACGGTTGCGCCGTCGTGGCGCACGATGATTTGTCTGACGATTGGAAGGAAATACTCGTGAAGCGATTGGAGATGTACCGCTCTTTACGCGACACGACGATCGCAGAGTTTGGTGAGGCACGCTTCCTGGAATACGACAAGGCGTACAGTCACTTTGTCGGTTGCTTCGTCGGCGATAAGCTCGGCGGAGTGCGCATCGTCGCTCGAAAACCGGCATAACATGCCATGAAGCGGACTGCCTCCGGCGGCCGCTGATTTCCACGTTAGCCGGCTCCGGAAGCACCGTAATGCGCCCCCTTCGGTATTCCATCAACGTCACGCTGGACGGTTGCTGCGATCATCGTGCAATCGTCCCGGACGAAGGCTTGCATCGTCACGCGGCCGAGACCATCGCGCGCGCCGACGCCCTCCTCTTTGGACGCGTGACTTACGAGATGATGGAGGCAGCGTGGCGGGCGCCGGCGCAAACGGGAGCCAGGCCTGAGTGGATGGAATCCTGGATGGAGCCCTTCGCCCGGACGATCGACGCGGCGAAGAAGTATGTGGTGTCGAGCACCTTGGAGCGGGTCGATTGGAACGCGGAGCTCGTCCGCGGGGACCTGGGGAAAGCCGTTCAGTCTCTCAAGCGGAAGTCGGGTAAAGGGCTGTACGTGGGCGGTGTGAGGCTCGCCCTGGCGTTGACGGAGCTCGGTTTGATCGATGAGTACGAATTCGTGGTACATCCCCGGCTCGCGGGCCATGGGCCAACGTTGTTCGAGGGGCTATCGAAGCACGTCGACTTGAAGCTCGTGAGCCGGCTGGAGCTCAGCTCTGGAGCGGTGGCGATGCGATATGAGCCGAGAAGGTAGCCGGCGGGCTGCCGCCCCTCTGCAGCGCGGCAAAACGCGCACGTTAGACAGACGGCGGGGCTTTCTGAAGATCGCGGTAATTCTCTCCGTACTGCACTTGGTCGCCGCCGCTGGGAGCTTCGTGCTGGCATTTTCAATCGGGATCAAACGTTGGGATTCAGGTTCCCCGGGGATATTGGAATCAACTGCAAATGCGATAGCAGAAGTGCTTCTTCAGCCGGGCATTCGCCTACTGAGGGTTGGGATGCCGGGTGAATTGGAATGGGCAATCATTGTAGGGAACAGCATCCTTTGGGGAATCAGCGGTGCACTATTCGTGCTGGCAATTCGCAAAGCGAGACGAGGCAGTGCTGCCGTCTAACGGCGTGTTGTTGAACGACGTCTTCCACTTGCTACGCCGCCTGGGCGGCACGGCAAGACGCGAACATTAGAGCGCTCTGGGGATCAACGGGCATGGCTAAACGGCAATCGGTATCCGTCGCAACATTGAAGGCAATCGCCGATGCGTTCAACGCGCACGACTTGGACGCCATCATGGAGTTCTTTGCCGACGATTGCTCGTTGGACCTGCCTCGAGGACCGGATCCCTGGGGCAAACGCTTCACGGGCAAAGCAGCTGTTCGCGAAGGCTTGGCGATGCGCTTCAAGGGCCTGCCAGACGTGCACTACAGCGACGACCGGCACTGGGTCAGCGGCAACAGGGGCGTGTCCGAGTGGCTGCTAACCGGCACGACGCCCGACGGAGTCCGCATTGAAGTACGTGGATGCGACCACTGGGAATTTCGGGACGGCAAGGTGATCAGGAAAGACTCGTACTGGAAGATCGTTGATAAATCATTGTGATCCAGCGCTGAGTCGGATTTCGATGAAGTCGACAACAAGCGCGACTGGCATTGCTGTGCGACGCGTCAGCTCGCTACGCTGCGCGTGCGGCGCGGAAACGGGGGCATATCTTCGGGAGGACCGAGATGGATAGAAAACAGGTTGGCATCGTCGTGTACGAGGAAGTCGAGGTGCTCGATTTCTGTGGGCCGTTTGAGGTTTTCTCAGTCACACGTTTAAACGAAGAAAAGAGACGCGAGGAGCCATCCCCGTTTTGCGCTTTTCTCGTAGCCGAAAGCAAGTCACCGGTGGTGGCGACCGGCGGCTTGAAAGTCCTGCCGGATCACGATCTCGATAGTTGTCCGAAGTTGGACATTCTTCTCGTCCCCGGTGGCTGGGGCTTTCGACATCACATGAACAACGAGCGCCTGCTGAAGTGGATTGCAGGCCGCTCGAGAGAGGTTGAGACGCTGAGTTCTGTATGTACGGGCGCCTTGTTACTCGGCAAAGCGGGCCTGCTCGACGGGAAGCGGGCTACTACCCATTGGCGTTTTCTCGACTCGATGCAGGAAATGTTTCCAAAAGTCACCGTTGAGAGGCGCCTGCATTTCGTCGAGGAAAACGCGTTTTTTTCTTCGGCCGGAATCTCGGCCGGCATTGATATGACGCTCAGATTGGTGGCGCGGTATTACGGCGAGGCCGTTGCCAGGGCAACGGCAAAACACATGGAATACCCCTACCCCGACACCGATGAGCGTCGAATCAGCTTCGCTTAACAGCGCGTTGTTGCCGACAGCTCTACTTCGCCGCTGCGCGCTTAGCGCGTGCGGGAAGAAGCGGATGTTGGGCCGTGAACGTAAGTGAGTACGTCGAACGGCTGTATGCGAGTTTCGGCAAGGCACCGAGGCCCGACCTGGCCGAAATCACGCCGCACCGTTGCTGCGAGTGTGATGAGGTGGCCGACCGTCTTAGTGCCTACACAGCTCGTGACGTCCCGGAGAAAGACATGCATTGGCTCGGTGATTGTCTGCCTCTGCTAAGCGCCAAGGCCTTTCGATTCTATCTGCCGAGATTTATCGAGTTTTGCCTCAGGGTTCCAAATTCGAACGTTGAAGCTCTAATCAACTACAACCTCGCCCCGTCTACCGATTTGGATGTTGGCGAACGCAATAGATTTGCTGGCTTTTCCGAAGAGGAGCGCCGCGTAGTGCTTGAATTTGTTGAGTACCGAGCAAGCCTTCCAGACCATATCTATGATGAACCGTATCTTGCAGCTGCCCGTAGTTTTTGGAGGGAGCGATGAGCCACCTCAAGCGTCCTGTCATCCTCGCGGTGCTTGGTATCGCATTGGGCGTGATTGGGACATCACACGCAGTTGACTTGCAGGAAGGCCAGCGCTTCTTCGATCGTTACGTTGCCCTCGGGAATTCTTACAATCCGTCAATTGCAACGCTGTACGCCGATTCTGCGGCGATCAAGACCACCAGGCGTTATCCCACGGGTCAGATTCGATCGCTCGAGCTGACCGGAGCGCAGTGGAAAGACCTAATTCAAAAAGCCATGCCTCTTGCTAAGGCGCAAGGCGACCGTAGTGAGTTCAAGAACGCCCGGTTCGAAGCGGTTGGCGATGACATTCGAGTCAAGGCAGATCGCTACTCCGTTCGCAAGTGCTATTGGGATCGTGGCTACTATATGGTGATCAGACGCACCGCGGCGGGCCTCCAGATAGTCGAGGAGTATTCTGAAACCCAGCCCGAATCCGCTTGCTAATACCACGTTGTTGGGTGACGCCTACTTCAAGCGCAGCGCGCCTTGTCCTGCAGCAAGACGCGGACGTCAGAGCGCACGGACCTGATTGGCCGAGGACGTCGCGCTCAGAAGAGGAAGCACAATGCGTTTGAAGACAAGGCTCACGCAGAAGCTCGCTATCGAGCATCCAATTCTTCTGGCGCCCATGAACGTCATTGCGGGCGGGAAGCTTGCGGCCGCTGTCTCCAATGCAGGCGGGCTCGGCATCATCGGCGGTGGTTACGGGGACGCCGGCTGGCTCGAGGACCAGTTCGCGGCAGCGGGAAATGCGCGGGTCGGCTGCGGCTTCATCACCTGGTCAATGGCGAGGTATCCCAAGCTGCTCGATCAGGTTCTGGCCAAGCAGCCGGCGGCTCTGATGCTCTCCTTTGGGGAGCTCGAACCGCACGCGTCACGCATCAAGGCGCACGGAGTGCCGCTGATCTGCCAGGTGCAGGGCATGAGCTACCTGCGCGAAGCCGTCGACGCGGGGGCCGACATTATCGTCGCCGAAGGATGCGAAGCCGGGGGTCACAGCGGCTACCGGGGCGTGTTCACGCTTGTCCCCGAAGCTGCCGACT
>CBHCZH010000178.1:0-6482 GCA_965977975.1 uncultured bacterium
GGCGCACAACACATTAATCTGATGGTCGTTGCTATGGTCTTTGCCTTCTGCCTTCAAAGCCTGGCGATGCGTCTCGAGGTAACCGCGGTAGGCTTGAGCATCACCATAATCCTCGAACTTTACATGGCGTTTGTGTGCACCGATGACACGACGGGCATGTTCAATTTTGGGCAACTAATCCATTCGCATAGTAAGCGCAATTCAGCTTCTCAATCAGATTGTGATACGGCAGATGCGCTCTGTCAAAAACGAAGAAGTCGCTACGCGGAACCTTAGCTATCCCATAAACTCTAAAACAGATGCTTTGGTAGACAGTAACAAACAAGCCTAGCAAGAGTACGAGTAAAACAACCGCGTAAATTATGGGAGCCGTGATAATCACCAGCGGCCGCGCACCGAGGATATACTTCATAAGTCTTATCTGCCGTTCGCGATGGCGCGCCGAAGCAGCTCTTGCTCAAAGCGGACCTTTCCATGCTCAAGCCCAATGCGCGGCATCGCCCGCTGCTTCGAGTCCTCCAGTGTTTCAATCTTACGAATCAGTTTCGCTATTTGAGGACTCATTGGTCGCTCCTGCCGCCACCAACGCCCGCACATTCCATCGGCTTGCACATTGATGGATGCGAGTTGTCTCAGCCATCCTATTCCGACTAGGCGCACCACGCTGGGGGCCGATTGGGGTGGACCTAGGCATGAGATACCACGCGGTCGTGGTGCGACCGGCTGGGAAAGCTCGAGCCTCCTAGCCCCGCAGGCGGACAACCGTCGTCCTGCGATCCAAACGAAGATCGACAGCACGGCGTCATCTTCCGGCCCGAACCAAGCTAGAGAGCGATCATTGCTCTTGCCAAAGGGCGAGGCGAATGGTCGACATAGAGCGCCATATCCGATGATGTCAGAAATGGCCCAGATTGCTGGACCCAGCCCCAATCGTCCTTTCGATGGAGCGCCGACGGTATGACGATCCGCAACCTCGACAGCCTGTTTAAGCCCAGGTCCATCGCAGTTATTGGCGCCAGCCCAAATCTGGGGACGGTTGGCTCAGTCGTCGTGAAGAATCTTCACACCGGCGGCTTCTCCGGCACGATCTATCTCGTGAACCCCAAGTATGCGTCCTTCGAGGGCCAGCCTGTCTATGCGGACGTCGCCGCCCTGCCGGGGGTCCCCGATCTGGCAGTGATCGCTACGCCCCCGGCAAGTGTGCCTGGCTTGATTTCGCAGCTAGGCAGACGCGGCACCAAGGGCGCGGTCGTCATTACGGCTGGATTTACCAGCGATAGCGGTTCCGCGCTGAAACAGGCGATGCTCGATGCCGCGCAACCCCACCTTCTCCGAATAGTTGGGCCCAACTGCCTCGGACTTCTTGTGCCGCCGCTCGGGCTGAACGCCAGTTTCGCCCATCTTCAACCACATCGCGGCGGGCTTGCCTTCATCGCGCAATCCGGCGCCATCCTCACCTCCGTCATTGATTGGGCGCGGCCACGCGGCATAGGTTTCTCGCGCATGGTGTCGCTAGGCGACATGGCCGATGTCGATTTCGGTGACATGCTGGACTATCTCTCGACCGATCCCGAGACAAGCGCAATCCTTCTCTATATCGAGATGGTTACCCATGCCCGCAAGTTCATGTCGGCGGCGCGTATCGCCGCGAGGACGAAACCAGTCGTTGTGATCAAGGCAGGACGCCATGCCGAGTCGGCGCGCGCTGTCGCCTCACATACGGGAGCGATGGCTGGGTCGGATCTGGTCTACGACGCCGCCTTCCGGCGCGCCGGCTTGCTCCGTGTGCTGGACCTTGAAGAGTTGTTCTCCGCAGTCGAAACGCTGGCTATGAGTGCTACGCCGCCAGGCGATCGGATCATGATCCTGACCAATGGCGGCGGTGCTGGCATTCTTGCTACTGACGCCCTGGTAGATGCTGGCGGCCAGCTCGCGGAGTTGTCCGCGAACACTCGCAAGCAACTTGATGAGGTCCTGCCGCCGACGTGGTCACACGCCAATCCCATCGACATTATCGGTGACGCGCCGCCAGCCCGGTACGCGGCAGCGATGACAGCGCTGCTGGCCGATCCGGGGAGTGATGCCATTCTTGTATTGAGTTGTCCGACCGCGATTTCGGCCGGCGCCGACGCTGCCCGCGCTGTCATTGATACGCTCAAGAATGGCCGCAGGCCGGTCTTCACCTGTTGGCTCGGCGGCGAAACCGCGAGCACAGCACGTCGTTTGTTCGCCGATGCTAGACTGCCGAGCTATGACACGCCGGAGCAGGCGGTGCGCGCTGTCATGCACATGGTGAACTACCGCCGAAACCAAGAGCAGCTGATGCAGACCCCGCCGTCCATCAGCCGAGAGCTCGGCTGCGATATTGCTAGAGCTCGCACCGTGATCGAGCATGTCCTCGCCGAAAAGCGAGACCTTCTGACACTACCCGAGTCAATGACTGTTCTTGCCGCCTATGGTGTGCCGGTCAATGAAGTGATGGTAGCAACGACACCAGGAGAAGCCGGCCACCTGGCCGCACGCATCGGCGGTCGCGTTGCAATGAAGATTCTTTCCCCGGATATCACGCACAAGTCAGATGTGGGCGGTGTGGCCCTCGACTTGGAGGGCCCCAGCGCTACGAAAGAGGCGGCGGTGGCAATGCTGGAGCGGGTTCACACTGTGCAACCGGGCGCCCACATTACCGGGTTTACCATTGAACCTATGGTCCAAGCAAAGAACGCATACGAGCTTATCATTGGGATAACCGAGGATGCGCAATTCGGTCCGGTCATTCTGTTCGGGCAAGGCGGCATCGCGACGGAAATCCTAGCAGATCGTGCAGTCGCCTTGCCTCCTCTCAATATGCCGCTGGCCCAGGAATTGATCAGTCGTACGAGAATCTGTGCTTTGTTAAGGGGGTTCCGCGACCGTCCGGCAGCATCCCTCGATGCGATCGCATCGACACTGCTCAAGGTTTCGCAGATCGCCATCGATCTGCCGGAGATCGTCGAGCTCGATATCAATCCTCTCCTGGCCGAGCCGAGTGGCGTGTTGGCACTAGATGCCCGAATCCGGGTGCAGCGGCCAGCTCGGCCTGGAAGTGCGCGTCTGGCTATTCGACCGTACCCACGCGAGCTTGAAGAGGTTGTGCAAGTCGGTGATCGCGAGTTGCTATTGCGACCGGTTCGACCGGAGGACGAGCCGCGCTTCCGCGATGCCTTTGCGAAGTTGTCATCGGACGCAATCCACCTCCGTTTCTTCGGCTTGATCCGCGAGTTGTCCCATACTATGGCCGCCCGCCTAACTCAGATCGATTATGAGCGGGAGATGGCGTTGGTTCTGACCGAGCGAAAGCCGGCGGGACTTGCCGATGTATTTGCGGTCGTCCGCCTGTTGACGGATCCTGATGGTGCCCGAGCGGAATTCGCGATTGTCGTACGCGATGATCTTGCCGGTAAGGGGCTTGGACGGCTTCTTATGCGGCGGATTATCGACTATGCGTCTGGCCGCGGAATTGGCGAGATCTTTGGTGATGTGCTGCAAGCCAACGCGCGCATGCTCGATCTGGCGAGACACCTTGGGTTTCGCATCGAGCCCACCGATCAAGATACCGAGATTGTGCGTGTCAGCCTTGAGCTCGATCGACCGACTTAGGTATGCAGCGATGACCCGCATGCTCTGATGCCCTTATCCAAGTAGGGCGTTCATAATCGTGAAGTAGACCAGAATCGTTAAGACATCCTGGATTATCGTCGCCACAGGCCCCGAGCCGAAGGCCGGATCGATTCGCATCTTGGACAACATCCACGGCAGCAGAAGGCCGAGAGAGCTTGCCAACGTTCCGGCCAGCAGGAGCGAAATTGCGACGCCAACAGCCAGCGCGAAGCTCCCGAAGACCGACCAGACGCCGAGCAGTGCGACGACTGCGATCACGGCGCCGATCATGCCGCCTGTTATGAATTCGAGAAACAAGATCTTCAAGAGCGGACCCCGGTGCACAGATAGTCCACGTATTGCGATCGCCTCTGTCTGAGTGCCGATTGCATCGGTCAGATACACAAGCGCTGGGATAAAGAATGCGATGGCTACGTTCGCTTGAAGGTCGCTCTCGAATTTCGCCATGATCGCCGTTGCCGCGGCACTCATCGCAAGCCCGACCAGCAGCCATGGAAGCCGCCGGGCTGCACGCCGTACCGGGGGGTCCTCAAGTGCGTGGCGGGAACCGGCTTGCTCCCGCAAGATGCCGACCAGGCGGTGCATATCCTCGCGATGTTCGTGCGCGAGCACCTCAAGCAACGTCAACGGTGGAATGACACCGATAGGCCTTCCGTCACTGGCAACAACCGGAAGTGCCGCTACCTTCGCCTTGGCGGCCATCAGGACTGCATGTTCCTGATCAATATCAGGCGCGATTCGTGGCCACCCGGGCCGCATGAGTTCCGCCACTCTGCTCTTGGCTGGAGCTTGCAATAGTTGGATCAGCTCTACGGCTCCGCGATAGCGTCGGTCCTGATCCGTCACGATCAAAAGATCGGACGTGGCGAACGAGCTGGAAGCCATGCGCTTGAGCGTGACTTGCACCTCCTCCGTTTCGATCGCAGTTGGGAAGGGCTCCGTGGCAAGGTGACCCGCCGTTTCGATACCATGCCGGTGCGGAGTCTTGGCCACGTGCGCTTATCCGACGGAGTCCTTATCTATCGTTTAGACGTCTGCGGTGCCCGCAGAACAAGGACCGAGCAGAAGGCATGCTGTGCGACATAGGCCGCATTCGGACCGATTAGATAGTCTTTCAACTCCGGTCGATGAGATGCCATGACGATCAAATCGGCTCGCCGCTCGTGTGCAGTGGTCAAGATTTCATGACCGATGCTGCCGAACCTGACCTCCTCGCCGATCGCCACATTGCTCTCCCGGTATGCCGAAACGATTTCGACCAGCTTGTCACGCGCGGCAGAGATCATCCGATCGACCTGAAATGAAACGCGCACGCCTTCGAACGCAGCCTTGAGGTCGCGAACGACCGTGATGACTGTTAGGGTGCCTGCGCTCGTCGCTGCCAGTTCAATCGCCTGTGGAAGCGCATGCTCCCAGCTGCTCCGATGCGCAACATCGATTGGGACCAGAATGGTTTTGAACATTTAGTCACTCTCCTCTAGGGAGGCACCGCCTCCCCACCTGCTGCGTAGTGTTCGCTTCCCGGCAACCTTTTTGCAGTAAGTCCTACCGCGCCAAGCGAAGGATGCGGTCATGCAATGCCTGATATTCGGCATCCGTCTTCCCGCCGAACAACGGATCGTCGGAATGCTGCGCCGCTTCGGCTTCGATCTTTCGCCAGTCCTCCGGGCCCAGGCTCGCCACAGCAAGGGGAAAGTAGGTCTCTTCTTCATCGCGCATATGTTTCCGGTGCATTGTGATGAAGGTGTCGGCGACGGCATCGAACCATGGGCGCGGCATTTCCACGTCGTGCCAAAGGTTGTAGACGGCGGCAGAGAGTCTGCGGGTGAGCGCGGCCATTTCCCGGTGTTCCGCCAAGATTGCCCCAGCCGGCCCAGCGCCCGCCGGGACTTTGTTCTTGAGGTGCTTGAAGATCAGATCCTCTCGCGGATGATGTCGCAGTTCGGGGAAATTGAGGACATAATCCACGATCCTGGAGAGGACTTCGAAATCGGCGCTTTTCGTTTGCCGATAACGTTCCAGCTCCTCTTGCAGCACGTCGAGCAATCTTGCCATGTTGCGATGGTCACGGATGAGCTGCTGGATGATTGGAGGTGTTTCGCCGGGCATCTCTGCCTCCGCCGACAACCGAAATTAATCAAAGTATGAAACGAAGCAGCCATCCGCAGCTTGATCTGCATCAATGGCTGGCGTCGGCCAAGGCCCCACCGTAAAGGCTTGATTAGCTTTGAAAGACCTAGGTTCGACGGCGCGTCGACTGTGGTGTGACGGAGCGTAGCAGCTCAAATCCGTTGATCCGCGCCTGGAGGAACGCACAGATGTCGCCAAGCCTGTATGCCTTCATCTGGCGGTCAAGCCGTCGCCAGCAAATCTGGCTGGTCATGCTAACGCTTATCGTCGCGCCGATGAGCATGATCCCGCTGGAACTACAGCGCCGCATTGTGGACGACGCAATCCATGACCAGAATTTACGTTACATGTTCCTGCTGTGCGGACTCTATCTTGTCGTCCTCCTGCTGCAGGGTGGCCTGAAGTACTTGCTCAACGTCTATCGCGGCAGGCTAGTCGAGCATATCGCATTCAAATTGCGAGGTCGCATCTTCGACCTGCTCGTAGACCAGCCGCTCAAGCGGCGTGAACCCAACACCACGACCGACAAGGGCGCGGTCGTCTCAATGACCTCATCCGAGGTCGAGGAAGTGGCCGGATTTGTTGGCGATTCCATCTCGTTCCCATTACTCCAGGCAGGGACGGCTTTCGGCACGCTGGGTTACCTATTCTGGGTTCAGCCGGAAATCGCGGCATTCGCCGTAGCGCTGTTCATC
>CBHCZH010000179.1:0-6361 GCA_965977975.1 uncultured bacterium
CCTAACCGCGTGCGCGTACCGCCGCGGTGCCGGCGCGCCGCGCCCAGCCCCCGCGCTCGGCCGCCGATACCGCCGCCACCCGCGGCGAACGGATCATGGACCGCATCTCCACACTCGAGAAACGCATCGATTTCGCCGCCGAGAAGCGCCCCGATCCGGCACCGGCGGCGATCGACGAGGAAATCGAACGCCTCGCCCGCGAAGCCCGCGTCCACGAGGAGCTGGCGGCGATGAAGGCCGCGGCAAAGCCGGCACCAGCGAAGAAGAAGGCCAAGCGCTAGAGCGTTCCGAACGGCGGATTGCCGAAGCACCGAAGGGCCGGTTTGTAGACACTCCAACCCGCTTGCGGGAGCGGCAGGGGGGTGGGACGCGTCAGGCAGTGCGCCCACCGGCCCGCCGCTAACCCCTTGCAATGTAGGATTTCGCTTGCGACGCGGGGCTCATGCCGCGCCCTTTCAACCGCCGCCAGGCGCTCGAGAACCAGTCCTTCCTCGCCGCGCTGCGCCGCACCGGCAACGCCCGCCTCGCCGCGCGCGAGCTCGGCGTCCACCGCTCGACCTTCACCAAGCGCCGCGCGAAAAGCGCCGCCTTCGCCGCCGAATGGGACGCCGCCCTCGCCCTCGCCCACGCGCGGCTCAACGCACCGGGTCCTCCCCCGTTCACGGGGGAGGGGAACCGGTCGCCGCAGGCGAACGGTAGAGGGGGCCCGCGACCTCCGTGCTCGAAGGAAGGGGGCGAACCTCGCGTCATCCGCCTCGCCAACGGCCGCCTCCAGCTCCGCGCGCCGTCGCCCGGCGTGCGGCGCATCGACCAGGCCGCCCGCCAGGCGTTCCTCGCCGCGCTCAGCGCCACCGCCAACGTCCGGCTTTCGGCCCGTGCCGCCGGCTTCGCGCACTCGTCGTTCTACCGCCTGCGCGACTACGACCCGGCCTTCGCGCGCGAGATGCGGATGGCGAAGGAAATGGGTTTCGACCGGATCGAGATGGCGCTGATCGAAGGCTTCGCTCCCGAAAGCTGCCGCGACGACGCCTGGCGACACAACGACCCTCCGGCGATCCCGCCGATGAGCGCGGCCCAGGCGCTCCAGCTCCTCTACCTGCACCAGAAGGAAGCGCGCCTGTGGAGCGAACGGCCCGACCGCCGCCGCGGCCGCGGCGAGGACACCGACGCCTATTGCAGCCGCCTCGGCCGCAAATGGCGCGCGGAAAAGGCCTGGGACCGCGAAGGCTACGAAGTCGCCCGTGCGCTGCGCAGCGGCGGCGAAGCGCCCGAGCCCCTCGAACCCACCCCGCCCGTGCTACCGGCGCTGGAGCAGGTCACCGGCTGGAGCGGCGCGGACCCGGCCAAGCAGCCGCACGACCCCGACCGCGCGCTGTTCGGCGGCTGGCGGCTGAAGGATTGGCAGGGGTGGAAGTAGGGCGCGTGGAAATCGCGCCGCCCGGTTGCAGTGAGGCGTGAGGGGGGCCGGTTCGCGCCCATAGCTGCCGCCCAGCGCCGCGGATGAGCTTCTGGTAAGCTGACGGTCGGCTTTCGACCAGTCGCGCCCAAAAGCGGTCTGACCGCTTCTGGCCAGGCTGTGACTGAGATTGGGACACGATGCAGCTGATGCGATCTGTTCTCGCCGATCCTCCTGGAGTCCGAGAGGCACGTCGGCCGCAACACGGCTCAGGCGTCATTAGCGCGAGAACGAGCGATCGAGCATACCGCTGGCACGCATCACTCGGCGGCGTGAAGGGTCTTCGCACCTCAATCGTTATATCTAGGAACGCCGAACTGCTCCGATCCTCCCTGAACTCTAGATGGGGCAGCTAAGGCATTCCGCATTGCCGGGAATAGTCCCCCCTCCAATGTGTCCGGGCCCCGGCAGCGTATCTTTGCCGGGGCCCCTCTTTTATGAAGCCTGGCGATGCGTTCCGCCCGATGGGACCGGAAATGTCATCGTGATGGTCAAGCCGCCGCCTTCGCGGTTGCGGGCCTCCATGGTTCCGCCGTGCGCGGCGACAGCCCGCGACGCGATCGAGAGCCCGAGCCCGGGACCTGCACTGCTGTCGTCGCCCCGCACGAACGGGTCGAACATCGCCGCGATGTCCGCTTCCAGCACACCGGGTCCCTGGTCGGAAATCTCCACGCGATACCAATTGTCCCGCGCCCGATAGGAAACCTCCACGTCGATGACCTGCCCAGGCGAGGAAAAGCGCAGCGCGTTGCGTATGACGTTGTCCATCGCCCGGAGCACGAGCTCGGCGTTTCCGATCATCAGCGGGCGCTCGTCCTCGTCGGGCATGTCGCTGCGCAGTTGGATGCGGACCTGGCTGGCTTCGGCTTCGAAGCAGGCGTCCTCGGCGACGCTCGCGACGATCCCGGCGAGGTCGAAATAGTCGTCGCGCGATGTCTGTCCGTGTTCGGCTCGGGCCAGCGCCAGCACCTCGCCGACCAGCATTTCCAGCCGCTGGGCTTCGCGCTCGATGCGCTCGAGCGTCAGGTCGGTCCGTTCGGGACCCTGGCGCGCCAGGGCAATGGCGAGCTGCAGCCGCGCCAGCGGCGAGCGCAGTTCGTGCGAGACGTCGTGCAGCAGGCGGTCGCGTCCGGCGACCAGATGCTGCAGTCGCTGCGCCATGAGGTCGAAATCGCGGCCCAGGTCGGCGATCTCGTCGCGCCGTCGCCCAATCGAAGGCGCGAGGCGGACGTCGAGCTCGCCGCGGGCCAGGCGCTCGAAACCGGCGCGCAGCCTGCGGATCGGCTCGGTCAGGTACCAGGCCAGGGCGGCGCTGAACATGAGCCCGCCGAGAACTCCGAGCACGATCAGTTCGGCGGGCGGACTGGGCAGCCTCATGGGCAGCCTGCCGACGGCGTAGCGGTACGACAGGCGGTAGACCAGCCCGTCCGGAGCCGCCGCGTCGCGAGAGATCAGCCGGTCTCCGTCGCCGCCGGTCTCGGCGGCCGCGGCGGGCTCCATCACCACCCGGCCGCGCTGCTCGGCCGGCAGGCGCGCGAGCATCGCATCGAGGCCGTCCAGCCCGTGCCGTTCGACGGCTTCCGCCGCGGCGGCGAGCACCACCGGGGCGACCTCTTGGGCCAGCAGTCTTTCGGGCGGTGGGCGATCGTCGCGGGTGAGCTCGAACAGCAGCCACATCCCTTGCGTGATCGCAAAGAATGTGAACCAGAACGCCAGCAGAATCTTCCAGAACAGCCGCCGCTTCATGACGCGACCCGCAGGCGGTAGCCGATGCCGCGCACGGTCTCTATCGCGATATCGCCGGAGGAGCCTGACTCCAGCTTTATCCGCAGGTTGCTAACGTGAACGTCGACGCTGCGATCGTACGGCTGGCGCGTGCGGCCGAGGCCCTGGAGCGACAGCGCGTCCTTGGTCGCCACGTCGTCGCCTGTCTTCACGAGGACCGCCAGCAGGTTGAATTCCGACGCGGTCAGCTCGATCGGCATGCCTTGCCAGCTGGCCCTGCGCTTGGCGATCTGCACTTCGAGCCCGCCCAGCGCGACGGGGTCGGCCGCCGGCGCCCCGGCCGGTGCATGGCGGCGGAGCACCGCGCGCAGCCGCGCAACGAGCTCGCGCGGATAATGCGGCTTGGCGACATAGTCGTCGGCGCCCAGCTCGAGACCGACGACCCGGTCGACCTGGTCGCCTTTCGCCGTGAGCATCAGCACCGGCACCTGGCTCGAACGACGGATCTCGCGCAGCACCTCGATGCCGTTCATCCGCGGGAGCATCACGTCGAGGATGACCGCGTCGTGCTCGCCCGACAGCGCGCGCGCCGCGCCGTCGGCGCCGTTGAACACCGCCTCCACGCGAAAGCCCTCGCTCTCCAGATACTCGCGCAGCAGGGTGCTCAGCTCGGCGTCGTCGTCGACGAGCAGGATCGATGGGCGTTGTGGCGACACGCGCCCTGCATGACGCACCCCGGCGCCGGAGTCAGCGGGCTTTTCGAAATATTTACAGTCCGTTTGCAGACTCTTTACCCACAAGCGCGCCGCCGCCCGCCATAGCGGCGCCATGCTGTCTCGCCGTTCTGTTCTCGTCGGAAGTGCGACCCTTGGCGCGTTGGTCGTGGTGCTGCTCGCATGGCGGCTGTTCTTCGCGAGCGACGATGCGCCCGCGCTGCTGACTGCCGAGGTGACCCGCGGGAACATCGAGCAGACGGTCGAGGCCACGGGCACGCTCGAACCCAAGGAGCTGGTCAGCGTCGGCGCGCAGGCCTCGGGCCGGATCGAGACGCTGAGCGTGGAAATCGGCCAGACGGTGCGCGAGGGGCAGCTGATCGCCCAGATCGACGCCCAGACGCAGAGCAACACGCTGAAGACCGCGCGGGCGGAGCTGGCCAACATTCAGGCCCAGCGCGCCTCCCAGCAGGCAACGCTAGCCCGCGCCGAGCAGGCCTTCCGCCGCCAGGAGATCATGGTCGCCGGCGAGGCGACCTCGCAGGCCGACTATCAGGCGGCGGAAGCCGAGCTCAAGGCGGCGCGCGCGGGGCTCTCGGCGATCGACGCGCAGATCCAGCAGGCGCGGGTCAACGTCGACACAGCCGAGGTCAATCTCGGCTACACCCGGGTCGTCGCGCCGATGGACGGGGTGGTGGTGGCGGTGGTCACCAAGCAGGGGCAGACGGTCAACGCGGTCCAGGCGGCGCCGACCATCGTCATTCTGGCCAAGCTCGACGTGATGGAAGTCAAGGCGGAGATTTCCGAGGCCGACGTCATCAGGGTCGAGCCGGGCCTGCCGGTATACTTCACCATCCTCGGCGACGCCGACCACCGCTACCAGGCGCGTCTGATGCAGGTCGAGCCGGCACCCGAGTCGATCGTCAACGAAGTGGATTCGTCCGCGACCACCTCCTCGAGCAGCGCCAGCTCGTCGGCGATCTACTACAACGCGCTGTTCGAGGTGCCCAACACCGACGGCAAGCTGCGCGCGCTGATGACCGCGCAAGTCTCGATCGTGCTCGCGCAGAAGAGCAACGTGCTGCTTGTCCCCTCGGCCGCGCTTGGCGCGAACGGCAGTGACGGGCGCTATGCGGTGCGGGTGATGGACGCGGACGGCGCCGTCGCGACGCGCCAAGTCAAGGTCGGCATCAACAACAACGTGTCCGCCGAAGTGCTCGACGGGCTCAAGGCGGGCGAGAAGGTCGTCGTCGGGGAAGCCAGCGCCACTACCGCCAGCAGCGACAATGGGCGCCCGATCGGCCCGCCCCCGTTCTGAGCGCGCCGTGACCGACGCACCCTTGTTGCGCTTGCGAAAGGTCCGGCGCGAATATCCCTCGGGCGAGGGCGTGTTCGCCGCGCTGAAGAACGTCGACCTCGACATCCGCTCGGGCGAGATGGTCGCCATCGTCGGTGCCTCGGGATCGGGCAAGTCGACGCTGATGAACATCCTCGGCTGCCTCGACCGGCCCACCTTGGGAAGCTACGCGGTCGAGAGACGCGAAACGCGCGAGCTCGAGCCCGACGAGCTGGCCGCGCTGCGGCGCGAGCATTTCGGCTTCGTCTTCCAACGCTACCATTTGCTATCGGACCTCACCGCGCTCGGCAACGTCGAGGTGCCGGCGGTCTACGCCGGCCGCCCGCGCCAGGCGCGCGACCAGCGCGCCCGCGCCATTCTCGGCCGCCTCGGGCTGGCGGAGCGTACCGGTCACCGGCCGGGTCAGCTCTCGGGCGGGCAGCAGCAGCGCGTCTCGATCGCCCGCGCGCTGATGAACGGCGGCAAGGTCATCCTCGCGGACGAGCCGACCGGCGCGCTCGACAGCGCGAGCGGCGAGGAAGTGATGCGCATCCTCGCGGAGCTGCATGCCGAAGGCCACACGGTCATCCTCGTCACCCACGACATGGCCGTGGCCGAGCACGCCGACCGGATCATCGAGATCCGCGACGGCGAGATCGTCGCCGACCGCGAGCTGCGCGCGCCGCCGCAGGCCTCGGTGCCGCCGCCCGCCGAGCCGCACGGCAGCGGCTGGCAGCAATTGCTCGACCGCTTCCGCGAAGCGTTCCGCATGGCGGTGTTGGCGATGTCCGCGCACAAGCTGCGCACGTTCCTGACGATGCTCGGCATCATCATCGGCATCGCCTCGGTCGTGTCGGTGGTCGCGCTCGGCAACGGGTCGCAGCAGCGGATCCTCGAGAATATCAGCAGCCTCGGCACCAACACGCTCGATCTCTACCCGGGCGAGGGCTTTGGCGACACGCGCGCCAGCCGCATCGAGACGCTGGTGCCTGCGGACGCCGAGGCGCTGGCCAGCCAGCCGTTCATCGACAGCGTTACGCCCAGCGTGTCGAGCAACGTTACCGCGCGCTTTCGCAACGTTGCCGCCACCGCGCAGGTCAGCGGGGTGGGGGAAGGCTACTTTCGCGTGAA
>CBHCZH010000180.1:0-6266 GCA_965977975.1 uncultured bacterium
TGAACTCTCGTCGCCGCCAGGCCACTATTGCCGAAAGACCGCGAACCGGCGAATTTGCACCGACGATGGGCACGCGACCGATGGTGGATCAATATTCAGGTTTTGCCCAACTGGCCGCTAACGAACGGCTCGGTATCGATTATCGAATTCGGGTCCACGACCGCGGCAGCATGGTCGCGGTGATCGCGCCGCATGGGGGCCGTATCGAGCCCGGCTCGTCAGAGATCGCAGCCGCGGTCGCGGACGGCGATCTGTCTTTTTATTCGTTCGAAGGCATCCGCCGCGGACGCGCGCACAGCGACCTGCACATCACGTCGTCGCGGTTCGACGAGCCGCAGGCCCTGAGACTCATGGCAGCTGTGGAAACGGCGATCGCCATCCACGGGCGCACCGACAGCAAGGACCCGGCAGTCTGGGTCGGAGGACGCGATTTCAGGCTGAGAGATGCAGTGATTGCAGGTCTCGATACGGCCGGGTTCGAAGCCCGCCGGTGTGTCGGACGACTTGCCGGCATCGATCCGGCGAATATCTGCAACCGCACCGCAAGAGGGGCCGGAGTCAACTCGAGCTACCACGCTCGCTGCGGGACAGGTGCTCGCTGATCCTGAACTTATGAAGGTGTTCGCTGGAGCCGTCCGGCGGGCTCTTGCCGAAAAGGCAGTGGTCTAGCTCGTCTGGTTCCGCCAGGCCGTGAGCACGGATGTCATATCGAGATCCACGGGCGCATTCGCCCAAGCGTTGGCGAATGATGCATCGTCGCTGGCAGGCGCAGGCTTGGGTGCGTCGATCCGGATGCGAGTCGGCATCATCACCGAATCGCCCAACAAAATGGCCTCGCCGCGGCGCAGCGTGGAGAACATCGCGGTGATACCGCGGACCGAGTCCGGGAGCAGGTTTCGGACATAGGCTTGGTCGTCAGGGTTCGAGATGCGCAGGCACAGGAAACTGCCGCATTGCGAGAGGATCGTGCTCGACAGCTCGCGAGGGCGCTGGCTGATCACGGTAAGGCTAATGCCGTACTTCCGACCCTCCTTCGCGATCCGCTCGGCCGACATGCGGGCCGCCTCCGCGTTAGTGTCGCGGTCGCTGAGATAGATATGCGCCTCGTCGGCGAACACAGCGATCGGATATTTGTCGCCGTTCACCCGGCGGAACCAGTAGGCGAAGTCGAACAGGCATCGCAGAATGAGCGAAATGACCGAGGCCCGCACGTCAAACGGCACGCCGCTGAGGTCAATGATGACAGCTTTCTTGCGAGCGCCTGACACTTCACCGAGCAGGCGGCGGAAAAGGTCGTCCATCGATGCGCTAGTCGCATACTTCTTCGGCTTGAAGATCAGGTCGTAGCGCCGATCATTCATGCGCGAGTCGATCCGCATAAGCAGGCGGGTGAACTGACCAAAGAGTGGCCCCTGCTTGTCCTTGTTATTCGCGCCTGGGACCATCTCGGTGTCGAGCCTACGAAACTCGGTGATCAACTTCGCGAAGTCGAAAAAGACCGGAGTGTCGATGGTGATTTTGGGAATGCCGAGTGCCGCATTTTCGGCGTGCGACTCTTTTGCGCCTTGCAGCAGCTCCTTGAATTTCGCGATCTGGTTCGGCGCTGCGGACTCGCTTCGATCGACCATGAGGCCGAGCAGCTCCTCCGAGTTCATCAGCCAATAGGGAAGCTCAAGATCGGCTGCCGATATGACGTCAGCATCGGCGCCGAAGGTCGTTCCATATTCGCCGTGAAGGTCGAAAAGTACTACAGTCGATTGCGGGAATGCCGTCAGTTTCTGCACGACCGAGGCGACGGTCCAGGACTTACCTCCGCCTGTTTGTCCCAGGATGGCCGCGTGACGAGTCAGAAAAGCATCGAGGTTGATCTTGGCGGCCTGATTGGGGATCAGCGATAAGGTGCCGAGCGAGAAATTCCCCTCGGCATAGCCCGCATAGATGCTGTCGATGAGGGCAGCATCAACAGCGAAGGTGGGTGCATTGACCGTGGGGAGCGTATCGGTGCCACGTTCGAATGTGCCGGCAGTGTCGAGCGTGCCTACCGGAGCGGTGGTAAGGACTCGGGAAATGCGATCGAGCAGCAGCAGGGAGTCTTCGCCAGCTCGTTTGGTATCAACCGAAGGTATTCGCTCCTCTTTCATGTCGATCCCGGTGACCATACATAACAGATAGCCGGCGGGTAGCGACACTAGGACGAAGGTGCCGGGCTGACCGATTAGCAACGGCGTCGGTCCCGCGGCGCTCGGAAGATCGACGCTCATCGAGGCTGGAACACCCGAGGCCGGCTCGTTGCCGTCGTGATCGACGAGCGAAACGAAGATCTGGTCGCCCGTGACCGAGATGACCTTGCCGATACGATAGGAATTCGCTGTGCTAGTCATGCGAATAGCTCCACGAACTTGCTGAATTTCCAGAGATCGGTACCGGCGGTATGCGGCACACCGGCGGTGATCCCAGCATTGGCAAAGCCTGCACTAAAGGCGGGCAAGGTCTTAAAGGCCGACATGCCGCTGGACTCCGCCGCCGCGAGGGCAAAGAGCTTGATCTTGCCGCTTCCGAGAGCCGGCTGAATCAGGTTGGCGTTAATGTGGTCGTCGCCGAAGCTGAATCCGCAGCTTGCCAGATATTTGCAGTCTGCGCCCAGCGACTGGCTCATGATGCGGAACAGCGTGTCATAAGGCGCCTGCAATGTGTCCATCACCTTGCCCCGACGCGGTAGGACCATCACGCGCTTCTCGCCGGCAGGGATGGATTCAGGGTGACGCTCAAAGATCCGGCCACCGCGTGAGTGCCAGGACACCGACCCGTGGATCTTGACCAGCCGAACCGTGAGCACCGGGTGTTCGCTGAAGCGGGCGTTGGGCTGCATTGCGCCGCAGGCCGTGGTGAACCGCAGCGGATCGAAGAAGCGCTCTACGGATCCAATGAAGCCACTTTCGACGACCACCCCCGTCTCGGCACCTGCGAGCTCGAAGAGGACGTCATAGTTCGTCGTGAAAATGTAAATGCACGCCGCCCGGCCGTAGGTCCTTGCCTTGAGTAGCTCGAGGAAGCGGATGTGATGATCGAGCTTCGGGCTCGACACGCCAAGGATTACCTCCGTGACGAGTTCTCGGATGCGCGCCTCCAAAGCGGAAAAGCGAGGTCGCCTGAGTTGACGGCATGCGCCATCACCATGTCGGCGATTAGCTCGATATTGGGCTCGCCAGTCGTATCGTCGTACGCGCTCGCAGCCGAATGCAGGGCTTCGTCAAGCGTTGCGCGATCGCCCGTAGACAGGCCGCCCACGACAGTGCGCGTCAGATCTGCCATGACAGGATAGCCCGCTTCGACAGAGCTCCCCGCCCCGAAGAGGAAGCCGGTGTTTTCGAGCCCGTTGCTTAGGTTCGGCAAGATCGCCGCCAAACCGATCGCCATTTCACCCAAGTCCCCCATTCGCTTCGCGCTGCCCGCCGCCCGATCGTCGCTCTAATCCGGTTCTACGCTCCAACAGCGACGAGACTGCATCTCGCACCTGATAAGGCAATTGGCCAACTAATTCGGGCGACGTCCGGAAGGACCGGCTTGCGCTGTCGTACAGCAACTCCCGGTGCGCGCTGCCACACAAAAGGAATAGATTATAAACGGAATTCTGATAAGCAGCTGCCCTGAAAAATAGAATTTGGCTGGCATCCAATTCTGCCGACTCATGCTCGTAACTAGGAGAGCGTGATGAGTGGGGGGACTACCGGGCTTGCGCCGATAACGCCGACCGCTTTTATCGCGAAGTGGCGAAGGTCTGGTCTTGGCGAGCGCCAGAGCGCTCAGGAACACTTTCTCGACATCTGCTCGCTGGTTGGTCACCCGTCTCCCACGTCGGAGGATCCGCTGGGTGAATTCTTCGCGTTTGAGAAGGGCGCTAACAAACTCGGAGGCGGCAAGGGCTTCGCCGACGTGTGGAAGAAGGGGCACTTCGCCTGGGAATACAAACGTAAGAACGGCAATCTGGATGACGCCCTTCTTCAGCTGATGCGGTACGCGCCGGCGCTCTCAAGTCCACCGCTCCACGTTGTTTGCGACATTGAACGGCTTCGCATCCACACAGCCTGGACCAACACGGTTCCGTCCACGTACGAGATCACTCTCGATGATTTTGCGAAACCATCTGCACGTGAAATCTTACGCAACGTTTTTTTCAGTCCGGAAAAGCTGAAGCCGATCAAAACCCGTGCAGGGGTAACGAAGGAAGCGGCCGACAAATTCTCCGCGATCGCCCACAGGATTAAGGGACGTGGAACCCCGGACGAAATCGCGCACTTCGTAAACCAACTCGTATTCTGCTTCTTCGCGCAAAGCGTGAATCTTCTTCCAGATGGTCTGTTTACCAAGCTCCTGAGGCGATCCGCCCGTGCTCCGGAACGGGCGATGGGCTACCTCAATAAGCTATTTGAGGCCATGGAGTGCGGAGGCGAGTTCGACCTTACCGACATCGCGTGGTTCAACGGCGGCCTATTCGACGGTCGCCGCGCGCTGCGGCTAGATGACGGCGACATAGGGTTGCTCGTGGCTGCAGACAGCCTCGACTGGAGCCTCATAGACCCGACGATCTTCGGAACCCTGTTCGAGCGGTTCCTGGACCCGGAGAAACGGTCCCAGATCGGCGCCCACTACACGGATCCCGAGAAGATAATGCGCCTCGTCGACCCTGTAGTCCTTAGGCCATTGCGCCTGGAATGGGAGCAAGCGAGACAAGAGATTGCCGAACTTCTCGAAGGTACTCGTACGCCGCCAATGCGCCGGCAGAAAAACCGCCGGATGACGCGGGAGGAGGCGGCTACGGAGGTGCGGTCCCGGTTCACGGAGCGGTTGCGAAAGCTCCGCATCCTAGATCCAGCGTGCGGGTCCGGGAATTTCCTGTACCTTGCTCTCCAAGGCGTGAAGGATATCGAGCATCGCGCCAATCTGGACTGCGAGGTGCTCGGCTTGCCCGCGCAGCTTCCGTTCGTAGGGCCAGAAATCCTGCGCGGCATCGAAATCAACCCGATGGCGGCAGAGCTCGCGCGCACGACGATCTGGATCGGGGACATCCAGTGGCAGATCAAGAACGGCATTCGCTCGAAATCGATTCCGATCCTGCGAAAGCTGGACGCGATCGAAAGGCGAGACGCGCTGGTGGCGCGGGCGGACGACACGGACGTGGCTCGCGATCCCCAAGGAGACTTCTTAGACACCTTGCAGCCAGACTCCGGAGAGGTAGAAGCAGAATGGCCAGAGGCCGACTTCATCGTTGGGAACCCGCCGTTCTTGGGCGTGCGTTTGATGCGACAAGCGCTGGGAGACGCGACGGTCGAAGGGCTTTTTGCGGTATACGAACGGCGAGTCCCGCGCGAGGCTGACCTCGTCTGCTACTGGGTTGAGAAATCCCGCGCCGCTGTGGCAGCGGGTCGAACCCGGCGGGTGGGACTGGTCACGACCAATTCGATACGCGGTGGCGCGAACCGGAAAGTGCTGGACCGGATCGTGGCCGAGAGCAGGCTGTTCGAGGCCTGGAGCGACGAGCCGTGGGTTATCAACGGCGCGGCCGTGCGGGTGTCCCTCGTTTGCTTCGGCGAGGGTGAGGACCCCTTCTGTCTTGATGGCAAGGCGGTAGCGCAGATCAATGCCGATCTTACCGCAGGCGCGACCGACCTGACTAAAGCGCGCCGGCTCGTTGAGAACCAAGCCGTCGCGTTCATGGGTGACACGAAAGGCGGCGCCTTCGAGGTCCCTGGGAGCCTGGCTCGGGCGTGGCTTTGCATGCCGACAAACCCCAACGGCAGGCCAAATTCGGATGTGCTTCGTCCATGGCGTAACGGGATAGATCTCACTCGCCGCGGTCGCGACATGTGGATCGTGGATTTCGGCTGGGAGATGTCCGAGAAGGAGGCTGCCCTGTACGAGGCGCCGTTTCAACACGTCAGGGAGCACGTGTTTCCGGAGCGCTCGCACAACAAGCGCGAGGCATACCGCAAGCGCTGGTGGCGGCACGTGGAGCCGAGGCCGGCTTTTCACGCGTCCTTGCAGGGCCACCAGCGCTACTTGGCCACGCCCCGCGTCGCCAAGCATCGAACATTCGTATGGCTGGACCAGTCGATCATTCCTGATTCCCGCGTCTTTGCATTTTCCCGGTCCGACGACGTCTTCTTCGGGATCCTGCACTCCCGGTTTCACGAGGTCTGGAGCCTGCGAACCTGCTCGTGGCACGGCGTCGGCAACGACCCGACCTACAACAGCGCGGGCGTGTTCGA
>CBHCZH010000181.1:0-6107 GCA_965977975.1 uncultured bacterium
GATCTCGTCGATGAACACGATGCACGGCGCGTTCTTCTTGGCCTGCTCGAACATGTCGCGCACGCGCGATGCGCCGACGCCGACGAACATCTCGACGAAGTCGGAACCCGAGATGGTGAAGAACGGCACGCGCGCTTCGCCGGCGATCGCACGGGCGAGCAGTGTCTTGCCGGTGCCGGGCGAACCGACCAGCAGCGCACCCTTGGGGATCTGGCCGCCGAGCTTGGAGAAACGCTGCGGGTCCTTCAGGAACTCGACGATCTCCTCGAGCTCCTCGCGCGCTTCGTCGATGCCGGCGACGTCCTCGAACGTCACCCGGCCCTGCTTCTCGGTCAGCAGCTTGGCCTTCGACTTGCCGAAGCCCATCGCGCCCGAGCCGCCACCCTTCTGGACCTGGCGCAGCGCGAAGAACGCGACGCCGAGGATCAGCAGGAACGGCAGCGACTGGACGAGGATCCACAGCAGCACGTTCGGCTGTTCGGGCGCGGTGCCGGCGTATCGCACCTCGTTCTCGTCGAGCAGGCGGGTCAGCTCGGTATCGTTCGCCACCGGAACCGTGGAGAAAGTGTCGCCGTTCCTGAGCTTGCCGGTGATCCGGTCGGGCGCGATCTGCACTTCCTCGACGCTGCCTTCGGCGACACGCTCGCGGAAGTCGGAATAACGCAGCTGCGTGCCGGCCGCCTCGCGCGGGCCGCCGAACATCGAGACCACCAGCAGCAGAGCGAGGAAGATCCCGCCCCATACGAGCAGGCTCTTCACCCAGGGGTTGCCGTTGTTTTCCGGTTCGCGGTTTTCGCTCATCGAATGTCCTTAGCGCTAGTCCCGGCAATGTAGGATGGCGCGAGTGAATGGCAAGTTGACGGCGCCGGCGCCTCGATAGCCGTCGCCCTTCGTCATCGTATCTACCACCCCTGTCATCCCGCACTTGTTCCGGGATCCGGCTTTCTCGCCTGCCGCAAGGCAGCTGGGCCCCGGAACAAGTCCGGGGTGAGAACGAAGGAAGGAAGCGGCAGGGTCACAATGTTCTCACCCGTGACCCAAATGTGCACAACCAAAATACGTCTTTCCAATGGCTTGCGCTTCGAGTCACAGGTCACACTCAGGAGGGCGAAGTGAGACCCTAGCCGCGTTTCGGCGAGTCGTCGGGCAGGTTGCGAAAGATGATTCGGTCGACCTCCTGCTTCTCGTCGGGCAGCTCGAGCCTGGCCACCTCATCGGCGCCGAGCGCGTTGCGTTCATCGTCCCAAGTAACCGAGCCGGTCTCGACTCGGTGAGTGATCCTTTCCCAGTTCTCGCTCCAGAACTCGGCGGCCGCACCATACCGGCCGAGCATCGGCGCGCCCACGCGGTTGCGCATCTTGAGGAGCTGAACCATCAGCTGCGGGTGGCGCTTGCGGTGCGTACCCTTGAGCTCGCCCTGGTAATAATGCGGCACCTCCTCGCCCTCTAGCGCCAGTTCGAGCGCGGCATGGGGGAGACTGTCGTAGCCGTGGCGGAAGGCGGCTTCCCATGCGATGTCGAACGGTTGGCCCTTGAGCCGCGAACGCAACTTGTAGGCGGATCTGCGCGACATCCCCACGCTACGCGCCGCCGCCGTGACCGAATGCGTGGCGGCAAGCTGCCGCAGGAACTCCGCCATCTTCCACTTGTTCCACCGGTCGCCGCGAGCAATGTGGACCGGGGGTGGCGGAGGAGAAGGAGGCGGCGGCTTGGCGGCAGCAGGGTCAGGGGGCGGCGCCGGCCGTACTGGCGCTTCGCCGGCACGCGCCATCGCCTCGACAATATCGAAGTGCTCTGAAAGCCATGCGCTTATGAGGCGGTGGAGCTCGGGTTGCGCGTCATCCTGTTCGGGAGCCGGGTCGTCGACTTCGCTTCTCTCCGCTGCCGCAGGCGTCAGGGTGGAGGGGTCGTCCGCCCCCTGCGCCCCATCGGACACTGCGTACGATACGCCATCCTTCTCGGCCGCGTTGCGCTCGATCCCCTTCACGGGGTCAGGCTCGGGGAGGACTTTACCGAGTGCCTCGACCGAGCCTGGCGGCGCTTCCCCCGCGCTGCCTGCGGAGGCTGGCGAGCCATCGCCGCCCGCCTCCTCCGCCATAGGCGGGCCGAAGGAACATTCCGGTGCGTCGGCAGGCGGTGAATTGCGGGGGACCATGATCCGGAGGGGATCGCTATGGTACGGGTAGAGCGGGATGTCGTTGTAGTGCATCTGTGATTATGGAACATAAAAGGAACAAATAGGAAAGCATTTTTTCCGGACGGGCCTGGCCGAACGGCGGCGCGTCCCGACGACCGGCGGGAAAGCCCGCTTATCGACGAAGTGATCGGACTCTCCGTCGCCAGCGAGCCGGCACCAAGTTCTCCACTTCGCCCGAGCTTGCGCACGACGACCTCATCGATGCACGTAATTGCGCGTAAGAGAACGCTAACCATAGCTTCGCCGCATTCCGGATATTCGTGGCCACCGATCCCTCGCGTGTGGAGGCCCAATCGTGGCGCAAAGTGCCGAAAGCCTGCCTCTGCTGGAGACCGAGAACCGCTATCTTCGCAACACGCTGGACAACATGGTCCAGGGGGTCCTGATGTTCGACGCCGATCGCAAGATCGTCGTGTGCAATCGTCGATATCTCGAGATGTATGAGCTCTCGGAAGAAATCGTGAGGCCGGGCTGCTCGTTGCGCGAGCTGCTGGAATATCGAAAGGCGTCAGGTTCCCTGGCGCTGGATGTGAGCGTCTACCTGCAAAAGATCGACGAGCTTCTCGAAACCGGCGAGACCAGCGAGATGCTTGTCGATACCGGCGACGGAAGGACCATTCACGTCGTGACGCAGCCGCTGCCGAACCATGGCTGGGTTACGACGCACGAGGACATAACGCTGCAGAAAGAGGCCGAGGCTCGCATTGCCCACATGGCGCACCACGATGCGCTGACCGATCTGCCCAACCGCACGCTGTTCGGTGCGCAGCTCGAAGCCGCGCTGCGCTGGCTGAAGCGCGACGAACAGATGGCCGTGCTGTTCCTCGATCTCGACAACTTCAAGAACATCAACGACACGCTCGGCCACCAGATCGGCGATGCGCTGCTCAAGACCGTCGCCGACCGGTTGCGCGGCTGCATCCGCGAGACCGACGAGGTCGCCCGTCTCGGCGGCGACGAGTTCGTCATCGTTCAGACCAAGGTCGGCGGGCCGAACGACGTGGCCCAGTTTGCGCGGCGGGTCCGCGAGGCGATCATGCAGCCTTACGAGCTCGAGGATCATCACGTGATCGTCGACACCAGCATCGGCATCGCGATGGCCCCGGGCGACGGGACGACGTCCGACGAACTGATCAAGAACGCCGACCTGGCGCTGTACGGAGCGAAAGCCAGCGGGCGCGGCACGTTCCACTTCTTCGAGCAAGCCATGGACGCGCGGATGATGGCGCGCCATGCGCTGGAGCTCGACTTGCGCCGCGCCTTGGTCAACGGCGAGTTCGAGATCCACTACCAGCCGCTCGTCAACCTCGAGCAGGATCGGATCAGTGCCTGCGAGGCCTTGCTGCGCTGGAACCACCCGGTCAACGGACTGGTCGGGCCGGACAGCTTCATCCCGGTGGCCGAGGAAACCGGGCTGATCACGCGCATCGGCGACTGGGTGATCCGCAAGGCCTGCGAGGAAGCCGCGACCTGGCCCGACGGCATCACGCTGGCGATCAACATCTCGCCGGTGCAGTTCCGCAACGAAAACCTGATCAGCGTGGTCACCCATGCCCTGGCGGTGTCCGGCCTCGCGCCCGAACGGCTCGAGCTCGAGATCACCGAAGCGATCCTGCTCGACCAGACCGAAGCCACGCTCGACACGCTCAACCGCCTGCGCTCGTTCGGCATCCGCATCGCGATGGACGATTTCGGCACCGGGTACTCCTCGCTCAGCTATCTGCAGAAGTTCCCGTTCGACAAGATCAAGATCGACGGCTCGTTCGTGAACGCTTTGTCCGATGCCCCCGAATCGACCGCGGTGATCCGCGCCGTCACCGGGCTCGCCAGCAGCTTCCATATGGTCACCACCGCCGAGGGGGTCGAAACCAAAGAGCAGCTTCGCATCGTCAGGGAACTCGGATGCACCGAAATGCAGGGCCACCTGTTTTCGAAGGCCTGCAACGCCCAGGAGCTGTTCAGGCTTTTACAAACCCATGACGAAGGCTTCCGGGGAACGCCGGTCAGGCAGCGAAAACGCGCCTGACGCTTCGTCTCTCCCTGCACCGCTGTCCACATCGCCTGACGCGACAAGGGCCTTGTCAGCGCCGTTCGCGCGCCACCAGTAGCCGTTCGGACAGGTCGGCGCCTTGTTGGCCTGTGATCTGGAACAGGGCTTCCAGGTCTTCGCCGCCTTTGGCAAGGTCCTCGATCTGGTCGGGCAGGTCGTCTCCGGCCACGATCGGCGCGACGCCGCGCAACGCAGTGTCGCGGGCACCCGCGACGATGGCCACGAGCGTACCTCCGGGCGCCTCGAAACGGGCGACGTACCCGTAATCGTCGTAGAATACCGATGAAGCCAGCCTGCGCGCTTCCTCGCTGACGTAGGTTTTACGGGTGACGTTATCGATCAATTCGTCGTAGCTCTCGCCGATCGCGAAACCCGAGCCGGCGAAAGTCGTGTCCTCGAGCAAGCCCAGTCCGCTGATCAACCCAAGGTACACGATGTTGGCTTCGCGCGCGGTGTCGGCATCGAGCTCGGACGCGGGGATCACGCGCACGGCGCGGCCGTCGCGTGCGAGAATCGGCACCACATGGCGTAGGCCGTAGGCCACCGACAGCGGCAAGTAGGTCAGACCCAAATCCTCCGCTCTGCCGTATCGTTCGGGCTCGGCTTCCTGCATGCCGGCAAGATCGACGGCAGAATCGATGCGAAAATCCCGAATCTGCCGGCCCTGTTCCGGACGGATCGGATCGATCTCGCCGAACATGTAGTAATCCCCGACCACCACGACGATCGGCCGATCGGACGCGAGGAATGGCCTCCAAAAGGCATTGGCCGGCGGCGCATCGCCCGAACCCGGCAATATCCAGCCGGCAAAGGCTGCGAGCGCGGCGGCGAGCGCGAGGGCGTATGGCCAGCGCCTGGGCCGAGGGGAAGCGGCCGGGGCCTCGATTTCCGCGAACTCGGGGCGTTCGGTAAGCCGCAACGCATACGTGCCTGCGGGCAGGACCAGCCGAGCATTCCCCTGTTCCTCGCCATGGGACGCATAGAAATCCTTCAGCCGCTTGCGGAGGCGGTGGACGTAGACGCGCGCGGTCGCATCGTCGCCTTCGGTGTCGGGCTGGCCGAACACGGCGTCGGCGATCTCGGCCTGGGTCGCGGGATCGGCATCGGGGCCGCGCGCCGCGAGATAATCGAACAGCTCGCGCAAGCGCCCCCCCTCGCCTAGCGCGCCGCTCGTCTGCAGGCGAGCGACCTCGGTGGCGAAGATCTGCTCCTCCTGCCCATCGCGGTCCGTCGGTCCGCGCCATCCCCCGGCCACCGCATACCCCGTGTAACGTCTGTGTAACGCGGCGATTACCGCAATTGCCTTGAAATGGCGAGCGGCGCCGCTCGGGTGTCTCATGGCGCAGCGGGTTCGTGCCGATACTTCTCCGGCCCGCCGGTTCCCTGCATGGCGACCCGGCGGCCCGTTTTTTACTCGTGACCTCAAGCTCGATCGGCATGGTGTCAACGTCGCTTGACAAGATCGCGCTTGATGTCTAGGTTCCTTGACATAACAGCAAGGAAGCTTGACGTGATGAAAACCTCTACTTCTGCCTTATGCTGGGCCGGTGCGATCGTCGGTGTCGCGGCGGCGGGGATGCTCGGCGTGATCGACGAGGACTCGACAACCACGCTGCTGGTCGCGCTGCCGGTCGCAGCGTGGATGGCCCTGCAAGGCCGGACCTGCCGCCTGCCGTGGCGGGAGGCCCGCCCGTGACCGCCTGTTCACCCAAGTCCGGCGCAGCCTATCGCCGCTACATCAGTAGGGACGGCTGCCCTGAATGGGATGAGGCGCCAGAGGACGAGGAGGAATCGGAAGAAGAATAACCCGCGGGCAGATCTGATCGAGGGGACTTATGGGGCGCAATATTGTTCTCTGTT
>CBHCZH010000182.1:0-6099 GCA_965977975.1 uncultured bacterium
TGCACCTCGATTCGCCTACGGTCGAGGGGCGCACGATCGGCGAGATCATCGACGCCGCCGAGGTTGTGGATCCGGAGGTCATCCGACCGCTCGATCAGCCGGTAAAGCCAGGCGAGACGCTGGTCGTGGTAAAGGGCAACCTTGCCCCGGACGGAGCGGTCATGAAGACCTGCGCTGCCGATCCAAAGCTGTTCCGCCATCGCGGTCCTGCGGTGATCTTCGAGGACGTGCAGACCATCGCAGACCGCATCGATGATCCCGCGCTCGGGATCACCGAAGACAGCGTGCTCATTCTGCGCAACGTCGGTCCCATTGGTGCGGCAATGCCGGAATGGGGGATGCTACCGCTTCCTCGCGAGCTGCTCGAGCGCGGCATTCGCGACATGCTCCGCATTTCGGACGCGCGAATGAGCGGCACGGCCTACGGCGCTGCCGTGCTGCACGTATCGCCCGAGGCAGCGATCGGCGGTCCTCTTGCCCTTGTTCGGAACGGCGACATCATCGAGCTCGATGTCCCCGCCCGTCGGCTGGAGCTTTGCGTCGCAGCCGACGAACTCGAACGCCGGCGACAGGAGTGGAAGCCGCCGGCGCGCAGGCACGCGCGCGGCTATCGGGACCTCTACAATCGCCATGTCGAGCAAGCGCATCGCGGCTGCGACTTCGACTTCCTCAGGGGAGCCGATGCCGAGGACTTGCCGGAGGGGCTCTTCGATGGTTGGGTCGGAGGCTGGTAGCCGACGATGTGCGTCCTCTATCGATCCGATGCGCCACGCGCCCAGGCCTGGGCCAGCTACTTTGCCGACCGTGCCCCGGACCTCGACTTTCGGGTCTGGCCCGAGGCCGGCAACCTCGCCGATGTCGAGTATCTGATCGCTTGGCAGGTGCCGCCGGACTTCCTCTCCGCGCTGCCCAGGTTGAGGGTGCTGTTCTCCTCGGGAGCGGGAATCGATCACGTCGACCTGTCGGCGATTCCGGCGCATGTCCCCCTCGTGCGGATGGTCGAGCCGGGCATCATCGACGGCATGGTTGAATATGTCAGCCTGGCCGTCCTCGCACTGCACCGCGACTGGTTCGACTATGTCGCGGCCAACGCCGCCCGCATCTGGAATCCGCTGGAGGTCCCGCCAGCTTCGAGCCGCCGGATCGGCGTCATGGGGATGGGAGTGCTCGGTCAGGCTGTCCTCGGCCGGCTGAGGACCTATGGCTTCCAGCTGCGCGGGTGGAATCGCTCGTTCCGCGAGATGGCCGGAGTCGAATGCTTCGCCGGTGCCGACCAGCTGGAGCCGTTCCTCGCGGGTTGCGATGTCCTGATCTGCCTCCTCCCGCTGACTCCGGCCACCTGTGGAATTCTGAACCGACAGACCTTTGCGGCACTGCCGGCCGGTGCGGCGCTGATCAACGTCGGTCGCGGACCGCATCTGGTCGACGCGGATCTGCTCGAGGCGCTGGATTCCGATCACCTGTCACGGGCGATCCTCGACGTGACGGATCCGGAGCCCCTGCCCGCTGACCACCCTTTCTGGGCGCACCCGCGCGTATTCATCACTCCGCACGTCGCCAGCATGACCCAGCCGGAAACGGCCGCATCGATCCTGCTGGAGAACCTCCGCAGGCATCAGCGGGGCGAGCCACTCCTGGACGTAGTCGATCGGTCCCGCGGCTATTGAGGCAAGCATCCGCTGCACTGACCCCGATCCAACGGACGCGCGAGCAGGCGGCTCGGATCGATCGAGCCGGTCAAAAACCGCACATCTTGCGAAGTCCTCGACAATTTCGGCGCATTCTATCGAGCGCCCGATGCGATGAAGGGCCGATCGGAACTTGCTTCCGCATTCTTGGCAGCCGAGGTTCGTTGAAGCATGTCGCCCCGCGTCGAGCGTATTCACAGCGATGAGCGGCTCCCAGCCGAGGCTGACGTCGTCATCGTCGGCGGCGGCATTCTCGGCTCCACGGCCGCTTATTTCCTGGCAAAACGTGGCCTCTCCGTGGCGCTCCTCGAGAAAGGCCACGTTGCCTGTGAACAATCGAGCCGAAACTGGGGTTGGTGCCGTCAGCAGAACCGCGACCGGCGCGAACTGCCGCTCTCGGTGCTCTCCATGCGGCTGTGGGACGAGCTTACGCGCGACATCAACCGGGATCTCGGATTTCGGCGCTGCGGTCTCGTCTATGCGACCCACGACGAGGCCGTGCTCGCCGGCTGGGAAAAGTGGCGCGAGATCGCCCGGGAGTTCGACGTCGACACCCGCGTGCTGAGCCGCGCGGAGGTGGCCGAGCGCGTCCCCGAAGCGCGCGGCAAATGGGTCGGCGGGACTTATTCGGAACGGGACGGCAAGGCCGAACCCGCGCTCGCCGCGCCAGCTATCGCCGAAGGGGCGAGGGCTCTGGGTGCCACGATCCACCAGGAATGCGCCGCGCGGGCGCTCGACTTGGCCAATGGCAAGATCGCTGGCGTGCACACCGAGAAAGGCTACATCAAAACCAGCGCCGTGCTGTGCGCCGCCGGCGCCTGGTCCTCGCGCTTCCTTCGGCCGCTGGGAATCAGTTTCCCGCAAGCGAGTATCCGGCAGACCGCGCTGCGTTCCACCCCCACGATCAACATCGGCGAAGCCGTCTCCACGCCCTACTGCACGATCACGCGCCGGCTGGACGGCAGCTACACGCTCGCGATCAGCGGCAAGGCCAACCTTGAGATCACGCCCCAGGCTATCCGGTACAGCCGGGAATTCATGCCGCAGTTCTTCCGTCGCCTGAAGAACGTCAGGCTCGGCGTCGGCCGCTCTTTCGTGTCGGGGCCGGATTCGATGCAGGCGCTGCTGACCAACGACGATCGGATCTTCGAACAGAACCGCGTGCTGGATCCGCCGCCCCTGAAATGGCTGGTGAGCCAGGTGGTCGAGAGTGTCCGGAAAACCTTCCCCCAACTCGGCGAGATAGAGATCGACAGCGCCTGGGGCGGCTTCGTCGATTGCACGCCGGACGCAGTGCCTGTGGTGTCGCAGGTGGACGGGGTGGAAGGCCTCGTCCTTGCGGCGGGTTGCTCGGGTCACGGCTTCGGCTTGGGCCCGGGGCTCGGCTACCTCGCGGCCGAACTCGTCGTAAACGATACGCCTTGCGTCGATCCCACCCCGTTCCGGCTGTCGCGTTTGGTCGACGGCTCGAAGCTGGATATCGCCGCCATCTGAGGATCGAGCCGGAAATGAGGCCTGACGCGCACCAGGCGAGGTCCAGGTGTCGAGAAACGGGTCGCATGACGAAACCGTTCACACGCCCAGCTCACGAATGATTTTCCTACCCGGAGCCGATCTGCCATCACGCCCGTATGGTTCACCGAGTCACCGGCCGATGAGCCGCCGATCCGCAAAGCCGATTCCCGAGGGCCGCGTTCACAGCGCGGCTTTCGTGCATTTGGACGCCCGCTTTGGAAATCGCCGCGCGTATCAACTTCATCAACTTGCACGAAACGCAACGGTCCTCCGCTTGCCTTCGCGCATCGCTCGCCTTAGCGGCGGCGGCATCCCGTCGTGATCGGAGTCAAGTATGATCCCCCGCTACGCCCGCCCCGCGATGACCGCGATCTGGGAGCCGGAAGCACGCTATCGAATCTGGTTCGAGATCGAGGCGCACGCGACCGAGAAGCTGGGCGAGCTGGGCGTGGTCCCACCGAGCGCGGCTCAGGCGCTGTGGGACTGGTGGAAAGCCGGTCCGGTGATCGACGTCGCGGCGATCGACGCGATCGAAGCGGTGACCAAGCATGACGTGATCGCCTTCCTCGACTGGGTCGCTCGCCAGGTTGGCCCGGAGGCCCGCTTCATGCATCAGGGCATGACCAGCTCGGACGTGCTCGACACCACACTGGCGGTCCAGCTCGCGCGTTCGGCCGACATCCTGCTCGAGGACATCGACCTGCTGCTCGCGGCGCTCAGGAAGCGCGCCGAGGAGCACAAGTACACGCCCACCATCGGCCGCAGCCACGGCATCCATGCCGAGCCGGTCACTTTCGGCCTCAAGCTGGCGCAGGCCTATGCCGAGTTCTCGCGCTGCCGGAGCCGGCTCGAGGCTGCGCGCGTCGAGATCGCCACCTGCGCGATCAGCGGCGCGGTCGGCACCTTCGCCAACGTCGCCCCCGAAGTGGAGGAGCACGTCGCCGAGCGGCTCGGCCTCGCGCCCGAGCCGATCTCGACGCAGGTCATCCCGCGCGACCGCCACGCGATGTTCTTTGCCACGCTCGGCGTCATCGCCAGCTCGATCGAGCGGCTCGCTACCGAGGTGCGGCACCTGCAGCGCACCGAAGTGCTCGAAGCGGAAGAATACTTCTCGCCGGGCCAGAAGGGCTCGAGCGCGATGCCGCACAAGCGCAACCCGGTGCTGAGCGAGAACCTGACCGGCCTCGCCCGCATGGTCCGCTCCTACGCGCTGCCGGCGATGGAAAACGTCGCCTTGTGGCACGAGCGCGACATCTCGCACTCCTCGGTCGAGCGCTTCATCGGACCTGACGCCTGCATCACGCTCGACTTCGCCCTCGCACGGCTGACCGGTTTGATCGACAAGCTGTTGGTCTACCCGGAGCGCATGCGGAAGAACCTCGACCGGATGGGCGGCCTCGTCCATTCGCAGCGCGTGCTGCTGGCGTTGACGCAAGCCGGGGTCAGCCGCGACGAGGCCTACCGGCTCGTCCAGCGCAATGCGATGAAGGTATGGGAAAGCGACGGCGAGCTCTCGCTGCTCGAGCTGCTCAAGGCGGACCCGGACGTGATTGCGGTAACCGACGCCGAAGAGCTCCAGGCCCTGTTCGACCTCGACTATCATTTCAAGCAGGTCGACCGGATCTTCGCGCGGGTGTTCGGGTCATGACCGGGGGGGGGGCGCGGGGGTGGCGCCATCTGGGCCCCAATCGCCCACCCCTAGCCCCTCCCGCTGGCGGGAGGGGAACTGCCCTTCCCAACCGCAGCGCTTCATCCTAGCATCGCACGACTTCTCGGAAGGAACGCGCGCATGAAAATCGTCCGCACGATCGTCTGGGTCCTGCTGCTGGTCGCGCTGCTGATCTTCTCGGCCTTCAACTGGAAGCCGGTCGAAGTGAAGATCTGGGAGGGCCTGCTGGTCGAAACCAAGATCCCGGCGCTCGTAGTGATCGCGTTCCTGGTCGGCCTCGTGCCGATGTGGCTCGTCCACCGCGCGAGCCGCTGGAACTACGACCGCCGCATCGCTTCGCTCGAAAATGCCGCGCGCGCCTCCGCCATGGCCCATCCGGCGCCGGCCGCCGCGCCAGTTCCGGAACAGTCGTCGGTCGACCTTACCCCCACTTACGAGACCAAGCCCACGCCGTGACCAATCCCGTCTATCTCGCGCTCGACCTACCCCAGCTCGATGCGGCCCGCGCCCTGGCGGAGAAGGTCAAAGCCCACGTCGGCGGGCTCAAGCTGGGGCTCGAGTTCTTCTGCGCCCACGGCCATCACGGCGTGCATGAGATCGCGCATGTCGGGCTGCCGTTGTTCCTCGACCTCAAGCTCCACGACATCCCCAACACCGTTGCCGGCGCGATGCAGGCGATCCATGTGCTCGAGCCCGCGATCGTCACCGTCCACGCCAGCGGCGGCCGGGCGATGATGGAGGACGCCAAGGCGGCTGCGGCGAAGGACACCAAAGTGGTCGCGGTGACCATGCTGACCAGTCTCGACGAACGCGACCTGAAGCGCACCGGCGTCAATGGCGACGCGCATGATCAGGTCATACGCCTGGCCGAGCTGGCGCACACCGCCGGGCTCGACGGCATCGTCTGCTCGGGCAAGGAAGTCGGTCTCGTCCGCAAGCAGTGGAAGGACGGCTTCTTCGTCGTCCCCGGCCTCAGGCTCAACGGCGTGAACGGCGACCAGAAGCGCGTCGTCACTCCGCGCCAGGCGCGCGACGACGGCGCCAGCGTTCTCGTCGTCGGCCGCCCGATCAGCCGCGCCGAGGATCCGGTCGCAGCGGCGCGGGCGATCGAGGCGACCCTCTAGGGCGTATCGACATTCAAGTGCAAAGCATTGGATCCTCCCCCGTCTTATGGGGGAGGTGCCGACCCCGGCGAAAGCCGGGGGATGGCGGAGGGGGCCTGTGGCG
>CBHCZH010000183.1:0-6061 GCA_965977975.1 uncultured bacterium
GGCGCGCCGCTCGGTGCGCCGGTCGATCTGCTCTGCGCGCTGCTCGCTTTGGCGGTCTATCCGCGCGGCACGCTGCTCACTTCGGCGGTCGATCCGCTCCGCGCGCTGCTCGCGGCGTTCGCCGCGCTGCGCGATTCGCGCCCGGGCCTCCATCGCAGTCGCAGGGCGGTCGCCCTCGTCGGACACACGCTCGGCCGCGGCACGTTCACGAGCGTTGCGGCCGCGGCCGTCCTGCGCCGAAGCGGGAAGGGCGGTGAAGACCAGCGCGGCGGCAAGCGCTGCCAGACCGCCATTATGCAAAAACCTACTAACCGACATTGCGGCATCTCCCTAGCCATGCCGCCGAGTGGCCGCGGCCCAATGGAACGCCGATTAAGCGATTCGGGCTGTCCGTTAACTGAACCGGCTAGATACCTTAACATTCAGCTTTCGCGGCGCGCTGAAGAGACCGGACCCGCTGGGCGCCCTACCGGTTGTGAGTGAGGAGAGGATCGACCAATGACCATCGCCCGCCACCTCGTGATCCACGGCCGCGTCCAGGGCGTCTGGTACCGCGGCTGGGCGATCGACACCGCGCGCGCTCTGGGGCTCGCCGGATGGGTCCGCAGCCGCCGCGACGGAACGGTGGAGGCAGTGGTGCAGGGAGACTGGGAAGCCGTCGAGCAGTTCGTAGCGCTGGCCCGGGAAGGGCCGCGCGCTGCCAGCGTGGAGCGGATCGACATGAGCGAAGCGGAACCGGCGTCTCTTTCCGGCTTCGAGCAGCGAGACACTTTGTGACCGGTGCTGGCTTCTTGAGAGAATATTCAGTTTCATCGGCTACGGGGTTCGCCTTACACGTACGGAACGGATTTGGATTATGGACTCTCGCACTCGGATCCTGCTGCTGTTCGACAACAACGGCACCGAATATGTGTCCCGGATTCAGGAAGGGGCGAGCCGGTTTGGCCGATCCTCCGGCTTTCCCGTGCAGGCGGAAAACCTGTTCACCAGCCGCAAGCCGATCGCCGAGCTTCTCGAGTCCGACGCCTTCGCCGGAATCGTCCTCACGCCGCCGCTCTCGGATGACCGCCATGTGCTGAGCACGCTCGAGGCGCGCGGACTGCCCTACGTGCGGATCGCTCCGCTGCTCGATTCGGATCGCGGAAGCACCGTGGTGATGGACGAGTACGATGCGGCTCGTGCGATAACCGACGTGCTGCTTGAGAAGGGCCATCGGCGGATCGGCTTCGTGCGCGGGCCGAGGCAGCATTTGGTCAGCGTGCGCCGTTACAACGGCTACGCAAATGCCCTGGGCGGCAAAGGCCTGCGCGTCGATCCGTCCTTGATCGTGCACGGAGACTTTTCGCGCCAATCAGGGCGCGAGCAAGCTGCCGCCCTTTTCGCCGCCAAGCCGACGGCGATCTTCGCCAGCAATGACGAAATGGCCGCCGGCATCATCGACGCCGCCAATGCGGCCGGTATCGCCATTCCGAGAGACATCTCGCTGGCCGGCTTCGACGACAACGCCGTGGCCAGAACCGTCCGGCCTCGTTTGACCTCGGTGCGCCAGCCGCTAGAGGAAATGGGGGAAGTGGCCTGCCAGATATTGGTCGACCGCATCCGCCATGCCGCGCGAGGCAACCAGCACAAGCAGGTTCCCTTTCAGATCATAGAGCGCGAATCGGTCGTCGAATACGTGGCCTGAGCGGCTCCCCCGTCACCGCGTCAGCTTCTTGTACGCCAGCCGCGTCGGCCGGTCGGCCGCGTCACCCAGCCGGCGCCGCTTGTCTTCCTCGTAGCTCTCGAAGTTGCCTTCGAACCATTCGACGTGGCTGTCGCCCTCGAACGCGAGGATATGCGTCGCGAGGCGGTCGAGGAAGAAGCGGTCGTGGCTGATCACCACGGCGCAGCCGGCGAAGTTCTCGATCGCGTCTTCGAGCGCGGCAAGCGTCTCGACGTCCAGATCGTTGGTCGGCTCGTCCAATAGCAGCACGTTGCCGCCGGTCTTGAGCATCTTGGCCATGTGCACGCGGTTGCGCTCGCCGCCCGAGAGCTTGCCGACGTTCTTTTGCTGGTCCTGGCCCTTGAAGTTGAACGCGCCGACATAGGCCCGGGTCGACATGTCCATGCCGTTGACCTTCATGTAATCGAGCCCGTCGGAGATTTCTTCCCAGACGTTCTTCTTTGGATCGAGGTGGTCGCGGCTCTGGTCGACGAAGCCGAGCCGGACGGTCTCGCCGATCTCGATCGAGCCGCTGTCAGGCTGTTCCTTGCCGGTAATCAGCTTGAACAACGTGGATTTACCCGCGCCGTTCGGCCCGATCACGCCGACGATCCCGCCAGGGGGTAGGGTAAAGCTGAGATCCTCGAACAGCAGCTTGTCGCCGTAGGCCTTCGACAGGTTCTTGACCTCTATAACCTTGCCGCCGAGCCGTTCGGGCACCTGGATGACGATTTGCGCCTTTCCGGGCTTGCGATCGCCCTGGGCTTCCTGGAGCTGCTCGAACTTGCGGATACGCGCTTTCGACTTGGTCTGGCGTGCGGCCGGGGTCTGCCGGATCCACTCGAGCTCGCGCGTAAGGGCTTTTTGCCGGCCGCTCTCCTCGCGCTCTTCCTGGGCGAGGCGCTTGGCCTTCTTCTCGAGGTAGGTCGAATAGTTGCCTTCGTACGGGAAGTACCGACCGCGATCGAGCTCGAGAATCCAGCCGACGACGTTGTCGAGGAAGTAGCGGTCGTGGGTGATCATCAGCACCGCGCCGGCATATTCCTTGAGGTGGTTTTCCAGCCATTCGACGCTTTCGGCGTCGAGGTGGTTGGTCGGCTCGTCGAGCAACAGGATCGACGGCTTCTGGATCAAGAGCCGGGTCAGCGCGACGCGGCGCTTCTCGCCGCCCGAAAGGTTCTCGACCGAGGCGTCGGACGGGGGGCAGCGCAGCGCTTCCATCGCGATCTCGAGCTGGTTGTCGAGCGTCCAGCCGTCGACCGCGTCGATCTTTTCCTGCAGCTCGCCCATTTCCGTACCGAGCGCTTCGAAATCGGCATCGGGATCGGCCATTTGCGCGCTGACTTCGTTGAAGCGGTCGACCAGATCGGCGATGTGGCGCGCGCCGTCCTTGACGTTCTCGAGCACGGTCTTCGACTTGTCGAGCTCCGGCTCCTGCGCCAGGTAGCCGACGGTGATGTTCTCGCCCGGCCAGGCTTCGCCGGTGTAGTCGGTGTCGATCCCGCCCATGATCTTCATCAGCGTCGACTTGCCGACGCCGTTGGGCCCGACGATGCCGATCTTGGCGCCCTGGTAGAACTGCAGGTTGATGTTGCTGAGCACCGGCTTGGGCGCGCCGGGGAAAGTCTTCGTCATGTTCTTCATGACGTATGCGTACTGGGCGGCCATGGGCGTCCTTCGGGGCAATCGGGTGAGTGTCAGGATCGGCCGCGCAGATAGGCGGTCACGCGGCGAGGAGCAAGGCGGCGCGCGACGTGTTTCAGGCGGTAGCGCCGCGCCCCGTAAACCATCCGTTGAGAGCCGACCGCTATGGGTCGCCGCGGGACGCCTTGGTCCCGTCCGGGGTCGGGGGGAAAGCTTGAGCAAATTGACTTGGGGCGCGGCACTCGCCGCGCTGGCATCCACGCAGCCTGCCTCGGCTCAGGACGCCGCCGCCGAGAGTCCCATCATCGTTACGGGAACACGCACGACCGGACTGCGGGCGATCGACAGCCCAGCGCCGGTTCAAGTGCTGGACGCTGCCACCCTCGAGCGTGCGGGTCCGCCCAATCTGATGAACGCGCTGGCGACGGCGCTGCCCTCCTTCAATACCCAGGCGGTCGGCAACGATCTCGCGAACGAGACGTTGGCGGCGCGGCTGCGCGGCGTCTCGCCCAATCACACGCTCGTCCTCGTCAACGGCAAGCGCCGGCACGGCACGGCCAACCTGTCTGTGCTGTCGAGCGCGTTCCAGGGAGGCGCGGCGCCGGACCTTCATTTCATCCCCATGGCCGCCGTCGGGCGGGTCGAGGTGCTCCTCGACGGAGCCGCGGCCGAATACGGCTCGGATGCGATCGCGGGCGTGATAAACATCATCCTCAGCGATGACGCCTCGGCCGGCAGGGCCAACGCTTACGCCGGGCAGCACTTCCAGGGCGACGGGGAAACGGTGGGCGCGGCAGCCAATCTCGGCTTTGCGCTCGGCTCCGCCGGCTTCGTCAACCTGACCGCCGAGAGCCGTTTCCACGACTACAGCAACGCCGGCGGGCCCGACGCCCGCGTCGAGCAGGCGATCGCCTCCGGCGCGCATCCCGAATGGCGCAACCTGCCGGGTTATCCTCGCCTCAACAAAGTCTTCGGCGATGCCCGCTACACGCTGCAGCTGCTGAGCATGAATGCCGACTACGACCTTGCCCCGGATATCGAGCTCTATGCCTTCGGCACTTACGGTTACAAGCGGGCAGGCGGCTGGGCCAACTTTCGGCTTCCGACACGATTGCCCGAAATCTACCCCCTCGGGTTCAGTCCGGTCGATCGCCTGCGAACCGAGGATATTTCAGCCACTGCGGGCCTGCGTGGCCAAATGGCCGGGTGGGACTGGGATCTCAGCACGACTTACGGCGTCAATGCTAATCGTGTCGCGGTCACGGGTTCGGCGAATATCGACTTGTTCAACGACACCGGATCTACGCCGACCGATTTCGACGCGGGGGCTTTCGAGGCCACGCAGTGGACGACCAACCTCGACCTTCACCGATCGCTCGACCTGGGCCTGGCGGAGCCTACCGGACTAGCACTAGGGGCCGAGTTCCGGCGCGAGACCTACGCGCTGCGCGAGGGCGACCCCGCCTCGCGCTACAAAGCCGGCTCGCAGTCCTTTCCGGGCTTCTCGCTCACCGACGCGGGCCGCCACAGTCGCCGCAATGCTGCCGTCTATGCCGAGGTTTCGGTCGTGCCGGTGCCGGCGTTCACTTTCGATCTGGCCGGCCGGCTGGAGCACTTCTCCGATTTCGGGGGGACGCTGGTCGGCAAAATTAGCGGGCGCTACGCGTTCTCGCCTTCGCTGGCACTGCGCGGCACGGCGAGTACCGGCTTCCGGGCGCCGACATTGGCCGAGGCGTTCTATTCGGCGACCAACGTGCAGCCTAATTCGGCGTTCGTGCAGCTGCCGCCGAATGCAGCGGCTGCGCGGCTTATCGGCATCGAGCCGCTTTCGCCCGAGCACTCGACCAACTTCAGCTTGGGCGTCGTCGCGAGGCTCGCCGCCCGCGCCACTCTCAGCATCGACGCCTACCAGATCGGGATTCGCGATCGCGTCGTCGGCAGCGGCACGCTTTACGGCACCTACGCAGGCACGGTGCGCTCCGAGGCGGTGAACGCGGCCATCGTCGCCAACGGCAACGTGCTCGAGAATGTGCCTTTCTCCGGCATCAACGTCTTTTCCAACGGCATCGACACCCGCACTCGCGGCATCGACATCGTGGTCAACTTCGTCACCGCGCTTGGCAACGCCGGCACGATCGACTGGTCGCTGGGGGGCAACTACGGCCAGACCGTTGTGACCGCGATCCGCGCGACGCCGGTCGAGCTTGCCGCCTCGGGGCAGAGCCTGTTCGACAAAGTGGCGATCTCGACGCTGGAGACCGCGTCGCCGCGTTTCAAATTGATCGCCGCCGGCGTGTACAAGAACGGCCCCTGGACCGTGGCGTTGAAGGAAAGCCTGTTCGGCAATGCGTCGCGCTTCGCCGATCCGGGAGACGGCAACTACTATCTCGACCGCACCGGAGTGGCGCTGATCACCGATTTCGATGTCTCGCACCGGCTGACCAACGCGGTGACGCTGAGCCTTGGGGCCAACAACCTGTTCGACGTGCGTCCTAAGCGGGTCGACGCAGCGGGTCTTCGCGTCGCCGCGCTTGCCGGCAGCCCGGCGGTCGAGATCTATCCGAACTTTTCCGCCTTCGGCGTGAACGGCGGGTACTACTACTTGCGGGCGGCGTTCGCCTTCAGATGAGGCTGCGGCCCCGCGCGATCGGGGGACAAGGGTGGTCGGGGAGACAGGATTCGAACCTGCGACCCTCTGCTCCCAAAGCAGATGCG
>CBHCZH010000184.1:0-6055 GCA_965977975.1 uncultured bacterium
GACGGACAGCCCCGGGAAGTGGTATTCCTGCCGCCGCGCAACCCGTTCGAGGAGCCTGATGATGTCCGCTCACTCCAATTCGCGAGCCAGGAGCCTGGCTTTGACCGGCGCTGCGGCGTTCGCGCTCGCCGCGCTTCCCGCCCACGCACAGCGCGCCGGCACGCCGATTACGGCCGCCGAAGCCCAGCAGGGCGCGCAGTATCACCAGCAGTTCCTCGACGAGTTCGGCGGCGCGATGACCGGATCGCAAGCCAATTACGTCGAGCAGGTCGGCAAGAACATCGCGGTCCAGTCGGGCCTTGCGAACTCGCAGTCGGCATTCAACGTGACGTTGCTCAACAGTTCGGTCGACAACGCCTTCGCCGTGCCCGGCGGCTATGTCTACGTCACGCGCCAACTCGTTTCGTTGATGAATAACGAGGCAGAGCTGGCTGGGGTGCTCGGGCACGAGGTCGGCCACGTCGCTGCGCGCCACTCCAGGGCTCGCCAGAAGCGGGCTCAACGCAACAGCATTCTCGGCGCGATCGGCTCGATTTTGTCCGGCGTGCTGCTGGGCAACAGCGGTCTCGGCCAACTCGGCCAGCAGATATTCTCGACCGCACCGCAACTCCTCACAGCGAAGTTCTCGCGCCGGCAAGAGACCGAGGCCGACAATCTCGGCATCAGCTACCTGAAGGGCGCCGGTTACGATCCGCGGGCGATGGCGACGTTGTTGCAGAGCCTGGCGGCACAAACTGCGCTCGACGCCGCGCTTCAAGGCCGCGACGCGTCGATGCCCGCCTGGGCCTCGACTCACCCTGATCCCGCAAGTCGCGTCCGGGCCGCGCTAGCGCGGGCGGGGAACGTCACCGGGGTTACCAACCGCGACACCTTCCTGACCCGGATCGACGGGCTGATGTACGGAGATGATCCGCGGCAAGGCGTGATCGAAGGCAATACCTTCGTCCATCCAGACCTGCGGCTGACCTTCACCGCGCCCAACGGGTTCTACATGGTCAACGGAACGCGAGCGGTTTCCATCAACGGGCAGAGCGGGCAGGCGCAGTTGACGACTGCTGCCTATAACGGTGACCTTGAGAGCTACGTTCGTCAGGCCTTCCAGTCGATCGGCGGGCAGCAGATGCAGCTCGCGCCGCAGGCGCTGCAACGAACCACCATCAATGGGCTGCCGGCGCTTTATGGTGCCGCTCGCGTGAACACCGGGCGGCAGTACGTCGACGTGACTGTCATTGCCTACGAATTTTCGGGAAGCCAAGCGTACCACTTCGCCGCGATCACGCCTGCGGGGCGTGGCTCGACGTTCAATGCGATGTTCAACTCGATGCGGCGACTCACCGCCAACGAAGCTGCGCAGGTCGTGCCGCGCCGAATCGAGGTCGTGACCGCAGGACGCAACGATACGGTTCAGTCGCTGGCCAGCCGGATGGCTTACGGCAATGCGCAGGTCGAACGCTTCCGGGTGCTCAATGGGCTTGCCGGTAACGTTGAGGTCGCGCCGGGCGAAAAGTACAAGATCGTCGTGCGCGGCTGATCGGAACGACCTATCCGGCAAAGCAAAAGGGCGGCAGGTTTCCCTGCCGCCCTAAAGCGTTTGCGAATTCGCCTTAGATTAGGCGTTCGCGTCCGACAGCGTGCCGCTGACGGTCGAGAAGGTCGTGTTGAGCTCGTTGCCGAGGCTCTGCATCGCGGTGATCGCGGCAACCGCGATCAGGGCGGCGATAAGACCGTATTCGATGGCGGTGGCGCCCTGCTCGTCACGGAGCAGCTTGGTGAAGAACTTCATGATCGTCTCCTGGTTCAGTCTTCGGTACCCGACTTGACCCCCCGTTTTGCGGATCAAGCTCACTCAGCGTTACGAGGCATTGGTTTAGAAATGCCTAAGGCGTCACATGTTCGCCGTGACGTTGCTGGTCACAACGGCCCACAGGCCGCCGTTCTCGTTCGCTACACTTTGCAACGAAGCGAGAATGGCAATCACGACGAGTGCGACGATCAAACCGTACTCGATGGCGGTGGCACCACGGGTGTCCCGCAGTAGCCGCTTGATGAAGGTTCCGCGCATCGATTTCCCCCCGGAACGTACAGTCCGATGACTGGTCTTTTCGCAGCGAAGTCCTAACGAAAGGTTGATGAGGCGGGTACGACTGGAAAAGAAACCGACATCCGTTCCGGTCGTCGCCGCAGCCATTAGCGATGCGGAGGGGCGGCTGCTGCTGCAGCAGGGCCTGCCGCACAAGCGCCACGCTGGGTTATGGGAATTCCCCGGCGGGAAGGTGGAAAGCGGCGAAACTCCGCCGTTTGCGCTGTGTCGCGAGGTCGCGGAGGAGCTCGGGATTGAGCTCGACGAGAATGCGCTCGAATTGGTCGGGTCCGCGGAAGAGGCGGGTGCAGACGGCCGGCCGGCGCTTGTCCTATTCCTTTACACTTGCTTACTGTGGAGCGGCGATCCCGAGGCGCGCGAAGGGCAGGAATGGGGCTGGTTCGTTCCGGAACAGGCGGTGCGGCTCGCGATGCCGCCGATGGATCGGACGCTGCTCATGCGTCTGCTTTCCCTCACACCGACCTAGTCTATTGCCAAGCCGTATCCGCCTCCTTATGTGGCCCCCTCCACGCGCGCCCGTAGCTCAGCTGGATAGAGCACCAGACTACGAATCTGGGGGTCGGAGGTTCGAATCCTTCCGGGCGCGCCAAGCTTCGCCATCGTCGCGAAGCGCAGCAACGATCCTCTCATTCCGTCACGCCGTCGCGACTTCCGGCCGGAGACTGGATTGAGCCATCCGACGCGAGCCTCCCACGACCAGGCGCGCCATTCTGGCTGCCGCGGACCACAGGACAAAAGTGACCGCGATCGAGACGTAACCGTCGATCGCATAATGCGGAGCGAGATGCACCGATCCGATCAGCGTGATCAGCAGGAAACCGAACCCGATCACCGCCGCGGCTCGGGAGATTCTGGCCGCGCTGAGCGCGACCAGCGTGGCCATGGCGACATGCATCGAAGGCATCGCCGATATACCTCCGCCGAGCTCGCCGCTTGCCTCGATCCGGGATGCGATCAGGAATTCCTGGGCGCGCAGGATCAGCACTGGATAGTGCTCGTTGGCGGCACGCAGATACGCCATTTGCTCGTCGAAGCGGTGATCACCGAGCAATGGGCCGACAAAGCACGGCCCGACCGATGCGAACAGGGTTGCCAGGAGCACTCCGCAGATCGTCCAACTCGCGAAGTAGGTGATGAAATATTGCGCCCTGAGCTCGCGGTCGCGCGACAGGAAGCAAAAGTAGATGCTGCTCGCGTAGATGACGAAGAACCATAGGAAGTACATCATCGAGAGGGCAGAGGTGACAATCGGAAATCCGAGCACGGGCTGCAACAAGCGCCAGGCGTCGCCGCCATGGATCGCCCGGTCGGCGGCAATGAAGGCGGCGTCCCACGTGTGGGAATTGAAGAGCGGAATCGCCGATTTCATTGCCGAGAATACGGGCATGAAGATCACCAGAGCCGCGAGCATGGGGATACCGCGGACAAACCGTTTGGCGACTTCGCTGTCGGTAGCGAGCCCGATCAGAAATCCGATCGGGCTCTTGGGCCGGGCCCGGTACAGCGTCCGCCCCGTGGCAAGCAGGGTCAGAACGACAAGTGTGGTCAGGTAGAGGAGAAGGTTGCTACGATAGGAGGCGGCCTGCAAGGCGTCGACGCCTTTTGCCGCAAGCAAGACCACCAGGATCGCCCATATGCCACAAGCGCCGGCCAGGATCGGCCAGTCCTCGGTCGCGGTCCGGCGCAACTCGCGTATGACCTGTCTCACCTATCCCTCGCTGATCCAAACTCTCGGTCCTGCGGTAGGCGGAGAATGGTTAAGATCGGTGAAATCGGACCACGGTCGACACGCGCAGTTGCGCGCCTTCGGGACCGCCCGAACCGACCGACGGCAGATGCCCGATCCCAAAGAACCTTGGGGATGTTCACGACCGGGCCATCGAAGCGTGGCCTTTTGCGTTCGGGCGGCCTATTGGCGCGGGCGATGGACAGGGTGAAGAGGAAGCGCCGCCCCTCATGAGCAGTCTGGTGGGTCCCGACGAGGACGATCCGCGCGGAAAGCCGCCGGTCCCCGAGGAAGTGCAAGAGGCGGTCCGCACGCTGATCCGCTGGGCCGGCGACGATCCGGATCGTGAAGGGCTGCGCGACACGCCTGGGCGTGTTGCCCGTGCGTGGAAGGAATATTGTCTCGGATACACGGAGGATCCCGCCAGCCACCTCTCGCGCATGTTCGAGGAAGTCGGTGGCTACGACGAGATCGTGCTGCTGAAGGACATCCCGTTCCAGAGCCATTGCGAGCACCACATGGCCCCGATCATCGGCAAGGCGGCGATCGCCTACTTGCCGACCGACCGGGTGGTAGGCATCTCCAAGCTCGCCCGCGTGCTGCACGCCTTTGCGCGGCGGCTGCAGATTCAGGAACGGCTTACAGCCGAGGTCGCGCAGTGTATCTGGGACCAACTGCAGCCAAAAGGTGTTGCGGTGGTGATCGAGGCGAGCCATGCCTGCATGACCGCTCGGGGGGTGCGGACGCCGGGCGTCAACATGGTCACCAGCCGAGTCATGGGCATCTTCCGTCGTGACGACAAGAGTCGTCAGGAAGTCCTTAAGCTTATGGGATATTAAATGACGGCACTACTCGTGCGGGGAGGGAAGCGGCTGACCGGCCGTGTCGAGCCTTCTGCCAACAAGAACGCAGTCCTTCCGGTTCTGTGCGCCACGCTGCTGAGCGACGCACCGATCACCTTGCGCAACGTCCCCGAAATCACCGATGTGACGCGAATCGTCGAATTCTTCGGAGAACTCGGTTCGACGGTGAGCTGGGACAAGCGGGCCAAAGTGCTCGGGATCGATCATTCGACGATCGCGCCTGGGGCGAGCGCCACGCTGCCGCAAGCCATGCGCGCCTCGATCATGATGATCCCCGGTCTCCTCGTCCGCCTCGGCGAGGCGCGTCTCGAGCATGAAGTAAAGGGCTGCACGCTGGGCGCGCGCGAGATCGACCCGCACGTCGCAGTATTCCGTGCTTTCGGAGCGGAGGTGAGCCAATCGGGCCACGAGATCGTGTTCCGCGTTACGGGGAATGGCGAAGCAACCCGGATGTGGCTCGAATACGCCTCGGTAACGACGACCGAGAACTTCATCCTCAGCGCGCTCACGGTCAAAGGTACTTCGCAGATCGTCAACGCTGCCTGCGAACCGCACGTGCAGGAGATGTGCACTTTCCTCGAACTGCTCGGCGCCAGAATCGTCGGCAAGGGCACGTCGATGGTCTCGATCGAAGGCGGCGCCAGGCTGGGCGGGGCGGATTACACTTTCTCCGACGATTTCCACGAGGTCGCGACCTTCCTCGCGCTCGCGGCGGTCACCGGCGGCGATATCCAGGTGCGCAACGACCACCCCGAGCATTTCGATCTGATCGACCGCACCTTCGGAAAATTCGGCGCGCATGTGCGTCATGAAAAGGGTTGGTCCCGGCTCGAGGCTGCCTCGCGACTCAAGGTGGAGGAGAATTTCACCTCGCATCTCATCACCAAGGTCGAGGCGGCGCCATGGCCGTACATCCCGGCGGACCTACTGCCGATCTTCATAGCGCTCGGCGTGAAGGCGCAAGGTTCGGTGATGTTCTGGAACAAGGTCTACGAGGGCGGGCTGACCTGGCACACCGAGCTGTCACTGTTCGGCGCGCACACACTGCTGTGCGATCCGCACCGGCTGATCACTTTCGGGGGAGACGAGCTGGCGCCCGCGACGGTGACCAGCCCTTACATCATCCGCGTGGCGATCGCGTTGCTCATGGTTGCCTCCTCGATCGAAGGTGAATCGACGATCCTCGATGCCGATCCGATCCGGCGCGCTCATCCAAACTTCATCGACAACTTCGTCTCGCTCGGCGCGGACGTGCAGTGGATATCCTGACGCAGCAGCAGGGGGAATGCGATGCCGGTTGTCGGAATGGGCGGATACTTCTTCCGCGCAAAAGATCCCGAAGCGCTCAAGGCGTGGTACCGCGAG
>CBHCZH010000185.1:0-5999 GCA_965977975.1 uncultured bacterium
CGCTTGCGCACTTCGCTGGTGGTCACGGCGATGTCCAGTGCATCGAACAAGTCTTTGTAACGATAGCCCGGGAACAGCACGAGGTGCTCGATCAAGGGGTTCATCGTCCGCTTGACGTAGTTCGCCGGGCTGGTGATGTTGCAGACCTGGATGTTGTCGTCGGCGCAGAGCTGCAGGAACCGCTCGAGCCGCGCCGAGGAGTGCTCCGGACCCTGGCCTTCGTAGCCGTGCGGGAGCAGCAGCACGAGGCCGTTGGCGCGCAGCCACTTGGCCTCGCCGGCGGCGATGTACTGGTCGATGATGATCTGCGCGCCGTTGGCGAAGTCGCCGAACTGCGCTTCCCAGCATACCAGAGTCTTGGGATCGGCCGAGGCGAAGCCGTATTCGAAGCCGAGCACGCCGTATTCGCTGAGCGGGCTGTCGTAGACCTCGAACTTGCCGTGCGGCAGCGCGGTCAACGGAATGAATTTGCGCTCGGTCTCCTGGCAGACCCAGATCGCGTGGCGCTGGCTGAAAGTGCCGCGGCCCGAATCCTGGCCCGACAGGCGCACGCCGAACCCTTCGGTGACGAGACTGCCGAATGCGAGCGCCTCGGCGGTCGACCAGTCGAAGCCTTCGCCGGTTTCGAACATCTGCCGTTTGGCGTCGACCACACGGGCGAGCGTCTTGTGGATCGGCAGATCGGCAGGAACGGTGGTCAGCGTCCGGCCAAGGCTGTCGAACAGCTTGCGATCGATCGCGGTCTCGACGTTGCGGCGAGCGGTCTCCGGGTCGGCGGGCTTGTGCAGACCGCTCCAGCGCCCGCCGAACCAGTCGGCCTCGTTGGGCTTGTAGCTCTTGCCGGCCTCGAACTCTCCGCCGAGCAGCGCGTCGAACTCGTCGCGCATGCGCGGCGCCGTCTCGCCGTCGATCACCCCTTCGGCAAGCAGGCGCGCCGCATAGACGTCGCTGACCCGCGGGTGCTGGCGGATCTTGGCGTACATCAGCGGCTGGGTGAAGCTCGGCTCGTCGCCCTCGTTGTGGCCGAAGCGGCGATAGCACCACATGTCGATCACGATGTCGCGCTTGAAGGTCTGACGGTATTCGATCGCCAGCTTGCAGGCGAACGTCACCGCTTCGGGATGGTCGCCGTTTACGTGCAGGATCGGCGCCTGGACGCCTTTCGCGACGTCGGAGGGGTAGGGGCTCGAGCGCGCGAACTGCGGGCTGGTGGTGAAGCCGATCTGGTTGTTGATCACGAAATGCAGGCAGCCGCCGGTGTTGTAACCGCGGATGCCCGAGAAGCCGAGGCACTCCCACACGATGCCCTGGCCCGCGAAGGCGGCGTCGCCGTGGATCAGCACCGGCAGGACCTGCTCGTGCTGCTTGAGGTCGTCGCGGATCGCCTGCTGGGCGCGCGCCTTGCCGAGCACGACCGGGTCGACCGCCTCGAGGTGGCTGGGGTTCGGGACCAGGCTCATGTGCACCTTGATCCCGTCGAACTCGCGGTCGGTGCTGGTGCCGAGGTGGTACTTGACGTCGCCCGAGCCGCCGACGTCCTCGGGATTGGCGGTGCCGCCCGAGAACTCGTGGAAGATCACGCGGTAGGGCTTGGCCATCACGTTGGCGAGCACGTTGAGCCGGCCGCGATGCGCCATGCCGTAGATGATCTCGCGCACGCCGAGCTGGCCGCCGTACTTGATCACCGCCTCGAGCGCCGGGATCATCGCTTCGCCGCCATCGAGCCCGAAGCGCTTGGTGCCGACGTACTTCTTGCCGAGGAACTTCTCGTACTCCTCGCCGCGGATTACCGCCTGGAGGATCGCCTTCTTGCCTTCGGGTGTGAAGGTGATGACCTTGTCGGGCCCCTCGATGCGATCCTGCAGGAAGCGCCGCTCCTCGACATCGGAGATATGCATGTATTCGATGCCGACGTGGCCGCAGTAGTTCTTGCACAGCGTGTCGACGAGCTCGCGGACAGTGGCCCACTCAAAGCCGAGCGTCCCGCCGAGATAGACGGGACGGTCGAGCGCCTCGCCGGTGAAGCCGTGGTACTCGGCGGTGAGGTCGGCCGGGAGCTCCTGCTTGGTGAGCCCGAGCGGGTCGAGGTTGGCGGCGAGGTGCCCGCGCACGCGGTAGGTGCGCACCAGCATCATCGCCCGGATCGAATCCGCGGCCGCGCGCTCGATCGCGCCTTCGTCCACCGGCCTTCCGGCCTTGGCGGAGGCTTCCTTGACGGCGAGCTTCATCGCCGTCGGGTCCATCGCCTGGGTCAGGTCGCCGCCGTCGTCGAGCGGCCAGCGCGCGTTCGCCCAGCTGGGGCCCGGTTGCGGGGCGTCCTGCGAGCCCAGCTCGGGGAGGAAGGAGAGCGGTTCGTTACCCATGGTCCGTCATCCGAAACTCCCCTCCCCGGCGGGGAGGGGTTGGGGGTGGGGGAGCGCGGCGCAGCCGTGCGTCGACGCCGAGGGCGTGTACCCCCACCCTAACCCTCCCCCGTACGGGGGAGGGAACTGGGTTGCGTAAGGTCGAGAGCGTCACGCCAGCTCCTTCAGTAGCGCATCCAACGTCGTGCCCAGCTCCGACGGCGATGCCGCGACGCGGATGCCGGCGGCTTCCATCGCCGCGATCTTGTCCTCCGCGCCGCCCTGGCCGCCCGAGACGATCGCACCGGCGTGGCCCATGCGGCGGCCGGGAGGAGCGGTGCGGCCGGCGATGAACCCGACCATCGGCTTCTTGCGCCCGCGCCGCGCCTCGTCGGCGATGAACCACGCGGCCTCTTCCTCGGCGCTGCCGCCGATCTCGCCGATCATGATGATCGAGGTAGTGGCCTCGTCCGCGAGGAACAGCTCGAGCACGTCGATGAAATTGGTGCCGTTGACCGGATCGCCGCCGATGCCGACCGCGGTGGTCTGGCCAAGGCCGATGTTGGTGGTCTGGAACACTGCCTCGTAAGTCAGCGTGCCGGAGCGCGAGACGATCCCGACCGAGCCCTTGCGGAAGATGTTCGCCGGCATGATGCCGATCTTGCATTCCTCGGGCGTCAGCACGCCCGGGCAGTTCGGGCCGATCAGGCGGCTCTTGGACCCGCTCAGCGCACGCTTGACCCGCACCATGTCGAGCACCGGAACGCCCTCGGTGATGGCGACGATCAGCGGGATCTCCGCATCGATCGCTTCGAGGATCGAGTCTGCGGCGAATGGCGGCGGCACGTAGATCACCGAAGCGTTGGCCCCCGTCGCGCGCTTGGCTTCCTCGACCGTATCGAACACCGGCAGCCCGAGATGGGTCTGTCCGCCTTTGCCCGGCGTCACGCCGGCGACCATCGCCGTCCCGTAGTCGAGCGCTTGCTGGGTATGGAACGTGCCGGTGTCGCCGGTCATTCCCTGCGTGATGACCTTGGTGTTCCGGTCGACGAGAATCGCCATGTGCTTGTGGACCTTCCTGGTGTTCAGAACTCGATCGCGCTGGCGACGAGGCTTATGCCGGTGAGCGTGAAGCCGGGCATCGGTTCGACACCGGGCGGGACGAAGAACGCTTCCATTTCCATGTGCCCCGGCTTGAGGCCGGGATTGAAAGTAGCGCGGGTGACGCCGTTCGGCAGCGCCTGCCGGTCGTTCGGCTCGCGCACCGCCCATCGGGCGAGCTCCTCGCCGGTCAGGCCGCGCGGGGCGTCGAAATCGTACAGCCGGCACCCGCGCGAGGAGATCCCGTCGAGGCGTGCGCCCGAGATGGCGAGGTAGAGCGTGCGGCCGGCCACTTCCTTGCGAAACTCGGCGCCGAGGAAGAGTTCCGGTACGGGCTCGTTCGCTTCGGCAGTCCGTGCCAGCAGCGCGTCCTTGCCCCGGCGCGACAGCTCGCTGACCGGCGTATCGGCATCGGCCGCCAGCCGCTCCCACCCGGCCGCCTCGGCGCTGGCGAGATTGACCGCGCTGTCCTCGACTCCCGAGCAGGCCGTGGCGAACGCGGCGAGCACTTCGCCGACGGGATAGTCGGCGTCCTGGCCATGCGCCGCGCACGGCAGCGCGGCCATCACCATCAGCAAAGGCGCCGTAGTGCGCATCTTAGGCGAGGCCGCCCCTTTCGCCGGCCATCCCCTGAATGATGACCTTGGTATTCCGTTCGACGAGAATGCTCATTGAACAGCTTGCTCGTCGGAGGACGTATCGGGCGCGATCCTGAGCATCGTCCAGCCATTGAATTCGGCCGCACCGACGATCCTGCCGTCTGCCTGCACGGCGAAATAATTGATCCCAGTCAGGCCTCTGGTGGGCGGTAGCTCACCCAGGAAGTCCTCGGTGTCGAATGTTTCGTGCACAGCGGCGAGCGCGTCTGAGTAGTGGTTGCCGCGCCAGATGACGGCACAATGTTCGGCCACGCGCCCTTGCTCGCCCGGTGCAGGCAACAAGAGGAAAGTGTCTTTGTCCGGGAGTAGGACAAACAGGCTATTAGGAACATCGGCCTCGCCGATCGGCGTCAATGGCGTTACCGCTTCGGGCGTCAACAGCTGCAACGAGAATCCAATCACCGCCTTGATGCCGTCTGGAAGCTTGGCGAATCTCTCGGCCCTGAAGCGGCTCGCTGGAAGCCGAACCTCATCCGCCAGGCACACCGACTTGAACAAGCCGACGGGGCTGCTCGTATCCACGGTCGGAACATCCGCCCCCATCGTCGCTGTAGCAGCGATTGCGAGGCCAATGCCTATAACGGCGCGCGGCAGCAGCACTTAGGCGAGACTTCCGTCGATGCCCTTGCAGGCGACCAGCAGCTCCTTCACCGCCTCGACCGAGACGTCGAAGTTCGTCTTGGCGGTCTCGTTAAGCTCGATCTCGACGATCCGCTCGACGCCGCCGGCGCCGATCACCACGGGCACGCCGACGTAGAGGTCGTCGACGCCGTACTGGCCGGTCAGGTGCGCGGCGCAGGGGAGGAGGCGCTTCTTGTCCTTGAGGTAGCTCTCGGCCATCGCGATCGCGCTCGTCGCCGGGGCGTAGTAGGCCGAGCCGGTGCCGAGCAGCGAGACGATCTCGCCGCCGCCCGAGCGAGTGCGCTGGACGATCGCGTCGATCTTCTCCTGGGTGGACCAGCCCATCTTGATAAGGTCGGGGATCGGGATGCCGGCGACGGTCGAGTACTCGATCACTGGCACCATGGTGTCGCCGTGGCCGCCGAGCACGAAAGCGGTGACGTCCTGCACCGAGACGCCGAATTCCTCGGCGAGGAAATGGCGGAAGCGCGCGCTGTCGAGCACGCCGGCCATCCCGACGACCCGGTTGTGCGGCAGGCCCGAGTACTCGCGCAGCGCCCAGACCATCGCGTCGAGCGGGTTGGTGATGCAGATCACGAAGGCGTCGGGCGCGTGCTCCTTGATGCCCGCACCGACCGCGGCCATGACCTTGAGGTTGATGCCGAGCAGGTCGTCGCGACTCATGCCCGGCTTGCGCGCGACGCCGGCGGTGACGATCACCACATCCGCCCCGGCGATGTCGGCGTAGTCGTTGGTGCCCTTGAGACCCGCGTCGTAGCCTTCGACCGGGCCAGCCTGAGCGAGGTCGAGCGCCTTGCCCGCGGGCATGCCTTCGACGACGTCGAACACGACGATATCGCCCATCTCCTTCATCGCCGCAAGGTGAGCAAGGGTGCCGCCGATCATGCCGGCGCCGATGAGCGCGATCTTCTTGCGAGCCATGGAGTGAGCCGAGTCCTTACAATCGAAGCGGACGCGTTCGAGGCGGCAATCCGGCGCCTTCCCCGCGTCCCGCAACGGAAAGGCGCCCGTGATGGGCGCCGCCCTAGGCTGGGGAAGACCGCATTGCAACCGTCAAAAGACTGAATCGAGCGGATATTTCTGCTATCAGTTCGCAATAGCGATAAAGTTCCTCCCCGGTACGGGGAGGGGGCCATGCGCAGCATGGTGGAGGGGCACAGGCGGTTGAATTCGAACGTCGCGATCACCCGAGGGGGGGCCGCCACCCCCCCACCGGGGGGGCCCCCCCCCCCCCCGGGGGGGGGAGTGCCCGGGC
>CBHCZH010000186.1:0-5969 GCA_965977975.1 uncultured bacterium
TCCAACTGGGTGAAACAGGGTCTAAGCGCCTGGCAGCTCCGGCTCGAGCAGCCGGTGCAGATGCACGATCACGTATTTCATCTCAGCATCGTCGACCGTGCGCTGGGCGTGTGCGCGCCACGCGTCTTCGGCGGTCGCGTAGTTGGGGAAGATCCCGACGATATGGATCTGCTCGAGATCCTGAAACTCGACACCTTGCGGGTCAACAACCCGGCCGCCCATCACCAGGTGCAGCAACTGCTTCGTCATCGATCCGCCTTTCGCCCGATTCAGCCGCTCCTTACGGAATTGGCTACCGGCTGCAATGGCGAACCTGGCACTCGCTAGTTGATCCGGTTGCGAATAGCCTTGCCGAGGCGCCTGCCGGCCTTGCTGGTCATGGCGAGGGCCGCCTCGCGTGCGTCGTTCGCACGATGGGCGGCATCCTTGCCGGCGCTGAGGGCGGCGTCGCCGAGCCCGTCGAGCCGCCTGGCACTTGCCTTGCCGGCCTCGTTGGCCGCTTCCATCGCCTGCTGGGCATAGGCGAGCGCCAGCTCGGCGCCGATCGTGGCCAGCTTGCTGGCTCGCCTGGTGGCCTTTCCGGCGACCTTGCGCGTGGGCGAACGCTTGAACAGCCCGCTGACGAGGATGCCGATCGCGAGCCCGCCCGCAACCGTGGCGATCGGGTGTTCCTTGGCGAAGGCAGTGAACCGATCCTTGGCTTCGATCGCCGCTTCGCCGGCCCGATCGAATATCGTCGTGGTGTTCTCGGTCTTCGCCTTGTTGCGGGCCTGCCCGGCCTCGACCTTTTCCTTGAGTGTCTTGCGTCTGGCTTCGGTCATCGGGTCAACTCCCTGAAACGGTTCGGTCCTCGTCGGAACGGCCGGCGGCCCAAGCGGGTTCCGGGCCTGGCTCGGCGTCGTCATCGTCCGCGCCGGCGAGCCGGCTCAGCGCATCGAGAATCGGCCCGCGCGCGAACCACAGCACCACCGCGGCAATCCCGGCCGCAATCTTGCCCTTGTTGTCTTCGGCGTAGTCGACCGCCTCGTCGAGCATGTCCATCGTGCTTTCGCCGAGCCGGTCGGTGATGCGCCTGCCGAGCCCGCGCTCGGCAAGGTCGGCGCGAACCAGCGCGATGTCGGCCTTGAACAGCCCCAGCGCGGCATCGCGCAGCGCCTTGTCCTCGGCGAGCCTTCGCTCGAGACCGCTCACGGTGCTTCCGGTCCGCTGTCGATGGCTTGCATCAGCCGGCTCCATCGGTGCGCGGCGGCTCGTCCGGCGATCAATGCCGCGATGACGAGCAGGCCCACGACCACAGCGCTTGCACCCCAGGCGGTCAGCAGCGGCGTCAGAGCCAGGATCAGGCCCAGGATCAGGCCGATCAGCGCCAGGAAGGCGAGGAGAATCGCCACCGCGCCGAACATCAGCGTGCCCTTGGCCCGGTCGGCGACGAAAGCGGCGCGGGTCTTCTGGTAGACGAGCTCGGTCTCGAGGTAGGTCCTGCCGTCCTCGATCAGCGCTTCGACGTCCTCGCGCAGCGAGCGCAATTCCTGCTCTCCGGCGGTGGCGCCGGGAGCCTTCTCTTCCTCGATATCGGGCACACCGTCATCGCCCCGTCCGGGCGGGGCGATACGGACGTCCTCCGGCAGGTTCACCGACGCAGGAGACGGGCCAGGAGGAACCCGGCGAGCGCGGCCAGGCCGACCGCCGCCGCGGGGCTCTTGCGGACCATTTCACGCGCATCCTCGGTAAGCTCTTCGACGCTCTTCTGGTCGAGCCGCCGGGCGGTCTCCTCGAGCTTGCGCGAGGCGCTGCGGGCATATTCACCGTATCGCGGTCCGAGATTCTCGTCGAGCGTCGGCGCATTCTCGTTGACCACGCGGCTAAGGCCGGTCAGCGCCTCGCTGGCCTTGCTCTTGCCCTGGACGGCGAGCTCGCCGGCCTTGGTCTTCGCCTCGCCGGCCCAGTCGCTGCTGCGCGTGCGGGCCTGATCGCGATAGACGCCGACCCGCTCCTTGGCTTCCGCGCCCAGCAGCGCGGCGCCCGCGCGCGCTTCCTCGAGCGCGGCGTTGAAACGCGACTTGGCTTCGTCTCGGGTCGAGCGGGTGGCGGCGCTGCCGCCGTTCTTGACGGCAACGGCACGCGTACCGGCTGGCTTGGCCGCGGTCTTGCGCGGTTTGGTGGTCTTGGCGGCAGTTTCAGCCATGATATCCCTTTCCAGTTGCCCGAACCGATCAAATCAGGCCCCTCATCGCTCGCGAAACCAACGCGGCTTGCACCGCTCGGTTCCGCCGCATAGGAGGCCCCGGCAACCCCGACATGGGGGTGTCTTGCCTGATTACAACACCCATCACTTCGGAGCGCCCGAATGACTGCTATCATCTCTATCCACGGACGGGAAATACTCGATTCACGGGGTAACCCGACAGTCGAGGTCGATGTCCTCCTGGAAGACGGCAGCTTCGGGCGCGCGGCCGTGCCGTCGGGCGCCTCGACCGGCGCGCACGAGGCGGTCGAGCTGCGCGACGGCGACAAGGGCCGTTATCTCGGCAAGGGCGTTTCGAAGGCTGTCTCGGCGGTCAACGGCGAGATCGCCGACCGACTGCTCGGCACCGATGCCGAGGACCAGCGCACGATCGACCTCGCGATGCTCGCCCTCGATGGCACCGCGAACAAGGGCCGGCTCGGCGCCAATGCGATCCTCGGCGTCAGCCTGGCGGTGGCCAAGGCCGCGGCGAGCGCGCGCGGACTACCGCTCTACGCCTATGTGGGCGGTGTCTCGGCGCACGTCTTGCCGGTGCCGATGATGAACATCATCAACGGCGGCGAGCACGCCGACAATCCGATCGATTTTCAGGAATTCATGGTCATGCCGGTCGGCGCACCGAGCCTGGCCGAGGCGGTGCGTTGGGGTTCGGAGATCTTCCACACGTTGAAGAAGGGCCTCCACGAGAAAGGCCTCGCCACCGCAGTGGGCGACGAAGGCGGCTTCGCGCCCAACCTCGCCAGCACGCGCGATGCGCTCGACTTCATCATGGCCTCGATCGACAAGGCCGGGTTCAAGGCGGGTGAAGACGTAGTCCTCGCGCTCGATTGCGCCGCGACCGAGTTCTTCAGGGACGGCAGCTACGAGATCAGCGGGGAAGGGCTGAGCCTCTCGCCGCTGATGATGGCCGATTATCTCGCCGACTTGTGCGATGCCTACCCGATCCGCTCGATCGAAGACGGCATGAGCGAAGACGACTTCGAAGGCTGGAAGGCGCTCACCGACAAGGTCGGGGATCGCGTCCAGCTGGTCGGCGACGATCTGTTCGTGACCAATCCCGCACGCCTGCGCATGGGGATCGAGAAAGGCCTCGCCAACTCGCTGCTGGTCAAGGTCAACCAGATCGGCACACTGACCGAGACGCTCGAAGCCGTCTCGATTGCCAACCGCGCCGGCTACACCGCGGTGATGAGCCACCGCTCGGGCGAAACCGAGGACGCGACCATCGCCGACCTTGCGGTCGCCACCAACTGCGGCCAGATCAAGACCGGCTCGCTCGCCCGATCCGATCGTCTCGCCAAGTACAACCAGCTGATCCGCATCGAGGAAGAGCTGGGCGACGCGGCGGTTTATGCCGGCCGGGGCTGCTTCGGCCGCTGAGGCCCCCTCCGTCCGCTTCGCGGACACCTCCCCCATAAACAGGGGAGGATTTCCTGACACGATCCTCCCCCGTTTACGGGGGAGGTGCCGACGCGCAACGCGGGGCGGCGGAGGGGGCTATGCATCTCCGCGGCGAGAGTCCTCGACCAAGGACCCATCGCGTTCGACCGGCGTTTATTGCCGCGCGGTGGGGCGCGGCCTATGCGGTTCCATCCGAAACCAACCGCGCCGGCAATCCGGGCGCGCCGGAGGGGACAACCCATGAAATCACGCTTCATTCCCGCGCTGTTGCTCGGCATCGCCGCCGCCACGCTCGGCCCCGTGGCCTGCAAACAGGGCGAACAACCCGCTGCCGAGGCCACTCCGGGTACTGAAATCGGCATCCTGCTCGCATCGATGGACACTTCGATCGAGCCGGGCGACGATTTCTACGCCTATGCCAACGGCAAGTGGATGGAAACGACCGAGATTCCGGCAGACCGCTCGAACGTCGGCGGCTTCTGGATCGCCGACCAGCAGACCGAGCGGAATCTCGAAACGCTGATCGCTGACCTCGAGGAATCCGAGCCTGAGGCTGGCAGCGATGCTGCGCGGGTCAAAGCCTACTACGACGCGTTCCTCGACACCGCGACGATCGACCGGCTCGGCATGCAGCCGATCCAGGCCGACCTGCGGCGCATCGCCAATATTCGCGACAAGACGCAGCTCGCCCGCGCGCTCGGCAGTTCGATGCGCGCCGACGTCGACCCGCTCAATGCTACCGACATGACCACCGAGAACCTGTTCGGCGTGTTCGTGACCCAGGCGCTCGCCGAGCGTGAGGTCATGCCTTACCTGCTGCAAGGCGGTCTCGGCATGCCCGAACGTGAGTACTATCTCTCCGCCGCGCCCGACATGCGCGAGCACCAGGCCGCATATCGCCAGTATATCGAGGACGTGCTCGAGGCGGCCGGTATCGACGATGCTGGCGCCAAGGCGCAACGCATCTGGGACCTCGAGCTCAAGATCGCCCGCGCCCACGCCACGCGCGAGGAAAGCGACGACTGGTCGAAGGCCAAGGAGATCTGGACGCCGGAGGATTTCGCCGAAAAGGCGCCCGGTCTCGATTGGGACGAGTTCTTCGAGGCCGCGCAGCTCGGCAACCAGGAAAAGTTCAACGCCTTCCATGCCGGCTCGATTCCCAAGCTCGCTTCGCTGGTCGAATCCGAGCCGCTTGAAAGCTGGAAGGACTGGTTGACCTTCCACCAGATCAACAAGAACGCTTCGGTGCTGCCGAGCCGGATCGACAATCTCTCGTTCGCCTTCAACGGCACCCAGCTGACGGGTGCTGAAGAGCAGCGCCCGCGCGCCAAGCGCGCGCTCGACGCTGTCGACGCCCATATCGGCGACGCGCTCGGCAAGCTCTACACCGAACGATTCTTCCCCGCTTCGGCGAAAACGTCGGTCGAAGCGATGGTCGGCAACATCAAGGCCGCGTTCGCGAAGCGTATCGAAGCGCTCGACTGGATGGCACCGGAGACGAAGGAAGAAGCGATCGCCAAGGCCGAGGGGATGGAAGTCGGCGTCGGCTATCCCGACACCTGGACCGACTATTCGGCCCTCGAGATTTCGCCCGACGCCGCCTACGCCAACAAGCAGGCGGCCGAGCAGCTGCGCTACCGCCAGCAGCTCGCCAAGATCGGCAAGCCGCTCGACCGCCGCGAATGGTGGATGAATGCGCAGCTGGTCAACGCGGTCAACCTGCCGGTGCAGAACGCGATGAATTTCCCGGCCGCGATCCTGCAGCGCCCGTTCTACGACCCCGCGGCGGACCCGGCGTTCAATTACGGCGCGATCGGCGCGGTGATCGGGCATGAGATCAGCCACAGCTTTGACGACGCCGGCGCTGCATTCGATCGCAACGGGTTGATGCGCAACTGGTGGACCGACGCGGATCTCCAGGTGTTCCAGCGCAACGGAAAGGCGCTGTCGGACCAGTATGACATGTACGAGGCACTCCCCGGCCTCAATGTGAAGGGGGAGCTGACACTCGGGGAGAACATTGCGGATCTCGCCGGATTGGCTGCCGCCTACGACGCTTACCGCGCCTCACTCGACGGGGAAGAAGCCCCGGTGATCGACGGCTTCACCGGGGATCAGCGCTTCTTCATTGCCTATGCGCAAGCCTGGGCGAGCAAGTATCGCGAAGCTGCGCTGCGTCAGCGCATAGCCACCGACGGCCACGCCCCAGGCAACTTCCGCGCGCTGACCGTGCGCAACCTCGACGCCTGGTACGACGCGTTCGATGTCGAAGAGGACGACGAGCTCTATCTGCCGCCGGAGCAGAGGGTGCGGATCTGGTGAC
>CBHCZH010000187.1:0-5932 GCA_965977975.1 uncultured bacterium
GCAGCAGGAATGAGCGTAGCCGCGATAGCCGAGCGTCGCGGGCACCGCGCCGCCGTCGAGCGTCATCTCGCGCACGACGCGGTCGATCTCCTCGGTAGAGATGCCAGGGCGGACCAGGGTGGCCATCTCGTCGAGGATTTCGGCGGCGAGGCGGCCGGCCTTCCGCATGCCTTCGAACCCGTCGGGCCCGTGGAGCTTGATCGTGCCGTCGCGGTAGACGGACTTGTCGGCGGTGACGTGCTGGTATTCGGTCATCGAGCCGATGTAGGCGCTGGGGCGCTCAATTGCGAGCGCTGAAGGCCTCGCGGTACTCAGGCTTCACAGCGGCCAGGATCGCACGGTCGACGTTGATATCGACTTCGTAGGCACCCTCAACGTATGGTCCAGCGATGTACGGCGCGGCATAGATCGTCAGTCGATTAAAGGTGCGTCCATTAGACGAGCCCACAAGTACCTCCAGATCATCGATCCCGGGACAATCGGTGAAGCTATCCAGCCCGCCCTCTTCCTTGATCTCCGGATCACGACGTCTGTCGCGCTCAAGGTTGAGGCCGTCGCAATACCTGGCGCCAAATGCCTTCTCGAGCGCGGCCGTGGATGTGAATAGCCACTTCGCGTCCATGGCCTGCTCGGCCTTCTTGTCCCAAACTAGGGAATCGATCGTAAAATTACCGTGCGCGCCGCCCATGTAAGTGGAAATCTCGGCCGACAAGCTGAGCCAGTCAGGCAGGTCGGTGACGACCTTCCATTCGGCAGTGTAACTGAGTTTGTTGTAAGGGAAGCCATTTTGACGCGCTGTGCGCCGCGCCTCAACCGACTCGCCCGCCAAATCCTCGCGCTGTTCCGCGAGCTGGATATCCAGCAGCGAGGCGAGTTCGGGTATACGCCCGGCTTCTGCAGGGTAAGAATATTCGAACAGGAAGTCATCGGTCTCCTCAGCGACCGAGCGGGCGCCGTTGCTGCTCGCGGTGGCGCTTGCCGTCGCGGTCGGTGTCGGAACCGCCGTCGTCGTGGGAACGGGATCGGGATCGGCCTCCCCGTTGCAGGCGGCGACCGCTACCAGCGCGAATACTGAAACCCAGCGCTTCATCGGCTCTGCCTTCCCAAAACGCGCGCGAACGGGCAAGCGGCAAATCCATGAAAGAGGAACTGATCCGGCCCGACAAAGGGCAAGCGGCGATCGCGATCCGGCTCGTCAACAAAGACGGCTTCGACGCGTTCGCCAAAGGACTAAGCGGCCCGCAGCGCGCGGCGCTCGCCGGGCAGAAATTCACGGGCAGCGGTTATCAGGTCGGCATCGTGCCCGATGGTGAAGGCTGGTTCGCGGTAGGCGGTGTCAAGGATCCCGCCAGCCTGTCGAGCTGGTGCATGGCCAAGCTGGCGGCCGAGCTGCCCGCCGGCACTTATCGCCTCGCCGACGGCGAACCAGGGCCCGCGCTGCACGGCTGGCAGACCGCGCAGTACCGCTTCGCCCGCTATAAGAAAGAGAAGGAACCGGAAGGGCCGCGCGTTCTCCTGACCAAGGACGTCAAGGCGATCGAACCGGCGCTGGCCGAGGCCCGCGCCGTCGCGCTGGTGCGCGACCTCGTCAACACCCCGGCCGAGGACATGGGTCCGGCCGAGCTCGAGGCCGAGGCCGAGAAGCTCGTCAAGCTGCACGGTGCCAAGCTCACCGTGTCCAAAGGCGAGGCGCTCGAACGCGAATACCCGATGATTCACGCGGTCGGCCGCGCCGCGGCGCGCAGCCACGCGCCGCGGCTGCTGCACCTGACCTGGGGTGAAGAAAAGGCGCCCGTCGTCGCCATCGTCGGCAAGGGGGTCTGCTTCGACTCGGGCGGGCTCGACATCAAGCCGGCGAGCGGCATGCTGCTGATGAAGAAGGACATGGGCGGCGCCGCGCACGCGCTGGCGCTTGCCGGGCTGGTGATGGGCTCGGGGCTCAAGGTGCGGCTCCATTGCCTGGTGCCGGCGGTCGAGAACGCGATCGCAAGCAATGCCTTCCGTCCCGGCGACGTGCTCAAGAGCCGCAAGGGACTGACTGTCGAGATCGGCAACACCGATGCCGAAGGCCGCCTGATCCTGGGCGACGCGCTGACGCGGGCGAGCGAGGAGGACCCGGAACTGGTGATCGACTTCGCCACCCTGACCGGTGCCGCCCGAGTTGCCGTCGGACCCGATTTGCCGGCGCTGTTCGCCCGCCGCGACGAGACCGCCGATGCGCTGCTTGCCGCGGGCAGGGCGCACGACGATCCGTGCTGGCGCCTGCCGCTGCACGGGGCTTACGCCGAATGGCTCAAGTCGGATGTGGCCGACACCAACAACGCGCACACCAACGCCTTCGCAGGAGCCAGCGTGGCGGCGCTGTTCCTCGACAAGTTCGTCGGAGAGGGGATCGACTGGGCGCATTTCGATACTTTCGCGTGGCGTCCGAACGCCAAGCCAGGCCGGCCGAGGGGCGGTGACGCGCTTGGCCTGCGCGCGGCATGGCACATGCTGCGGGCGCGGTTCGGCTGAGCGGCTTGCCAGTAGCGGACACAGACCCTAACGGCCACCCATGCATGGCACGGGCGAAACCAGATCGCGCAATGTCTACGCGCTCGCAGGCCCGCAACCTAAGGCGGAGCCGGGGCGTACGCCGTTGCGCGGCGATCTGGCACATATCGGCCTCGCCGGGAAATTCTTCGTGCCGCACTACGCCGTGCCCCAGCCGCGCAGTGTGATGCCCGGCGGTGCGCGGCTGATGTCGGGGACCGGAGAGGGCGCTCTGGAGTTGTGCACGTTGATGGAAGGCGACAGCTTCGAAGTGCTCGAAGTGACGGGCGGCTGGGCCTGGGGCTGCCTCTCGCTCGACGGCCCGGTGGGCTACGTTCCGGTCGACCGGCTGGAGGTGCTGCCTTGACTCATACCGTCTTCATCGACGGCGCCGCGGGGACCACAGGGCTCGAGATCGCCGATCGGCTCGCCGGGCGCAGCGAGTTCGCGCTCGTCACGCTCGACGAGGCGCGCCGCAAGGACCCCGCGGCGCGCCGCGAGGCGCTCAACGAGGCCGACTTCGCGATTCTGTGTCTGCCCGACGAGGCCGCGCGCGAGGCGGTGGCGCTGATCGATCCGGCCAGCCGCACGCGAGTGATCGACGCCTCGACCGCGCATCGCGTCGCCCCGGGATGGGTCTACGGCTTTCCCGAGATCAGCGGGCACAGCGCCGTCGCCGAGGCGCATCGGGTATCGAATCCCGGCTGCTATCCGACCGGATTCATCGGCCTTGTGGCGCCGCTGGTGCGCGCCGGGTTGCTACCTGCCGACTGGCCGTACACCTGCAACGCGGTCTCCGGATATTCGGGCGGAGGCAAGTCGCTGATCGCGCGCTTCGAGGACGACACCGACATCATTTGGCGCGGCTATGCGCTCGCGCTCGGGCACAAGCACGTGCCCGAGATGCAGCAGCGTTGCGGGCTCACCATGCCCCCGCTGTTCAGCCCGGCGGTTATCGCCGCCCACCGCGGAATGATTGTCGAAGTGCCGCTGCCCCTCGTCGGGATGCAAGGCGCCGGCACCCCGCAGGCGATGCACGACTGGCTCGCCGCGTTCTACGGGGGCAGCAAGGTGGTCAGGATGGGCTGCGAAGCGGAAGGCGAGCTGCTGCTGCGCCGCTCGTTTGCAGCCAACGACGCCATGGACCTGTTTGTATTCGCTTCGGCCGACGGCAGCCAGGCGCGGCTGGTCGCGGTGCTCGACAACCTCGGCAAGGGCGCCAGCGGCGCGGCCGTGCAGTCGCTCAACCTGATGGCGGGGCTGGACGAGACCGCGGGGCTTCGACTCTGACACCACAAGGGGGTGCGAGGTGTTACCTTCCGCACGCTTTCACCACTTCTCCGGAGCGGCGCGGTCGAGCCGGCGCGCCAGACGCAGAATCGCGGAAACGTCGACCTTCCGCGAGGCGCCGCGATAGCGCCCGCGGAACATGACCGGGCGGATCAGGCCGTGGTGGGCGAGGAATTCGAGGTCATGCACTGTTACCTTCCGCACCGGCCCGCCGAGCGCCGCGTCCCAGGCCGCGGCGAAGCTCTCGGCGCCCGGCCGGACGCGCAGCGCGTAAGCGCTCTTACGGCTCATCCCGACCGCCTCGCAGGCGCCCATCACCGAGCCGGTTTCGGCCAGATAGCCGAGGAAGTCGGTCTGACGCTGCGCGGTCCACCCGTCGCGCCGCGAGCGGGTGGGGACCGGATAGAACGCGGGCACGCGCGGCATGCGGCGCGCGCGGCGGGTGGGAGGCGGCGAATCGGGCGTCATCCGGCAGGATGAACCTCAAGTAGGGGTGTGTAGGAAAGTTCTTTTTGCGACGGCGTGGGGCGCGCCTTGCTTGCCAACCGAACGGCGGCTGCGCAGAATGCCACCGTCTCATTGGGGAGTAGGGGGATGAAGATGGCGATGACTCGCGTGATATTCGCGGCATCGGCCGCGCTGGCCTTGTGCGGAGCCGCGGAGCCCCCGCCCCCGCCGCCGGAGCTCGCGGCATACGTCAAGGACGGCCGCTTTGAGCCCGGCGATTACGGCTGGGCGCGAGGCATGTTTCCCGACGCGACGCCGGAACAGAAAGCGGTGCTCGACGCGGCGACGGATTGGGGCGCGGAATGCCGCAAGCTCGCGCACGAAGAGGGGATCAGGGCGCTGGCGGAATTGGGCGTCAAGGCGCCAGCGCTCGAGGAAGGCTATTCCCATTGCCCGCCCATCCTGCCGGAGTTCGATTACGGGCGCCCCTTCGCCGAATTCGAAGCCGCGATGCGGGAGGCCCGGCCGGTCGCGGAAACTTATATCGCGGCGGCGCGGCTCGCCCAGGAGAGGGCGATAGGTAACGCGGCTTCCTTCGGCGAGGCGCTGACCGCGCGCACGATCGGGGACCAGATGCTGCGGCTCGCTCTGGGTTGGGGCCGCGAGCCGCTGACGGACGTGCCCGAGCTATCGCCCGACGGCCTGACCATGCTGCGCTCGCTGCTCATGGCCGCCGGCAGCCGGACCGACGCCGCCAACACCGCGTGGCTCAAGGCGCGGGTGGAGGAGAACGGTTGGCCGAAGATTTCGGAGGTCGGCGAAAAGGGCTCGGGCGCGGCCTGGCTGTTGACCCAGCACGCCGACTTCGACCCGGTGTTCCAGCTCCGCGCGCTTCGCCTGATGGAGCCGCTAGTGGCGCAAGGCGAAGTCTCAAAGTCGAACTACGCCTATCTCTACGACCGGATCATGTTGAAGCTGACCGGAAAGCAGCGTTACGGCACGCAGTGGGGCGAGTGTAAGGGCACGGTGCGTCAGCTCCGCCCGCTCGAGGACGAAGCGCGGCTGACTGAGCTCCGCGAGGAAATGGGACTCCCGACAATCGAGGAATACGCCCGCATGATGGACCAGATGGGCGGAGCTTGCGGGGGGTGATGCAACGGCTAGCCGCGCGCGGGTAGGAGGACGGGATTTTCGCCCGGAGGCGGCAAACTGCCCAAATGGCGGGCAGGCCTTGCCTGAAATATGCGCAGAGCTCGCCTGCCTTCCAGCGCGCGAGCCGTCCCCCACTCCGGTCCGCGCGTTTCGCCCCGCGCGAATCCGCCTTTTCGGCCGCGGCGCGATTGTCTAGGCCACGGCGCAGCGCCTTGGCACGATTCTTGTTAAGACGGTGCCGGGGGATGGTGAGAGCCGTCCGGCGCGCGCGCGCCCGGACCAAGCCCCAGGGGGTCACGTGAAGAAGATCGAGGCAATCATCAAGCCGTTCAAGCTCGACGAGGTGAAGGAAGCGCTGCACGAGGTAGGGGTCTCCGGCATCACGGTCACCGAGGCCAAGGGCTTCGGGCGCCAGAAGGGCCATACCGAGCTCTATCGCGGCGCCGAGTACGTGGTCGATTTCCTGCCCAAGGTACGGCTCGAGGTCGTGGTTGCCGACGCGCAGGCGAAC
>CBHCZH010000188.1:0-5892 GCA_965977975.1 uncultured bacterium
CGAGCGGACGGGCTTCAAGCGCTGCGGCCTGTTCTATGTGAGCAACGACGAGCAGGAACTCGCAACCTGGGCAAGCTGGCGCGAATTCGCGAAAACTGTTGGCGTCACGACGCATATGTTGAGTGCCGAGGAGGCGACCCGTCGAGCGGGCTTTACCGGCCGGCATTGGCAGGGCGGCGTGTTCTCTCCTAGCGACGGCATTGCCAATCCGGGCCTGGCGGCGCCGGCTGTCGCGAAGGCGCTGATGAAGCTCGGCGGCACCGTCCACCAGGGCTGTGCTGCGCGGGGGATAGAGACCACGGGCGGCGCGGTGACCGGCGTCGTCACCGAAAGAGGCACGATCCGCACGCCGCTGGCAATAATGGCGGGCGGTGCCTGGGCATCGAGCTTCTGCCACCAGCTGGACGTCCGCTTTCCCCAGGCGTCGGTGCGGCAATCGATCGTTGCGCTGGTGACAGAAGGGGTCGACCTGCCCGACGCGTTCCATAGCAAGGGATTGTCGATGACACGCCGCGGCAACGGTTGCCATGCCCTGGCGATCAGCGGTCGGGCCCGGGTGGATCCGACGATGCAGTTCGTCCGCTTCGCGCGCGAATTCATCCCGATGTTCCTGCGCCGATGGCGCAGCCTGTCGCCGGGCGGGCTGGAAGCAATCCGGTCGGGCCATGAAAGCCTGTCGAAGTGGAGCCTGGACGGGCCGACGCCCATGGAAGCCATGAGAATCCTCGACCCCAAAGTGGACACCACGACCGTGCGCCTGCTGCTGAAACGCGCCGCCGCGCTCGTCCCGGCGCTTGCCTCGGCGCCCACAGCGGGCTCATGGGCGGGATATATCGACAGCACGCCCGACGGAGTGCCGGTGATCGGCGAGGTTCCTTCGGTCCCTGGGTTCATCCTGGCGGCGGGATTCAGCGGCCATGGGTTCGGCATCGGCCCCGGCGCCGGGCATCTGGTCGCCGACATAGCGACCGGAACGGCGCCGATCGTCGATCCCCGTCCGTATGCTCTCTCTCGCTTTGACCCCGGCACGCCCCTTGATGTCGCGCAGTTTTGATCGCGCTTTTCCGGGAATCTCGGAAAGGGAATTCCCATGATCGGTTCATTATCTCTTAGCCGGCGCAAGTTCGTCGCCGGCGGGGCAGCTGTGCTGGGCGTCTCCGCGGTGCGGCCCGCCTGGGCGCAAAGCGTCAGTCACGGCGCGGCCGCCAAGGGGTTCGGCACGCTGACCGGCCCCAGCATCGACCTCACCATCGCCAATCACGCCTTCGGCGTGGATGGCCGCCTCGGCCATGCCGTCACGATCAACGGTTCGATACCAGCGCCGCTGCTTCGCCTGAAGGAGGGGGAAGCCGTCCGCCTGACCGTCAACAACCACCTGGACGAAGACACCTCGATCCACTGGCACGGTCTGCTGGTGCCGTTCGCGATGGACGGCGTGCCGGGCGTCAGCTTTCCCGGCATCAAGCCGCGTTCGACTTTCGTCTACGAGTTCCCGCTGATCCACTCGGGCACGTACTGGTACCACAGCCACAGCGGGCTGCAGGAGCAGCTCGGACACTACGGCCCGATCATTATCGATCCCGCGGAGCCGGACCCGATCGTATCGGACCGCGAGCACGTGATCGTGCTCTCCGACTGGACGTTCATGCACCCGCACACTCTGTTCCTCCGGCTCAAGCAGGAGGGCGGCTTCTTCAACCGGCAGAAGCTGACACTGGCCGACAGGGCCAGTGCGCTTACGGCGGAAGATCGCGAGATGTTCGCCCGCATGCGGATGGACCCGACCGACATCTCCGACGTGACCGCGGCCGCCTATCAGTTCCTGATCAACGGCCACAGCCCGCAGGAGAACTGGACCGGGCTGTTCCGGCCAGGCGAGCGGGTGCGGCTGCGGATCATCAACGCGGCGACCCAGACCACCTTCAACCTGCGCATCCCCGGACTGCCGATGTCCGTGGTCGCGGCCGACGGAATTGCAGTGCGACCCGTCGAGGTGGACGAGCTGCAGATCGGCAATGCCGAGACCTACGACGTCATCGTCGAGCCGGCCGATCGCGCCTATGCCTTCGTCGCCGAGACCACTGACCGCTCCGGCATGGCGGTCGCGACGCTGGCGCCGCGGGCCGGGATGCGCGCCGAGGTGCCGCCGCTGCGCGAGCGGCCCACGCTGGGCATGAAGGACATGGGCATGGACCATGGCTCGCACAGCGCTGGAGTCGAACCGGAACAATCCACTGGAGAAGCGGTGGATCATTCGATCATGGATCATTCCGGGATGGACCATGCCGCCATGGGCCACACCACCCCGTCAGCGGCGGCCGAGACTTCGGCGGGCATGGCCGCAATGGACATGCGCGACGAGGCAAAGGTCGATTTCCCGGTCGGCCCGGGCGTCGACATGATCGCACCGATGCCGGCAGATCGGGTCGGCGATCCGGGCGTGGGCCTCGACGATGTCGGACACCGGGTGCTGACTTACCGTGACCTCGCCTCGCTGAGCCCGCGAAAGGACATGCGAGAGCCGTCCCGCATGATCGAGATCCACCTCACCGGCAACATGGAGCGTTTCATGTGGTCGATGGACGGCCAGAAGCTGTCCGAGAACCCCGAGCCCTATCGGTTCGCCCGCGACGAGCGCGTCCGGCTGCGGCTGATCAACGACACGATGATGACCCATCCGATGCACCTGCACGGTCATTTCTTCGAGATCGTCAACGGCCACGGCGCGCATCAGCCGCGTAAGCACACGGTCAGGATCCTCCCGGGGGGATATGTGGACCTCGACCTGACGGCGGACGCTCCCGGCGACTGGGCGTTCCATTGCCATCTGCTCTACCACATGCACGCGGGGATGATGCGCGTCGTCAAGATCCGGCCTTTGGAAGGAGATGGGGCATGACGATGCGCCTTGTCCTCCTCCTCGCGGCCGCCGCAGCGATCGCGCCGGGTACGGCACTGGCCCAGGATCATGAAGGCCATCACGATCATGGCTCGGATGCAACACAGGAGAGCGATGGGCAGGTCTTGCAGGAACCGGACGCCACCGACCACTCGGCCCATGGCCAATCAGCGGCGGAGGCCGATCCACACGCCGGCCATGTCATGCCGGCACAAGAAGGCGAGCCCGAAGCGAACCCGCACGCCGGCCATGTAATGCCAGCGGCGGCTCCAGAGCTTGAGGATGACCCGCACGCCGGCCACGCTGCCACATCTGCCTCTCCGTCCGCGGACGGAACGCCGGCGGTTGCCGGTCCTCCCCCCGAAGCGTTCGACGGTCCAGAATACGCCGCCGACGCAATATTCGGCGAAGGCGCGATGGCCCTTGCACGGCGTGCCGAGCTGAAGATGCACGGCGGCGCGAAGGCTTACCTCGTCCTGATCGAACGCCTCGAGGCACGGCTTGGCGAGGGCGAGGATAGCTACCTCGTCGACGGTCAGGCCTGGTATGGCGGCGATATCGACAAGCTGATGGTGAACTTCGAAGGCGAGGGCGCGTTCCAGGGCGGTTTCGAGGGCGCCGAGGTGCAGGCGCTCTGGAGCCACGCGATCAGCCCGTGGTTCGACTTGCAGACCGGCGTGAGGTACGATGCGGGACCTGGCGACGACCGTGGCCACCTGGTGGTCGGCGTTCAGGGTCTTGCGCCATATTGGATAGAGCTGGACGCGGCCGCGTTCCTTTCGGACGAAGGCGATCTCACCGCTTCTGTCGAAGCCGAGCACGACGTGCGGATCACCCAGCGTCTGATCCTCCAGCCACGGGCCGAACTCTCGTTCGCGGCGCAGGATATTCCCGACCGTCGATTGGGCGCCGGCCTGACCGAAGTCGAGGTGGGCCTGAGACTGCGCTATCAGGCGCTGCCGCGGTTCGCGCCGTACCTGGGCGTCGAATATACAGCAGAGCTGGGCGAAACCGCCGATCGCGCGCGCGCCTTGGGCGACGACCCGAATCGATTCTCGTTCCTGGCTGGCGTCAGGGCTTGGTTCTGACCGTGGGATAAGAGGCGGCATTTCGGCGGCACATTAAGCTGCGGGGGGAAAAGAGCGCATTTGGCTCGCCGCCCCCTTCAATTCGGCATGAGCAGGCCCTCACGTGGCGGCAAATGGCATAAACTAGGTGAGCGGCGGGATATTCTGCTGGTCAACCGGGGCATCGTTCGCCCGTCCGGATTTTGTCGGGAGCGAGATTTTATGGAACAGTTCAGGCCAAAGTTCATCACCTTCGACTGCTACGGCACGCTGACGAACTTCCAGATGGGCCCAGTCGCCCGCGAGCTGTTCGCCGATCGCATTCGGCCTGAGCAGATGGACGCCTTCATCGCCGATTTCGCTGCGTATCGGCTCGATGAGGTGCTCGGCGACTGGAAGCCGTACAGCGAGGTGCTCTGCAATTCCATCGAGCGGCTCTGCCGCAAGTGGGGCCTGGAATACAACGAAGAGGAAGGGCTGAAGTTCTATCACGCCGTTCCGACGTGGGGCCCGCATCCGGACGTTCCCGCAGGGTTGCAGAAAGTCGCGCACGAGATTCCGCTCGTGATCCTGTCGAACGCGATGAACGAGCAAATCCACCAGAACGTCGAGAAGCTCGGCGCGCCGTTCGCCCATATCTTCACTGCTCAGCAAGCGAATGCCTACAAGCCGCGGCTCCAGGCGTTCGAGTACGCGTTCGACCAGCTCGGCTGCGCGCCCGAGGAGGCGATGCACGTCTCGTCCAGCTTCCGCTACGACCACATGTCCGCCCGCGACATGGGTTACGGAGCGCGGGTGTTCGTCAATCGCGGCCACGAGCCGTCGCTGATGCCGAACTACGCGACGCACGAGATCAAGGACATCGGCGGACTGGCGGGTGTGGTGGGCCTCTGAGGGCCCGCTGGCCCCGTAGGCGGAGAATGTCGATCAGCGGTCACCCAGTCCCTGACTCCTGGACGCGGGAGGCCCTGATCGACGCTGCCGCCTATGCGGACAAATATCGCCACTCGGTCGAGGACCCGGACGGCTTCTGGCGAGAGGAAGCGCGGCGGATCGACTGGATCAAGCCGTTCAGCAAGATCAAGGACACCAGCTTCGACGAGGCCGACTTCCGCATCCGCTGGTTCGAGGACGGCACGCTCAACCTCGCCGCCAACTGCCTCGACCGGCACCTCGCGACCCGCGGCGAGCAAACCGCGATCGTCTGGGAACCCGACGACCCCTCGGCGGCGGTGCGCACGCTCACCTACCGCGAGCTGCACGAGCAGGTCGGCAAGTTCGCCAACCTGCTCAAAGCCGAACGCGTCAAGCGCGGCGACCGGGTCACGATCTACCTGCCGATGGTGCCTGAGGCCGCCGTTGCGATGCTCGCCTGCGCCCGGATCGGCGCGATCCATTCGATCGTCTTCGCCGGCTTCAGCCCCGAGGCGCTCGGCAGCCGCATCGTCGATTGCGACAGCGACCTCGTCATCACCGCCGACGAAGGCCTGCGCGGCGGCAAGCGCATCCCGCTCAAGGCCAATGTCGACGCCGCGCTCGCCAGCCATGGCAAAGTCCGCCGCGTCATCGTGCTCAGGCACACCGGCGCCGAGGTCCCGATGGTCGCCGGCCGCGACCTCGACTGGGCCGAAGCCGTCGCCGCCCAGTCCGCCGAATGCCCGCCGCAGGAAATGAACGCCGAGGACCCGCTGTTCATCCTCTACACCAGCGGCAGCACCGGCAAGCCCAAGGGCGTGCTCCACACCACCGGCGGCTACGCGGTGTGGGTCAGCATGACCCACGAATACACGTTCGATTACCGGCCCGGGCAGATCTTCTGGTGCGCGGCCGATATCGGCTGGGTCACGGGGCACAGCTACGTGGTCTACGCCCCGCTCATCAACGGCGGCACGACGCTGATGTTCGAAGGCGTGCCCAACTACCCCG
>CBHCZH010000189.1:0-5826 GCA_965977975.1 uncultured bacterium
GGCTTTCAGGCCTCGCGTCGACGATAGCTCGGATACCCCCACCCAACCCTCCCCCCGAACGGGGGAGGGCTTTGCCGGTTCAATCTTAACAGGACAGACTCTAGGGAAGCGTTCCAGGCGAAAGGTGGATCGAATACGTGCGATCCGCCACCCCCTTGAAGAGTGGGGATTTGAGACTACATTAAGCACGTCCGGTCGGCGCTTCCCTCATGGCCCGGCTGGATAGGTGCGCTTTGCCGCACCTCCTCCCTGAACCTTGGCCACCTCGTGCTTCATGCACGAGGTGGTTTTTTCATGTGTATTCCTGCTGCGCTGGCTGCCCCAGGCTCGGCGTTAGCGGAGCGCGTCGGGTTCCTATTCGGCGGCTTGCGGCAGCCTGCGGCCGGCAGCGAGCTCCACCGCCAGCCGCCGCACCAACCCGGCCACGAGTCGCGCGACGGCCGAGAGGCCGGCTCCTGGCTCCTGCAAGCGGGCATCGAGATATGACGAACGGCAAATCTCGATCTGCAGCGCATGGAGGCCGCGCGCCGGGGCGGCGTGCCGGTCGAGCACATAACCGCCCGCGTAAGGCCGGTTGTGCGCGACACGGCGCCCAGCTTGCGCGAAATGTTCGAATGCCGCGGCGCTTAGCGTTCTGTCGCACGAGGCACCGAAGCGATCGCCAATCACGAAGTCGGGCGCCGCATCCGCGCCGCGCTTCGGGCCAAGCGGCGGCATCGAGTGCAGGTCGATCAGCAAGGCCGCGCCCCAGCGGTCGCGCATCGCCTCGATGCCGCCGGCGAGCGCGGCATGGTAAGGCCTATGCACCTGCTCGACGCGCGTGGCGAGCTCCTCCGCGGTCATGCGCCGCTTCCACAATTCGCCAAGGCCCGGCAGGCGCCGCGGTACCAATCCCAGCCCGCTCCGGGCGCGCCGGCCGGCGCCGAGGCGCCCGCGCGGCTCGGGCGCGCCGCCCGTTACCATGTCCCAGTCGACATCGTCGGGCGCGCGGTTGAGGTCGATCATCGCGCGCGGCGCGTGAGCGACGAGCAATCCTGCGCCGGTTTCTCGCGCCACCGCTTCGGCCACGAGATCGGCGAAGCGGTCCTCGAGCCTCAGGCTGGCCGCGGCCTGATTTCGCATCAGCGCGGTCAACGCAGGCGGGTACACCCGGCCGGCGTGCGGCACGGCGATCAGGATCGGTACCGGCGCGGGCTCACGCAGCGCCAGCGTAAATGCTGGCTGCCCTGCCGTACCGGGAATGATTCCGCCGCAAGCCTTGCGCGAATCGCGTCGTGTCGATCCCTCGTCCGCCATGCACCCAAGCTGGCCCGCTTTCCAACCTGTGTCAAAGCTGGCCACCGCTGATAATCTATGAGATTCTTAAACTCCGAAGGAGTATGAGGTTCGCTCGCAACTGACACGTATCTGGGGGCACAATGATCCGTATCCTGCTGGCCGAAGACGACACGGCGATGCGCACCTACTTGGTGCGTGCGCTGGAGCAGGCCGGCTATCAGGTCGACGCAGTCGATCGCGGGACCGAGGCGCTGCCGCTGCTTCGCGACGTCGATTACGATCTGTTGCTGTCCGACATCGTGATGCCGGAGATGGACGGGATCGAGCTGGCTCAACGCTGCGCCGAAATCAGCCCACGCACGCGCGTGATGTTCATCACCGGCTTTGCGGCGGTGACGCTCAAGGCCAGCCGCGAGGCTCCCCGCGCGAAAATGCTGTCGAAGCCCTTCCACCTGAAGGACCTGGTGCTCGAGGTCGAACGCATCTTCGAGGACGCGAAGACCGAAGCGCAGTTTCGGCCTTAAGGATCCGCTCCCCGCCCCCCTTGTCATCGCGGCAGGCCGACGCTAGATGGCGCGCCTGCCGATCCTCAGATCGGACCGGCAGCTCCCGAATGGGACGGGCGTATAGCTCAGTGGTAGAGCACTGTGTTGACATCGCAGGGGTCGGAAGTTCAATCCTTCCTACGCCCACCATTCGTGAGGCCCGGTTCCTAAGGCTCGAAAGGCGTCGCACCAGCGGCGCCTTTTGCGTATTGGCCGCTGGTGCAAACCGCCTCGCCGGACCCGACTGAACCTTCCGGCGGTGCGCGGCCACAACGGATCATGAGCCGCCGCGAGGCACTTCTGTGGCTGTCGACCGTTCAATGACCGTGCCAATCCCTCAACCGCGCATCAATGCCATCGCTACCGCTGTGCCCACGAGCGAATGCGACGCGACCTACTACGCCTGGGCAATGCGTCAGCTCGAAGGGCGTCGCGAAGCTGGACTGCTGCAGCGGATGATGCAGCGCTCGGGCATCGGGAAGCGCTTCACCGTCCTGTCCGAGGGCGACACCTTCCAGCCGGAAGGCAGCTTCTACGACGTCCCTGAGGCCCCGAGTACTTACGCCCGCATGGCCGTCTATGCGCGCGAGGCGCCGGAACTCGCGCTCGCTGCAATCGGTCGGCTCGGGGACCTGAGCGGAATAACGCACATGGTCGTCGCCAGTTGCACCGGCTTCACCGCGCCCGGACTCGACCAGGTGATCGCCAGGAGGCTGAGCCTCGCCGCGACAGTCGAACGCGTGGTGATCGGATTCATGGGTTGCTATGCCGGCGTGACCGCGCTGCGAACCGCGGCCCACATCGTTCGCTCCGATCCCGACGCGCGCGTGCTGGTGGTCTCGGTCGAGCTGTGCACGCTACATCTCCAGCCAACCGACGGCCTCGAAAGCCTGCTCGCGATGGGCCAGTTCGCCGACGGCGCTGCTGCCGCGCTGGTCACCGCCGACGGCGCAGGCCTCGCGCTGGCCGAGGGCCTGTCGATGACGCTGGAGGACAGCCACGAGCTGATTACATGGACGATTGGCGACACCGGCTTTGCGATGGAGCTGTCGGGCGAGGTGCCTGGCCGGTTGGCCGATGCGCTGGGCCAGGCGGAAGTCGCGAAAGCGGTCACGGGGGGCAAACCAATCGATTCGATCGACGCCTGGGCTGTTCACCCGGGCGGGAAATCCATCGTCGATGCGGTCGAACGCGGACTTGGGTTACCGCCCGAGAAGGTGGCTGCCTCGCGCGAGGTTCTGCAGAACTACGGCAATATGTCCTCCGCCACCGTGCTGTTCGTTCTCGAACGATTGATGCGGGAGCAGCCAGCGACTGGGATCGCGCTCGCCTTCGGCCCGGGGCTGGCGATGGAGGGGTTGCGCTTCGGCTGGACCGATGCTGGCTGAGCGGCGCCAGGCCGACGAGTTGATGGACGATCCGGCGCTCGGTGCCGAAACGTTTCACACCGTGCTGGCGGACCTGGCCAAGGTCAACCGCATCACTCTCGCCCATCGCCCTACGCTGAGGTTCCTCAAACGCGCGGTGGGCGACCGGCCGAGCTTCAGCCTGCTCGACGTCGGCTTCGGCGACGGTGACATGCTGCGAGCGGTCGCGGCCTGGGCCCGGCGGCGCGGCATCGCGGCGGAATTGACCGGCATCGACCTCAACCCGCGCAGCCTGGCCGCAGCCGAGGCCAAGCCTTCACCCGGCGCGCCGATCCGATACCTTTCCGGCGATTATGCCGACCTCGCCGGCAAAGGTTTCGACTGCGTGATCTCGAGCCTGGTCGCGCATCACATGAGCAAGGCGCAGCTCGTCGCGTTTCTGCGCTTCATGGAAGCCGAAGCGATGACCGGCTGGTTCGTCAACGACCTGCACCGTCACGGTTTCGCCTACACCGCCTGGCCGCTGCTGGCTTCGGCGATGGGTTGGCACCCGATCGTGCGTACTGACGGCCATACCTCGATCGCACGCAGCTTCCGGCCCGCCGACTGGCATGCCTTGCTCGCCGAGTCCGGTATCCGCGAGGCGAGCGTCGAGCGATGGTTCCCGTTCCGGCTGTGCGTAGAACGCCTCCGCTGATTCTGGGCGCGGGACCGGCCGGCTGCGCCGCGGCCATCGTGCTTGCCGGGCATGGCACGCGCCCGATCCTGCTAGACCGCGATCCTGAAGCGCGCGACCAGCTGTGTGGCGGGTTCCTGAGCTGGCGCACCGCGGAGCAGCTGCGAGCGCTCGGAGTCGATCCGCTCGCACTTGGGGCACGGCGCGTCGAGCGTGTCGCCCTGTTCAGCGGCAGGCGCGAAATCGTCACCGCGCTTCCCTCGCCCGCGTTCGGGCTGTCGCGCCGAGCGCTCGACAGCGCCTTGCGCGAGAGGGCAGTTGCCGCCGGTGCGGAGATGGAGATCGATACCGCCCGTGGACTCGAAGGAACCGAGGTGAGCGGCCGGCGGCGCCGCTGGTCCGGTGACGGCCTGTTCCTTGCCACCGGCAAGCACGACCTGCGCGGAGCCGGTCGCCAGCGCCCGTCGCGCGACCCGGCGCTCGGCATGCGGCTCCGGTTGCCTGCAACCGTTGCCCGCACGGAGCTGCTCGCGTGCCGGATCGAGCTGCATCTGTTTGCCGGCGGCTATGCCGGGGTCGTGCTGCACGAGGACAACACCGCGAACGTCTGCCTGGCGGTGCGCAAGTCGCTGCTGGCGTGCAGCGGAGGCGATCCGGTCGAGCTTCTCGGACGTCTCGCGGACCGGCATACGCATTTCGCCAAGCGGTTGGCGGAAGACTGGCGAACCGCACCGGTAGAGAGCATCGGCGCGGTCCCCTACGGCTGGATCGCCCGCCCTACGACGCCTGGCCTGTTTCGCCTCGGGGATCAGGCAGCGGTGATCCCTTCGCTCGCCGGAGAGGGTATCTCGATCGCGCTCGCCAGCGGGTCGCTGGCCGCGCGAACCTGGCTCGAGCAGGGTGCAAACGGCGCGATGCCGTTCCAGCGGCAGATGGCCGACCGGGTGAGCGCCCCGTTGCGCGCCGCCGGACTGGCCCGGACGCTGGCGGAGAGTCCGCTCGCTGCCCGCGCCGGGCTGACGCTCGCCGGGCGCGTTCCGGCCCCGCTGCACTGGCTGATCGAAGCCAGCCGCATCGCGCCCGACGCCCCGCTTGCGCAGCCCGCAACCGCTCCGTAAGGGACGCGCACTCTCAGCGGACAGCAGGCAGGATTCCCCCGCATGGCGAAGATCAAGGTCGTGAACCCCGTCGTCGAGATCGACGGCGACGAGATGACGCGGATCATCTGGCAGTGGATTCGCGAGCGGCTGATCCTGCCTTACCTCGACATCGACCTCAAATACTTCGACCTCGGTATCGAGAAGCGCGACGAGACGCGCGACCAGATCACCGTCGACGCCGCCAATGCGATCAAGGAATTCGGCGTCGGCGTGAAGTGCGCGACGATCACGCCCGATGAGGCCCGAGTCGAGGAATTCGGCCTCCACGAGATGTACAAGAGTCCCAACGGGACAATCCGCAACATCCTCGGCGGCACGATCTTCCGCGAGCCGATCGTGATCTCGAACGTTCCGCGGCTGATCCCTGGCTGGACCGACCCGATCGTGGTCGGCCGTCACGCGTTCGGCGACCAGTACCGCGCCACCGACTTCCTCGTCCCGGGCCCGGGCAAGCTGCGCCTCGTGTTCGAAGGCGAGGACGGCCAGACGATCGACCGCGAGGTCTATCAGTTCAAAGGCCCTGGCGTTGCTATGTCGATGTACAACCTCGACGACTCGATCCGCGACTTCGCCCGCGCCAGCTTCAACTACGGGCTCGACCGCGGCTGGCCGGTGTACCTGTCGACCAAGAACACGATCATCAAGGCCTACGACGGGCGCTTCAAGGACCTGTTCGAGGAGGTCTTCAACAAGGAAGGCTTCAAGGCCCGCTTCGCCGCCGCGCGGATCGAGTACCAGCACCGCCTGATCGACGACATGGTCGCCTCCGCGCTCAAGTGGAGCGGCAAGTTCGTCTGGGC
>CBHCZH010000190.1:0-5792 GCA_965977975.1 uncultured bacterium
ACCGGAACGTCCGGGAAGTATTGCCGCGAGAGGCGCCCCATCGGGCCGACGATCGCCGGATCGAGCGGCGGCGAGAGCGCGAGCGGCTTGTCGGTGCGCGCCGGACGGATCGAGATCGTCTCGTCGTCGATGATCTCGGCAAGCTTGGTTTGGATCTGCGCCGGCGTGCTTCCGGGAAAGATGCGGCAGTTGACGTTTGCCTCGACCCGCTGCGGCAGCGCGTTGCGCGCGTGGCCGCCGTCAACCATGGTCGCGACGCAAGTCGTGCGCAGCAGCGAGTGCAGCCAGCGGTCGCGATTGACGATGGCTTCCGCGGCAGCATCGTTCGGATTAGCCGCTAGCCGTTCGGCCGCTTCGCCGATCTCACCCGGCCGCAGCACGCGCGCCTGTGCGAACATCGCGCGGGTGGTGTCGTTGAACTGCAAAGGGAACTCGTGAGTGCCGATTTTCGCCAGCGCCGCCGACATCCGGTAGATTGCGTTGTCGGGCACCGGCATCGAGCTATGCCCGCCCGGATTCGTCACTTCGAGGATGTAGTCCTGATAAACCTTCTCGCCGACCTGGATGGTCTGGGCGACGAGGTGCCCTTCGCCGTCGGTCTCGCCCCCGCCGCCTTCGTTGAGCGCGAAGGCGGCGTCGATCAGCTCGCGCCGGTTCTTGGCCAGCCAGTCGGCGCCGTTGAACGCGGTGTCGGTCTCCTCGCCGCAAGTCAGCGCGAGCTTGATCGTACGCCGCGGCCGGTAGCCTTCCTCGGCGAAGCGGACCAGTGTGTCTGCCCAGACCGCCGACATCGCCTTGTCGTCAGCCGAGCCGCGGGCGTAGAAATAGCCGTTCTCCTCGACCAGAGTGAACGGATCGCGCTGCCAGTCGGCGCGATTGGCCTCGACCACGTCGATATGGCCGAGGAGCAGGATCGGCTTTTCGCTGCTCGAAGTACCGGGATAGACCGCGACCAGCGAACCTTCCTTGGGTTTCTCTGGTACCGTCAGAACCTGGACGTTCTCGGCGGCGAGGCCTGCGGCGGTGAGCCGCGCTGCGAGCTTGTCCGCTGCTTCGGTGCAGCTGCCCGCCGAAAGCGTGGTGTTGGTCTCGACGAGCTCCTCATAGAGATCGCGGAAGCGCTGCTGGTCGGGGCGCAGCGGCCCCATCATCCCGGTCGCAACTTGCGCGGCTGCGGGGTCCGCAGCCAGCGAGACGGCGAGCAGTGTGGCGACAACGTTCCTCATGGCCGAGCCCCTCGATAGAAGTCGCGAGTTGAGCAGCAATTCGCGCCCAAGGAAAGCGCGCGTGTCGCGTTCACTCGACCAGCTCGAACGCTCCCCACAGCGCCGGATGCGAAGCCCGCGGACGGCCGCTGGCGCGCGCGGCGATAATGCTCGCGCGCAAGGCTTCAGCTGGCGCCTTGCCGCCTGCGGCCTCGCGCAAGGTCGCCGTGGCGATCAGTCGTGCCATGTCGTCGCGCACCGGCCAATGCGTAGCGAGGATCTCGTTTGCGCCGGCCATGATGAACGCCTGGGCGAGACCCGACAGGCCCGGTGCGTCGGGGCCGGCGCCCGCAGCGGTGTTGCAAGCCGAAAGCACAACCCAGCGCGCCGGGAGGTCGAGCCTGGCGATCTCGCTCGCGGTCAGCAGGCCGTCGTCGGCCCCGGCCGCGCTCAACAGGAGCGCCGGCTCGCGCAGCCCCTCGACTTCGCCCGAGACGAGCCCGTGCGTGGCGAAGGCAAGCACCGAAGCGGGCGCGACACGTGCGGTCCGCAGCGCCTCTTCGGTGGCGGCCTCGCCGGTGAGGATCAACGGATCGTCGGCGCCGATCGCGCGGGCGAGATCCTCCAGTTCGCCCGCAGCGTCGGGCAGCGCAGGCAAGGCGTCGAAATCGATCACTCGCCCGCCGCGCATCACCGTCTCACCGTCCACCGGTGTGCCGCGCACATCGCCGAGCGCCACCAGGCTTGGCTCGAGCGCCCCTGACGGGTTCCCCGCGCCGCGCGGGACCCCGGGCAGGCGGGCGATCGCCAGCCGGTCGATCAGGTATTCCCCGCCCGTCGCCTCTGGCGTGAGCACGCCGAAGGGCACCGCGCCGAGCGCACCGTTGGCGCTGACCTTGAGACGCTTCGCCAAGCGGAGCGCCGCCGCCAGCTCCGGCCGCACGATCGCAGCGTAAAGCTCCGCTGCCGTAGCGCGGTCGAATGGCTGATCGGCCGCGGCCGGATCGAGCGAGGCACGCAGGCGTTCGGCCAATGCGCGGATATCGGCCTGCTCCTCCGGCACCAGGTACTGCCAGCTGACCGCAGGCGAGAGCGCGGTCACCAGATACCCGTCACGTAGCTCGCTGGCCTGGATGAACACTTCGCCTTCCGTGAGCAGGCCGCTCAACGACGCGGTCGGTGCGGCGGTAAAGCGCGGCGCAGGCGTACCGGCAGCGGCGAGCGCCGCGTCTTGCTGGACGATCGCCGCGTCGAGCTCGGCGAGCCGCGCATTCGCGACGGCGAGGTCGAAATCCTCCTTGAGCTCGGAGAGCTGCGCCTCGGCGGCAGCCAACAGTGCCCCGCGCTCGACGACGAGCCGGCGGCGCTGTGCAAGCGCTTCGGCCGCCGGGCCGCGTTCCGCCTCGGCCCGGGCGAGCTGCGCGGCAATCGCTGCATCGTCGACGCTGGTACGTGCCGACCATTGCTGCGCTTCGAACGCCCGCTCGCTGTCGCCAGCGCGCGCGAGGACTTCGGCGAGGTAACCGAACGCCGAGCGCAGCGCGAGCGTGAGCGAGCCGGTAGCGCTGCGGTCCGCTTCGGCCTCAAGCGCGGTAAGCAGCGCGCCGGCCTCGGCCGCGAGCGATTCGGGCGCGGCCGATTCGGCCCGGCTGCGCGCGAGCAGCAGCAGCGCGCGCTCGGTGAGAAGGTCGGGGTGGGTTGCCGGCATCGCCGCCGCGCGCAGCGCCACGCCTTCGGCCAATGCCGATTCGGCCGCCGTCGCATCGCCGCGCGCCAGCTCAATCGTCGCCAGCTGCATGCGGCCTTCCATCCGCCCGACGTGCGTGGGCGCGAGCCGAGCATCGCGCACCGCGACGACCTGCCGTTGTAGCTCGCGCGCCTCGTCGAGCCGGCCCATCGCCAGCCGCGCCCGGGCGAGGGCCTCGCGCACCTGCAAGGCCCGGTTGCTCTCCACGCCGAGCTGGGAATCGATGATCGGGATCGCCTGCTCGAGGAACAGCGCGCCTTCCTCGTATTGCCCGGCCTGGATCAGCGCGGTGGCGAAGATCGCCCGCATCGTCGCGCTGTTCTGGTTCGGCGCGCCGGCCGCCGCCTCGATCAGCTCGAAGGCCTGACGCGCGAGCGGGATCGCCGCGTTGGGCCGTCCCTGGCGGACCTGGAGCATGGCGAGGTTCGCATAGAGGTTGGCGCGCAGCGGATGGCCCGCGGGCAGCACTTGCTCGGCATAGGCGAGTCCCTGGTAGGCGACCGCCACAGCTTCGTCGTCGCGGCCGAGCTCGCGTAAGTAGACCGCTCGGTTGGCGTACCACAGCGCGCCGTCGGCGGGGCGGGGATCGAGCGTTTCGGCCATCGCCAGCGCCTCGGTGTTGAGTTCCAGCGCATCCGCCGGACGCCCGGCCTCGCGATAGGCGGCGGCGAGGTTGGCGATGTGCCGTGCAAGCTCGACGCTGGGCTGGCCCTCGCTCGCCTCACGCTGCAGCTCGAGGACGCGCTCAAAGGTCTCGACTGCGACGGCTTGATCGGCCTTGAACACGGCGATGTAGCCGCGCAGGCTGAGCGCATCGAGCAGGCCCTTGCGGAACGCGGGCTGAGCGGCCTCGAGCACCGGCAGAACACGCTCGATGATCGCGCTCGCCTCGTCGAGCTTCTGCATGGCCGCGAGCCCGGTGGCTACGCCCGCCTCACGCTCAGTAATCTCGGGGCTGCCGTCCGGATAATACTTGCGCGCCTCTTCGAGCGCGGCGACGAAGTTCGCGTGATAGGCGGCGGGATCGGCGTTCGGATCGCCCGCTTCGGCCTTGGCGATCAGCGCGTCGAGCGCCGGATGGCCGGTTTCCTGCGCCGCCAGCGGAGCGGCCGCCAAGACCGCGCCGAGCGCCATCGCCAAAGCGACCCTGCCCATCGTCATTCCCCCCAAGACTCGCCCGTTCCCGCACTCGTGATAGCGGCCCGCCGGACTTGTGCAAAATATCCCGTTCCAGCTTGGGATTAGAGGCGCGAATCCCTATATGATCGGCATGGCAGAGACCCCCGAAAATACTCCTCAAACCGGCGATTACGGCGCCGATTCCATCAAGGTCCTCAAGGGCCTCGACGCGGTGCGCAAGCGGCCCGGCATGTACATCGGCGATACCGACGACGGGTCGGGCCTGCACCACATGGTGTTCGAGGTATCGGACAACGCGATCGACGAGGCACTCGCCGGCCATTGCGACCTGGTGCTGATCGAGCTGAATCCCGACGGCTCGGTCTCGGTCGAGGACAACGGGCGCGGCATCCCGACCGACATCCACAAGGAAGAAGGCGTCTCGGCGGCCGAGGTCATCATGACCCAGCTCCACGCCGGCGGTAAGTTCGAGAACACCAGCGAGGACAACGCCTACAAGGTCTCGGGCGGCCTGCACGGCGTCGGGGTCTCGGTCGTCAACGCGCTTTCCGAATGGCTCGAGTTGACGGTTTGGCGCGATGGCAAGGAGCACTGGATGCGCTTCCGCGGCGGCGATGCCGAAGCGCCGCTCAAGGTCGTCGGCGACGCACCCGTTGGGAAGAAGGGCACACGCGTGACCTTCCTACCTTCGACCGATACCTTCAAGAACGTCACTGAGTTCGATTTCGAGAAACTCGAGCACCGCTACCGCGAGCTCGCCTTCCTCAACTCGGGCGTGCGCATCCTCTTGCGCGACAAGCGGCACGACACGCCGCTCGAGCACGACTTGTACTACGAAGGCGGCATCGCAGCGTTCGTGAAGTTCCTCGATCGCAACAAGCAGGCGCTTCTGCCCGATCCGATCTCGGTTTCGGCCGAGAAGGACGGCATCGGCATCGACGTCGCGCTCGAGTGGAACGATTCGTACTACGAGAACGTGCTTTGCTTCACCAACAACATCCCGCAACGCGACGGCGGCACGCACCTCGCCGCGTTCCGTGCCGCGTTGACGCGCACGATCAACAACTATGCGGAGCGCTCCGGCTTGCTGAAGAAGGAGAAAGTGGCGCTCTCGGGTGAGGACATGCGCGAAGGGCTGACCGCGATCGTCTCGGTCAAGCTGCCCGACCCCAAGTTCAGCTCGCAGACCAAGGACAAGCTGGTCAGCTCCGAAGTCCGCCAGCCGCTCGAAAGCCTGATGGGCGACAAGATGAGCGAGTGGCTCGAGGAGAACCCGGCGCTCGCCAAGGACGTGATCCAGAAGGTCGTCGATGCCGCCGCGGCGCGCGAAGCCGCGCGCAAGGCGCGCGAGATGAGCCGCAAGGGTGCAATGAGCGTCGCGTCGCTACCGGGTAAGCTCTCCGACTGCCGCGAGCGGGATCCGGCCAAGAGCGAGCTGTTCCTCGTCGAGGGCGACAGCGCCGGCGGCTCCGCCAAGAGCGGGCGCGACAGCCAGTACCAGGCGATCCTTCCGCTGCGCGGCAAGATCCTCAACGTCGAGCGCGCGCGCTTCGACCGGATCATCGGCAGCAAGGAAGTCGGCACGCTGATCCAGGCGATGGGCACCGGCATCCGCGACGAGTTCACGCTCGAGAAGCTGCGCTACCACAAGATCGTGATCATGACCGACGCCGACGTCGACGGCGCGCATATCCGCACGC
>CBHCZH010000191.1:0-5760 GCA_965977975.1 uncultured bacterium
ATCGCCTCACCGCTCCACGACGGGTGCGGTAGCGGAGTGGGCCAGAGGTCGCGCGGCCGGGGCTCGCGCACTGAACGAGTGCGGGTGGGCATGCGTCTTCTCCTTCGAGGGAGCACGAGCCCGCGTGGTCGCGTCGGTTCGGCGGCCTTTTCTCAACTTGGCCGGTTGATAAAACAATCCAGTCTCGTTTGAACGTGCCAAAGCAAAGCTAAGCCGTCCGGCGCGAGCGTGGGGCGCCTCGGCGAGCCAGGGGAAGTGAGGCTTTGCGCAGTGAGGAATTACACCAGCGCGTAGTACCGCAGCACGTTCCCGTCCGTCCGGCGCTCGCCGACCCCGATGAAAACGTGCTTGGTCAGCCAGTCGTGCTTGCCGATCGGGCATTCGAAGCTCGGCTGTCCGCGCAGGTAGTATTCCTCACGGTCGACCGGCGCACCCTCGGCGAAGGCCCAGTCGCGCAACCGGCTCATCGTGCCGGGCTTGCGGCCCCACAAGAAGCCTTTGTTGTTCAAAAGGATCAACGTGCCGTCGTCCTCCCGGAGCAGGTAGCGCGCGTCGAACACCGCCGTGTCGTCGGGTCGGAAGTAGGCATAGTCGCCGCCCGAGTACGGCACGGCCTTGCCGCGCAACGTCGGGCCTTCGAAGGTGCCTTCCGAAACGATCACCGCACTCCGGTTGCCGCCATTGGGCGTGTTGGGAATCGTGTAGACGTCGGGGAACTTGAGCCGCACTTCCATTGCAAACTCGAGCCGCGGGTTGTCGATCGTCGAGAAGGGGCCGTTGAATGGCGTGGTGTCGCTGAAATCGGGCATCAGCGCAGCTCTATCAGTCCGCCGTCGACGAACAAGTTCGCACCGGTGATGAACGCGGCATCGTCGCTGGCGAGGAACAGGACGGCCTTCGCCACCTCCTCGCTCTCGCCCATGCGGTGCATCGGGATGTTGGCGATCATCATTTCCTTGAGCCGCGCCACGTCCTCGTCGCTCATGCCCGGGTTTCGATAGAGCAGCGGCGTGTCGATCGGCCCGGGGCTGACCACGTTGACGCGGATGCCTTCGCCGATGAGCTCTTTGGCGAAGACTTTCATCGCCATGTAGAGCCCGGCCTTGGCCGCGGCATAGGCGCCGTTGCCCTCGAGCGCGCCATGGGCCCCGATCGAGCCGGTTACCACCACCGAGCCACCGCGCCCCATGATCCGCACCGCCTTCTGCAGCGCGAACACGCAGCCGCGCAAGTTGATCGAGTGGACGTGATCCCAGGCGTCCTCGGTGATCCCGCGCAGCGGCGCGAACCCGCCGACGCCGGCGTTGATGTAGAGCACGTCGATGCTGCCATCCTCGGCCTCGACATCGGCGACGACGCGCTCGGTCGCGGCGATGTCGGAAATGTCCGAGCGATAGCCGCGGCTGCCCGGAATGCTTCCCACCGCCGCGTCGATCGTCGCCTGGTCGCGTCCGGTCAGGTGGACCTTGGCGCCTTCGGCGGCGAAGGCCCTGGCTGCGGCCAACCCCATCCCGCTGTTGCCGCCGAGCACGAGCACGACCTTGTCCTTGAACCTCATGAGCCCCCCAATCCTATCCCGTCACCCTGAACTTGTTTCAGGGCCCATCTGTCGGCTTGCGCGGAACCTTCAGTGGTGAACCGAGCTAACCGCGAAGTGATTGCCGACCTGCGCGTTCCGGGCGAACGGCCCAATGGGTGCTGAAACAAGTTCAGCATGACGATGAATGCAGAAGTACGAGCGGCGCCATCAAAACGGCCCGATCGGGTTCGGCCCGCCCTCGATCACATCCTGCATCACGTCCCAGTGCTCGGCGATCAGTCCGTCCTCGACGCGAAAGATGTCGATCACCGCCCAGCCCAGGTCCCCCGGCCAGCGGCGCACGTGGTAGTGCACGGTGACGTGATCGCCGTCGACGAAGGCGCGCTTGACGTCGTGCACCGCTTGCGGCGTCTGCTGCCGGATCCTGTCGAGGAATGCCCTGAGGCTTTCGACGCCCGGCGCGACCGACTGGTTGTGCTGGATGTAGTCCGGAGAAATGAACCGGTCGACCGCGTCCGAATCCATCGGATTGAGCACGTGCTCGAACATGTCGAGCACAAGCTTGAGGTTGGCCTCTTCCTGCGCCGTCCGGCTCATGCGGCCTCGGGCACTTCCGCGCGCGGCAGGCTTCGGCCCTTGATCAGGTCGGCCGCTTTTTCGCCGACCATGATGCACGGCAGGTTGGTGTTGCCGCCGGGTACGGTCGGCATGACCGAGGCGTCGGCGACGCGCAGGCCCTCGACCCCGATCACGCGCAGCTCGGGATCGACCACCGCCATCGAGCCGGTCCCCATCGCGCAGGTGCTGGTCGGGTGCATGCCGACATAGCAGTTCGCGCGGATATAGGCGTCGAGCTCCTCGTCGCTCTGGACCTCGATGCCGGGCGTCCGCTCGCTCGCCAGCAGGTCGCCCATCGGCGGAGTGTTGTAGATCCGGCGCGTCGTGCGGATCGCGCGGCGCATCTGCTCGCGGTCGGCCTCCTCGGCCATCACGTTGAGCGTGACCGCGGCGACCTCGTGGGGGTCGGCGCTCTTGAGCTCGACCCAGCCGCGGCTCTCGGGATGGAGCTGGACGACGCCGGCCCAGAACACGTGTTCCTGCACCGCGCGGATGCCGGGGAACCACGGCATCGCGTCGAAGCGGATCGGGTTGACCATGATCTGCAGGTCGGGCCGCTCGAGATGCGGTGCGGTGCGGATCACCACGTTGCAGCTGTTGACCTGCGTAGCCATCGTACCCGTGCCGATCAGCGCCCAGCGCAGCGTGTTGAGCGCGATGCGATCCCAGCGCAGCTGGTTGAGGAAAGTGACCGGGCCCTTCGCATTCCATTCGAGGCTGGCGGTCGGATGCTCCTGCAGGTTGCGGCCGACCCCGGGGCTGTCGTGCAGCACCGGGATGCCGTGGTCGCGAAGATGCGACGCCGGGCCGATCCCGCTCAGCATCAGCAGGTGCGGCGAGTTGTAGGTACCGCCCGAGACGATCACTTCGCGCCGCGCCCGGATCACGCGCGGCCTGTTGCCGTGGTCGATCTCGACGCCGACGCAGCGCCGGCCCTCGAACACCAGCCGGCGGACGAGCACGCCCGAGCGCACCTCGAGATTGCGCCGGCCGATCGCCGGCTTGAGGTAAGCGGTCGCCGCGCTGACCCGGCGGCCCTGACGGTCGACCGTCTGCTCGCCGCGGGCAAAGCCTTCCGGGCATTCGCCGGCCAAGTCCTTGCTGGTCGGAAACCCGGCGGTCTTCGCGGTCGCCATCATCTCGTCGTGCAGCAAGTGCGGGGATTCGATCGGCCGGACATGCACCGGCCCGCCGGTACCGTGATAGGGCCCCTCGCCGCGCCACGAATCCTCCGACTTCCTAAAGTAAGGCAGCACGTCGGCGAACGACCAGCCCGCCGCGCCCATCTGCGCCCACTGGTCGTAGTCCTTGGGATGCCCGCGCATCGCGAACATCCCGTTGATCGAGCCCGATCCGCCGATGACCTTGCCGCGCGGCAACGGCATGCGGCGACCATCGAGGTGGGGCTCGGGCTCGGTCCAATAGGTCCAGTTGAAGCGCGGATCGGGCATCGCCTTCAGGAAGGCGAGCGGCATCTTGAGGTAGAGATGGTTGTCCGCGCCGCCCGCCTCGAGCAGCAGCACGTTGGCGCCCGGATCCTCGCTCAGCCGCGCCGCGACGACGCAACCCGAGCTGCCCGCGCCAACCACAACGTAGTCGAAGATTTCGTTCTCGCCCCGCACGCTCGCACTCCTTGCGCTAATGCTAACGATCGTTACAATTCATGGCAAGGAGGGGCAGCCGATGACTCGCGAAGATTACGACCGCTACGTCACCGCGTTCAACGCGCGCGACTACGACGCAGTGTTCGACTTCTATGTCGACAATCCGGACATGGCCTTCTTCGGCGTGCAGATCCGATCGCGCGAAGACCTCAAAGGGTTCTATGGATTCCTGCACAGCTTCGTGAAGGAGACCATTACCGTCCACCGCTTCGCCTCCTCGGATGAGCTCGCGGCGGTCGAGGCGACGGTGCGGATCGAGGCGTTCGAAGACCTCACTGCCGAAACGCTCGAAGCGAAGGGTTACCGGCTGTTTCCAATCGCCAAGGGCGAAGTGCAGGAAATGCTGCAATTCATCCACTACCACCTGAAGGGCGGAAAAATCGAAACCGTCCGCTGCGCGCTCGGATAGCCTTCGTCCTTGCGATAACTTCGCATATATGAAATAGGTGCGGAATGATCCGCACGACCCATGTCGGCAGCCTGCCGCGCGGCCCCGAGCTTGTGCCCTTGCTGCTCGCCCGCGACAAGGGGGAGCCTTACGACGCACCCGAGTTCGACCGCGTCGTCCAGGCCGCGATCGACGACGCGGTTCGCCGACAAGTCGCAGCCGGCGTCAGCGTGGTCAGCGACGGTGAACTCGGCAAGGTAGGCTATTCGACTTACGTGATCGAGCGGCTGAGCGGGTTCGGCGGGCACACACCGCGGAAGCCCGCGCAGGATCTCGCGGCCGTGCCCGAGCTGGCGAAGAAGCTCAGCCACATCATGGGCAGCCAGGAATTCACCCGCGCTTCAGCGATCGGCAAGGTCGAGCTTGTCAACCTCCAGCCGCTCCACGACGACATCCGCCGCTTCAGCGCCGCGCTCGACAAGCACGGGAATGGCGCGGCCGCGTTCATGAACTCGGCCAGCCCGGGCCTCATCACCGCGTTCCAGCCGAACCAGTTCTATCCCTCGCACGAGGCCTATCTCGCCGACCTCGTCGAGGCGATGCGGCCCGAATACGAAGCGATCGCCGCGGCGGGCTTTGCGCTCCAGCTCGATTGCCCCGACCTCGCGATGAGCCGCCACACCGGCTACCAGGACATGAGCGAGGCCGAATTCCTCCGAACCATCGCCGCCAACGTCGAGGCGCTCAACGCCGCCACCGCCAGCATCGCGCCGGAGGCGATGCGGATGCACGTCTGCTGGGGCAACTACGAAGGCCCCCACGACTTCGACATCCCGCTGGAGAAGATCATCGATACCGTTCTTTCGGCCCGTCCAGCGACGATCCTGTTCGAGGCTGCGAATCCGCGCCACGAGCACGAATGGATCGTGTGGAAGGGGGCCGACACGACAGGCAAGATCCTCGCGCCCGGCCTGATCGACTCGTGCTCGAACTACATCGAAACCCCCGAGCTGATCGCGCAGCGGATCGAACGGTTCGCGAGCTTCGTCGGCAAGGATCGCGTGATCGCCAGCTCCGATTGCGGCTTCGGCACGTTCGCCGGCTACGGCAAGATCGACCCGGCGGTCGCATGGAAGAAGCTTGCCGCCTTGCGCGAAGGCGCCGACATCGCAGACCGGAGAATCGCCTGATGGCCGAAACCCCCTCCAGCCAGGTCAAATCGGCGACGCGCACGCTCGACATCATCGAATACGTCGTCGCGCACGATCGACCGCTGGTCGCGCAGGAGATCGCGGTCGCGCTCGGCATACCGGTGTCGAGCCTGTCGTACCTGCTCGGCACGCTGGTCGACCGCGGCTATCTCGCACGCGAGGGACGGCGCTATTCGGCCGGGCCGGGCCTGCAGCGGCTTCAGGCCAGTCCCGGCGGTTTCAGCCTTGCCGAGCGCGCCGCGCCGCTGGTGCGCACGTTGCGAGTCCAGCTCAACGAAACGACCAGCTTCTTCGTGCGCAGCGAATGGGACGTCGAGGCGATCGTCACCGAGACCAGCG
>CBHCZH010000192.1:0-5581 GCA_965977975.1 uncultured bacterium
GCGATCGGCCGCGATGCCTGCAACCGGGGTCAGCAGCAGCAGCGGCACGAACTGCGCCGCGCCGAGCAGCCCAAGCATGAACGCCGCATCTCGCACTCCCATGCCATAATCGGCGCGGGCGACGTCGTAAGTCTGGTAGCCGATCAGCACTACCATCGACAGCGTGGCGAAGGTGGCCAGGAAGCGGGCGAGCCAATAGCGCCGGTAATCGGCGATCTGCAGCGGCGATGTGGGATCGGGGAGTGGCTCGCTCACGCTCGCGACATGGCAGGCGAGCGGGCGAGTGCCAAGCGGTGAGAAACTTGGGGGCGATTCAGTCGGACTTGCCCACCCCCGACCCCTCCCGCAAGCGGGAGGGGAGAAGCAGGCCCGGTAATTCCCCACCCGCTTGCGGGAGGGGTTGGGGGTGGGTCTGGTTTAGCCTTCAGCCCCTACGCCGCAACCGCGGGTTTGGCTGGAGTTCCTCGATCATCGACACGAAGTCGTCGAGGCGGATGATGCGTTCGAACTGGAAACCGGCGCGATCCTCGGTGACCCAGATGCAGTAAGCCTCGATCCGGCCTATCAGCGGGAGACGGATGATGACACGGTCGCCGCGACCGAAAGTGGGAGTTTCCCCGCCGAGCCCGTCGACCATGAAGCCGTGCGCCGAGAGGTTGCAGATGTGCAGCTTGATGTCGCCGATTGTGCGATGCTCGCCGATCACCGGGTAATCGACCGGGTGCCGCGCGGCGCGGCGCATATCGGGCACGGAAAGCTGAGCTCCGGCTGCCATACCTGGTGATCTCCCTCTGTTCCTCGCTTCGAGCGCCCCCAATCGCAGGAAATGCTGAATAAAGAGTAAGGGAGCCCCTCAGGCACCTCGCAGAACGGCGTGGCGCTTGCGCCCCAGGCTGAGCTTGCGCTCGGCGGCGGGAGGCACCTGCACAAGGTATCCAGGATCGGTCACCGGAGTATCGTCGATGCGTACCGCGCCCTCGGCAATCTTGCGCTTGGCTTCGCCGTTGGAAGCCGTGAATCCCAGTTCGGTGAGAGCCGTGCCGAGCCGAATGCCTTCGCCGGGCACCGTTAGCACCGGCAGATCCTCACCCATGCCGCCGTCGGCAAAGGTCGCCGCGGCAGTCGCCTCGGCCGTGCGTGCTGCTTCTGCGCCGCGAACCAGCTTGGTGACCTCGTTGGCGAGCACGATCTTGGCCCGATTGATCTCGGCGCCTTCAAGCGCCTCGAGCCGCGCGATCTCTTCCAGCGGCAAGTCGGTGAACAGGCGCAGGAACTTGCCAACGTCGCGGTCGTCGGCATTCCGCCAGTACTGCCAGAAGTCGTAACTCGGCAGCTGATCCTCGTTGAGCCACACCGCACCGGCCGCCGTCTTGCCCATCTTCTGGCCGTCCGCAGTAGTCAGCAGCGGTGTCGTGACGCCGTAGACTTCGACCGCGTCCATTCGCCGCGTCAGCTCGATACCGTTGACGATGTTGCCCCATTGATCGGAGCCGCCCATCTGCAACCGGACGCCGATGTCTTTCGCCAGATGGCGGAAGTCGTAGCCCTGCAGGATCATGTAGTTGAACTCGAGGAAGGTCATCGGCTGCTCGCGGTCGAGCCGCAACCGGACCGAATCGAACGTCAGCATGCGGTTGATCGTGAAGTGCGTGCCGACTTCCTGCAGCAGCTCGATGTAACCGAGTCGGCCCAGCCAGTCGTGGTTGTTGACCATCACGGCATCGGCTGGGCCGTCGCCGAATTTAAGGAAGCGTTCGAACACCGTGCGGATCGAGGCGATGTTGGCGTCGATCGTTTCGTCGCTCAACATCTTCCGGCTCTCGTCACGCCCTGTCGGATCGCCGATCCGTGTAGTGCCGCCCCCCATCAGCACCACGGGCTTGTGCCCTGCCTGCTGGAGGCGCCGCAGCAGCATGATCTGCACCATCGAACCGACGTGCAACGAGGGCGCGGTGGCGTCGAAACCGATATAGCCCGGCACCACCTGCCGCTGCGCCAGGGCGTCTAGGCCCTCGGCGTCGGTTAGCTGGTGGATGTAGCCGCGTTCGTCGAGTAGACGTAGCAGTTCGGACTGGTACTGGCTCATGACGCTCCCTCGTGAGGCGCGGGCGCGTAGCACGCAAGGGACTTGATGCAAACGCACCTGCTCACTGCCCATCCCGATCACCCGCCGTCCGCCGTGACGCAGGTCGAAGCGCGGATCATCGGCCTGGACGCAAACTGGCTGCGCGCGCGGTGGCGGATCGAAGGCGCGATGCAGCTCGTCGTGCCACCCTTTGCCGGCAAGGGGCGCGCTGACGAGCTATGGCAGACCACCTGCTTCGAGCTGTTCCTCAAACCCCTAGGCGGCGAATCGTACTGCGAGCTCAACTTGTCGCCGTCGGAGCGCTGGAACGCCTACGACTTCGACGGCTACCGCGAAGGCAGGCGTGAGCGGCCGTTCCCGCACGAGCCCGAATGCACGCTTCGGCAGGGCAGCACCTTCGCGATCTTCGACGCGGCGATCCCGGTCGCCGGGCTGCCGCTGCACGATTGTGCCATGGGCCTTGCCGCGGTGATCGAGGAGCAGGGCGGAACGAAAAGCTACTGGGCGCTCGTCCATCCAGACGGCAAGCCCGACTTCCATGCCCCGGCTTGCTTCGCGGTAGCGCTTCCGGCACCGGGAGCGACATGAAATTCGGCATCGACCGGCTGCTCGCCGAGCCTGAACTACGAAAACCCCTTGAAGGCAGGCGCGTGGCGCTCGTCGCGCATCCGGCCTCCGTGACCCTCGACCTCACTCATTCGCTCGATGCGCTGATCGCCGCCGGGATCAACGTCACCGCTGCGTTCGGCCCGCAGCACGGCATCAAGGGCGACAAGCAGGACAACATGGTCGAGACCGCCGACGAGATCGATTCCAGGTACGGCATTCCGCTGTTCAGTCTTTACGGCGAGGTGCGCCGCCCGACCGGGCAGATGATGAGCGCGGCCGACGTGTTCCTGTTCGACCTGCAAGACCTCGGCTGCCGCATCTACACGTTCTGCACGACGCTGCTTTACCTGCTCGAGGAAGCGGCGAAGCACGGCAAGGAAGTCTGGGTGCTCGACCGGCCCAATCCCGCTGGCCGTCCGGTCGAGGGCACGCTGCTCGAGCCCGGGCAGGAAAGCTTCGTCGGCGCCGGGCCGATGCCGATGCGTCACGGGTTGACGATGGGGGAAATGGGCCACTGGTTCATCCATCGCTTCGGACTCGATATCGAATACCGCGTGATCGAAATGCACGATTGGTTGCCCGAAGCCGGACCGGGCTTCGGCTGGCCCGAAAGCCGGGTCTGGATCAACCCGAGCCCCAATGCCGCGAGCCTCAACATGGCGCGCGCGTATGCCGGCACCGTCATGCTCGAAGGCGCGACGCTGAGCGAAGGACGCGGCACCACGCGGCCGCTGGAAGTGCTGTTCGGCGCGCCCGATGTGGACTCAGCTGCCGTGCTGGCGGAAATGCACCGTCTCGCGCCCGAGTGGCTGGCGGGTTGCGCAATCCGCGAATGCTGGTTCACGCCGACCTTCCACAAGTACGCCGGAACGCTCTGCAACGCCTTGATGATCCATGCGGAAGGCCCATTCTACGAGCACCTCGCATTCCGTCCATGGCGCCTCCAGGCGCTTGCCTTCAAGGCGATCCGGCGGCTCTGCCCGGACTACCCGATCTGGCGCGATTTTCCTTACGAGTACGAGTTCGATCGCCTCGCGATCGATGTGATCAACGGCGGCGGCAGCTTGCGCGCATGGGTCGACGATCCGGCGGCCGAGCCCGGCGACCTCGACGCGCGCGCCGCACACGATGAGGCCGGCTGGCGCGACGAAGTCCGCGACTTGTTGCTGTACTGAGCCGAAGCGGCCCAGATTCAAACGACGAAGGCAGTCAGGTTGCGCGCTACTTCGCCGGCATCAGCCGGTGTTCGGCCGGTCCCGGCAAAGGGCGGATGTCGCTCGTGTCGTCACGCATGACCATTACCGAACAACCCCCGATCCGCTTGTCGACCGCGGCGATCAGCAGCGGATCCTGCGATAAAGTGTCTCGGTCAAGGTCGGGTTTGCCGAGTTCGCGTCGTACCTCTTGGATGCGGTCTCGGCATACCGAAGTGGAGCTTTCAGAACCAATGGCTGGTGCCGGGATCTGCACCTCGCCCGGCGTCGGCTGGATTTGGACCGTTTGCGGCAACCCCGCCCCGGTGGTGAGCAGCAAGGCGATCAGAGGAAGCACGGCACGCATCGAGGCTCTCCCTTCGCGCAGATTATAGCATCTCCGGATGAACGCTTCAAAAACCGCCGGTCGAGTGCGGCGAGGCGCTCGTAGAACGGCGATTGCCTGTCGCTGCGATTGCTTGTCGACTGCGGCGAAAGGGAGGCGCTCATGATGGCTATCGCGACTCGTGCAGCACCGTTGCTTCTGGTGCTCGGCGCGGCCACGCCGCTGCACGCGCAGGCGGAGCAACCGGCGCGTGATCCCACCATCGTGGTGACCGGCAAGCAGCCGCTGACCGAAGACCAGACGCTCGAAGTGATTCAGCGCGCGGCGCAGACGGTCGATGGTCAGCTGGCCCGGTTCCGCGAGCCGATCTGTCCACGCGTCACCGGCTTCGACACGCCTTACGAACGGATTGTCGCCGAGCGGATCAAGCAGACGGCCGAAGCCGTCGGTGCCAAGGCAGGCGGGGAAGGCTGCGTCACCAACCTCCAGGTCGTGATCGTCGATGACGCGCGCGAATTCGTGCAGTTGCTGTCGCGCGAGCATCCGGAAGCTTTCACCGGGCTGTCCCGCCGCGAAATGCTGCGCCTCAGGAATGACGAAGCGATCGCGCGCTCGTGGAGCGCGACAGCGATGACCAATTCGGCAGGCGCCATTGCCGCGCGGCCGTCTCCCACCGCCGGCTCGGGGTCGGTCAAGTCCGGCTTCGCGGGATCGAGCGTCAGTTTCGGCGACGTGAACGTGATGCGCACTTACGAATCGTCCAACATCAACCCCTCGGTCCAGCAAGCGATTACATCGGCCTGGGTCGTGATCGAAACCGGGGCGACGTTCGGCAAGTCGCTGACGCAGATCGCCGATTATTCGGCGATGCGCGGCCTGGCCATGGTGCGCCCGACCGAACTGATCGGGAGCCAGGACACCATCCTCGCGCTGTTCGAGCCGAACTCGGAGTCCGCTCCGCCAGAGCTTACCGAATTCGATCAGGCCTATCTCAAGAGCCTCTATCGCGTGCAGGGCCGGCGCTGGGCCCGCCAGCAGGTTCGCCAAATGGCGGACGCCATGACGCGTGAAAGCGAGCAGGGCACTCCATAGACCCCTTGCGAACCCGCGCGCCGCCTCGCTAGGCCCGAAGCGAAACGCGTGGGAGACCGGCATGCTCAAACTCTACAGCTTCGGCCCGATGGCCAACTCGCTGAAGCCGATGCTCGCGCTTTTCGAAAAGTTCGAGCCGGATCGCGACTTCGAAGTCCACCGGCTCGATCCCGGCAGATTCGAACACCACTCCGATTGGTTCAAGGCCATCAACCCGCGCGGGCAAGTCCCCGCACTCGACGACGGGGGCCGAAT
>CBHCZH010000193.1:0-5416 GCA_965977975.1 uncultured bacterium
CGGCGCCGATCGTGCGCCTTCCCAAATACGACCTCTATCTCATGGCGCGGTTTGCAGACGTGCAGGGGGCGCTGAAGAATAATGCCCTGTTTTGCTCGTCAAGCGGCGTCGCGATGAACGACCTGATGAACACGGCGATCGCTGGCAGCACGCTCTTCACGGACGCTCCTTACCATGCCGAACTGCGTTCGATTGTGAGCCGGCCGCTGGCCCCGGCGAGATTGGGTGAGCTCCGGCAGGGGCTTTACGAAATCGCGGAGGATCTGGTCGAGCGTCTGGTCGCAAAGGGCGATTTCGATGCCGCGACCGAACTGGCGCCGCATCTCCCGGTAACAGTGGTTTCCGAGTTGGTCGGCCTGCCCGAAGAAGGGCGCGAGCGGATGCTCACGTGGGCCGGCGCGGTGTTCAACTCATTCGGGCCGCGGGGCCTCGAGCTCACGGAAACCGCGCTCCCAATACTGGACGAAATGGTGACGTATGCCCGCGGGTGCACCGCCGACCGCGTGAAGCCGGGCAGCTGGGTTGCCAAACTTTACGAAGCGGCCGAGGCTGGCGAGCTTCGCCCCGAGCAGGTCGGTCCGGTCATGGGCGACTACCTCGGCCCCAGCCTCGACACGACGATCCTCGCGACGGGCAGCACGATCGCGCTGTTCGCGGAAAACCCCGACCAGTGGGATAAATTGCGCGCAAACCCCTCGCAGATTCCCAACGCGGTCAATGAGGCCATCCGCCTCGAGAGCCCGGTCCAGGCGTTCTCTCGCGTGTTGACGGACGATTTCGCGGTGGAAGACCAGAGACTCCACAAAGGGGCTCGCGTCCTCGTGATGTATGCATCCGGCAATCGCGACGAACGTCGGTGGGAGGACCCCGAACGGTTCGATATTGCCCGCCGCGCGAACGAGCAGCTGGGCTTCGGCCACGGCATCCATATGTGCATGGGGGCGAACCTCGCCCGGCTTGAAATCTCGGCACTGCTCTCAGCGCTGGTACGGCGCGTGGAACGCTTCGAGCTGCATGAGGCGGAGCGCATCTCGAACAATGTCCTGCGCGGTTACAAGTCACTCAAGCTGACTGCGCATCCAGTCAAATGACCTGCCGCGCCCTGGTCACCGCGCATGCGGCGTAACGGGGAGTTGCAGGCTGGCCGGGATTTTCTCCCGGGCGGTCCACTGTGGATAGCATGGCGGTAATTTCCGCCCGGGCGCAGGCCAGATCGGCGCTGGGTCAGTGTCACCTTTTGCAGAGGAACGCGACCATGACGAACACCAGCCTCTCGGAGACCATCGAGGACCATGCCCTGGAACGGGTTCCGGACGATCAACGCCAGGGTTGGCTGGCGTTGACATGGAACACGGCCGGTGTGGTCGTGTCTCTGGTCCAGCTGTTCTTCGGCGCCCTGGTGACCTTCGTCGCGGGGTTCAAACTTGCGCTTCTGGCGTTCGTCATCGTGGCAGCGGTCTGCATACCGCTGAGTTGGGCAAGCGCCCATGTCGCCTATCGTACGGGCCTGTCCAGTACGGTCTTGTCGCGCTATTTCGCGTTCGGTCGGCGCGGTTCGGTGGTCGCCTCGCTTATTTTCTCGTTCATGATCATCGGTTTTCTCGCGCTTGAGAATGCCCTCTTGTACCGCGGCTTCGTGTTCTATTTCGAACTTGCGGACAATTTGACGACGCGCGTCATCATTTATGGCCTCATGACGCTGACCTGGGTCCTGCTGACGTCCTACGGCTTCAAGCTTATCGCCAAGGCTTCCTCGATCACGCTGATCCTGTCGTTGGCGGTGCTGGCCTATATCACCTACCTCGTCGTGTCCGGCGGCCAGCAGCCCCTAGGCGAATTGCTCTCGTTCGGATCGCAGTTTCCGGCGGCCGCATTGGAGAAGATGGGGGCGGGCAGCGAGATGGGCAAATTCATCTTTGCCGTGAACGTCCTGTTCGGCGCCGCTTCCCCCATGGCGCTGTTCGGAGCGGATATCGCCAGGTATGCCCGTCGCTCGGTTGATGCCGGCCTGTCGACGACGTTCGGGGTGCTGTCCGTTCTGCTGATGCTCCTTCTTGGCGGCATCATCATGCATGCGGGCGGACCAGCGCTCGTCGACTACTATGTCAGTCATGGCGGGATGACGGTGGAGGCTGCACAGAGCGCCTCCCTGCGAAGCCCGGACAGCATCGTGGCCGCATTCGTCGTGCTTGGCGGCGCGCTCGGGGCAATCCTTCTCGTTGTGGCGCAGGGGAAGACGCAGGTTCTCAACAATTACAGTGCGTCCCTTTCGCTTTCGAACCTGTTCGACGCGCTGAACCTCAGAATGGGACGACTGACCTTCGTCATTCTGGCCAACGTCATCGCGCTGCTCATGCTCTATGGGCATCTGCTCGAACTGATCGAACTCTGGGTCACGTTCCTCGGTGTCATCGTCACGGCCTTCGCGGGTATCATCGTGGCCGACTTCTATGTCGTCAAAACGTGGCTCGGGAAGGAATCGAAGACCATCCCCGACAAGGCGGAGAGCATCAACTGGGCCGGTATCGTCACTTTGATCATTTCCGTCGGTCTCGCGCACTACCTCCTGGCGGATATCGTGCGGGTCGAGGCGGTCATGACCCTGGTCCTCTCGATGATCATATATCCGATCCTGCGCACCACGGTCCTGAAGCCTGCGCCAAGGGACACTGGCGGCGTGCCCGACGCCTTCGGTGAACAGGTCGGCGTCCTGGACGCGGTCCCCGCGGCCACTCCGCATCAAGCGCCCTGACCTGGCCCCTTCGGACCAGGCAACCATTCGAACACACGTCGTACCAAAGGAGATATCAATGTCCTTACTGCAGCAGCTGGCAACGGCTCTTTCCGACGGGTCGGTCGAGGTCATCGACCTCACCCATACCCTCGAGGAGCGCACCCCGATCATTCCGCTGCCCGAGCCCAATCATCAGCAGTGGCCCTTCCGCATGGAAGAAATCTCCCGCTTCGACGAGCGTGGACCGGACTGGTACTGGAACAACTTCAGCTGCGGCGAACACACCGGAACGCACTTCGATGCGCCGATCCACTGGATCTCAGGGCGCCACTTCGAGGACGGTTCGGTCGACAAGATCCCGGTCAAGCGGTTCATCGCGCCGGCTTGCGTGATCGATCTCACCGACCGCGTCCACGAAGACTATCTCACCACGATCGACGACATCGAGCGCTGGGAAGCCGAACATGGCCGCATTCCGGCTGGTTCCTGGGTGCTGCTGCGCACGGGCTGGGCCTCGCGCAACTACACCGACAAGTTCCTCAACGTCCGCGAGGACGGCGGTCACTGGCCGGGCAACACCCCCGAAGTGACCAAGTTCCTCGCCAAGGAGCGCGACGTGATCGGCGTGGGAACCGAGCCGGTAGGAACCGACTCCGGCCAGTCGTCCACCTTCGCGGAACCGCTGCCGTGCCACTACAACATGCACGGCAACAACAAGTTCGGCCTGTCGAGCCTCAACAACCTGCACCTGTTGCCGCCCACCGGCTCAATACTGATAACGCCGCCGCTCAAGATCCAGAACGGCTCGGGCAGCCCGTGTCGCGTGCTGGCGCTGGTGGAGCGCTGAGCCGGACGATGCGAACGGCCGCCAGCAGTTGTTGGCGGCCGCTAGCGGCTGCTTGAATCCGGACACAACGAAACTTCGAAACGTTCGCCAAGCTGCTCCGCATTCACGGGCACCGCCGAAGTTTGGCTACGCGAACTTTCGCTTTCTTTTCGGGGGTGACTCCGGATTTGGAAAAAGATCGGCGTACTGCGCTAGCTCGTACCGGGTCCGGCGGATATGCTCTCTCAGCAGGTGTGCCGCGCCTTCCGTGTCGCCCCGGCGTATCGCATCGACGATGAGTCTGTGTTCCGCGTGGATGATCCAGTTGCGTTCGCGACCGAGCAGTGTGGTGAACGCGCGGCGATAATGCTGCGTCGTGTTCCAGAACCGCTCGATCATGGCGAGCAACTGCTTCATCCCGGCATCGGCGTAGGACGCCAGGTGGAAAGTCCGGTCCAGCTTGAGGAAGGTCTCGGTATCGGGAGAGGCGGCCATCTCGTCGACAAGGCGTTCGAGCTGGTCGATCCGTTCGTCGGTCATGTTCGGGATCGACTGCGCCAGGGCCAGGGGCTCCAGCCGTTCCCGGATCATGTAGATCTCGAGGCATTCGGCCAGGTCCACCCGCGCCACCCAGGCGCCGCTGCTCGGTTTCAGCACGACCAGCCCGTCGCTTTCCAACCGGCCAAGCGCGACGCGCACCGGGATCCGGCTGACCGAGAACCGAGCAGCCAGCTCTTCCTGGCCGATCCGGCTCCCCGGCGGCAGTTCGCCGGCGAGGATTAGCGCGCGGATGCCTTCCGTGACGCGATCGGTGTTAAGCGACGTCTCGTGCGGGCTCGTTTCCGCGGATGTCGTGCTTTCGATTGTCTCCACTCCTCAACTCGCCGGGGCGGCAGGGTGCCACAATCGTCGGGTTGTGGTCGACTCATAGCCCTTGCCCCCGGGAAAACTCACCAACTCCAGCTGCATGCCCCAGGGCGCGAGAAAATAGACCCAGGTCTGCCCGGCGCTCGGCCCGGTGGCGCGGACTGTCGGCTCGCCCAGAATGCGCAGCCCGTGCGATCGCAGATGCGCCAGCGCGAGATCGAAGTCGTCGACGTAGAACGCGAGATGGTGGCCACCGACATCGCAATTGCGGGGCGGCAAGGTGTTACGGTCGTCCCCTTCGTATTCGAAGATCTCGAAGTTGGGGCCAAAGCCGCAGCGGAAGAAGCGCAATTCGCGCACGCGAGAGCGCGCTGGAACGTTGAGGTGACGGACCATCCAATCCCCCGTGGCGTCCTCGAACGGTCCGAGCGAGTAGACATACTCGCATCCGATCACGTCGATAAAGAAGCGCGTCGCTTCTTCAAGGTCCGGCACCGTGAATCCGACATGCTCTACGCCCCTTAGCCCGGGAAGCCCGCCGCCTTGTTCCATCCAAGCCTCCGATTGGATACCATCGACGCCAGAAAGTGCGAATTTTGCGGGCTCAGTCAAGCCAAATAGCCTAGATCGTATCCAATTGTTGACTTTTCTCCGTGGGCATGGTTGGTCGCCGCCATAAGAAGACGGGATAGGATACCCAGTGAACGCAGCCATCCTTGAGCCTCTGCAGCCGAGCGCCCCATGGGTATCGCTGGCGACCGATCCTGGAGGATGGGCCGCCGCCGATCCAAAGCTGCTCGACTCCATGTTGACGTTGATGGTGCTGATCCGCGCGTTCGAGGAGAAAGTGCTGGAACTGGCGGGGCAGGGCCTCGTCCACGGCCCTGCCCATTCCGCGGTAGGGCAGGAAGGGGGCGCGGTGGGATCGGTGCTCGCCATGCGCGGCTCCGACCAGATCAACGGCTCGCACCGCGCGCACCACCAGTTTC
>CBHCZH010000194.1:0-5412 GCA_965977975.1 uncultured bacterium
GCGCGCCGACCTCGGACTGCCTCGTCCCCAGCCCCTCCCGCAAGCGGGAGGGGAGATATCCGGCCTCATTTCCAAAGCCGCATATATGCGATAGGCGGTCGTCATGACCGCCGCCGCTGCAGCCCGTTCGATCCTGATCCAGCTGCACGACGTGATGGCCTCGCGCAACCACGCGCAGGGCAAGCTCAATAGAGTTGTCGACGTCATCGGCGAGAACCTCGATAGCGAGGTCTGTTCGATCTATTTGCTGCGCGACGGCATGCTCGAGCTGTTCGCGACGCGCGGCCTCAACCAAAGCGCGGTCCACGTCACGAAGCTCGCGGTCGGCGCGGGCCTGACCGGCACGATCGCGCAAAACATCGAGACCCTGAACCTCGCCGAGGCCGCCACTCATCCCGAGTTCCAGTACCGGCCGGAAACCGGCGAGGAAAAGTTCCATTCCTTCGCCGGCGTTCCGATAGTGCGGCGCGAGCGGGCGATCGGCGTGCTCACGGTGCAGCACACCGATCCGCGCCGCTATGAGGAAGTCGAGATCGAAGCGCTGCAGACCGTTGCGATGGTGCTCGCGGAGCTGATCCACAACGCTGGCCTTGCCGACGAGGAAGGCTCGGCCGCGGCGGCGGCGGCGCATTCGGGGCAGGAAGTGCTCGAAGGCTTGCAGCTGGTAAAAGGCCTCGCCGTCGGCCAGGCCGTGTTTCACCAGCCGCGGGTAAATATCGAACAGACCGTGGCGGAGGACATCGAAGCCGAGCGCCAGCGGGTTTACCTCGCGTTCGACAAGATGCGCGAGCAGATCGACGCGATGACCGGCCAGGCCGAATTCGGCCTCGATGGCGAGCACCAGCAGGTGCTCGAGACGTACAAGATGTTTGCGTACGACGAAGGCTGGGGTCGGCGCATCAACGAAGCGATTGATTCAGGGCTTACCGCCGAAGCGGCGATCGAGCGCGTCCAGCAGCGCACCCGGATGCGCATGCGCGAGATCCAGGACCCGCTGCTGCAGGAGCGGATGCACGATCTCGAGGATCTCTCGAACCGCCTGCTGCGGATCGTCTCGGGCCAGCTCGGCACGGCGGCGAGCATGGGCCTGCATGGCGATTCGATCCTCATCGCCAAGAACCTCGGCCCGGCCGAGCTGCTGGAGTACGACAAGCGGCGTCTCAAGGGTGTAGTGCTCGAGGAAGGGTCGCTGACAGCGCACGTCGTGATCGTCGCGCGCGCCATGGGCGTGCCGGTGCTCGGGCGCGTACGCAATGCGCGCGGACTCATCCGCGAAGGCGACACGCTTCTGCTTGACGGCGATGCGGGCAAGCTGACCGTTCGTCCACTGCCGACGGTCGCCGACACGTTCGACACTCGCGTCGCGCGCAGCCGCGAACGGCAGGCGGTCTATGCTCAGCTGCGCGATGTCGAGCCGTTCACCCGCGACGGGCAGCGCATCGAAGTGATGATGAACGCCGGACTGCGCGACGATCTGCCGATGCTGAGCCTGACCGGCGCGGACGGCATCGGCCTGTTCCGCACCGAGTTCCAGTTTCTCGTTTCCGCGACCTTACCCGCGCGCGACCGGCAGACCCGGCTTTACCGCGATGTGCTCGAGACGGCGGGTGACAAGACCGTGATTTTCCGCACGGTCGACATCGGCGGCGACAAGTCGCTTGCCTATCTGACCAGCGAAACCAGCCGCGAGGACGAGAACCCGGCGATGGGCTGGCGAGCGCTGCGCCTCTCGCTCGAGCGCGACGGGCTCTTGAAAGTCCAGGCCCGCGCGCTGATCGAGGCGGCCGCCGGACGCAGCCTCAACGTAATGTTCCCGATGGTCTCCGAGCCATGGGAGTTCGACGCCGCCAAGGCGGTGTTCGACAGCCAGCTGGTGTTCCTCAAGAAGTGCCGGCACACGCTGCCCGAGGCGATCCGCTATGGCGTGATGCTCGAGGTGCCTTCGCTCGCCGAGATGCTCGACGTGCTGATCCCGAAGGTCGCCTTCATCTCGATCGGCACCAACGATCTGACCCAGTTCCTGTTCGCCGCCGATCGCGCTAACCCCAAGCTGGCCGAACGCTACGATTGGGTCAGCCCGGCGATCCTGCGCTTCCTGCGCCGGGTCGTGGCCGCGACGGTCGGCCATCCGGTCCAGCTCGGCGTATGCGGCGAGATGGGCGGGCGGCGGCTCGAGGCGCTGGCGCTGCTCGGGCTCGGCATCACGCGCCTCTCGATCACGCCCGCCGCGGTCGGCCCGATCAAGGAACTGGTGCGCAAGGTCGACATGAGAGAAATCGGCAAGGCCATGGCCGGATGGCTCGCCAACCCGCCGCCCGACTTGCGCGCTTCGCTGCAGAAATGGGCCGAAGAGCGCGAAATCGAGGTCGAGTAGGAACTTCCCCGCCATCCGCGACTTGACTTGGCGGGCGCCGGGCCGCTTTGTCCGGCATGACGGGTTTCGCACATTGAGAAACCAGCGAGCGAGCTGGAGCGGGAATGACTGAGGATCTGCCATACGACGAAGGACCGCCTCAGGTCGGCGGCATCGGCGCGCAGCTGAAAGCGGCGCGCGAGGAGCGCGGGCTCACGCTCGAGCAAGTCGCGGCCGAAACGCGCATTCCCCAGCGTCACCTGCAGACGATCGAGGCCGGCAATTTCTCGGCTCTGCCGGCGCGGACGTACGCGATCGGCTTTACGCGCACTTATGCCAAGGCGGTCGGCCTCGATGATGGCGAGGTCGCGGATCTCGTCCGCGCCGAGCTCGATGCGCAGGATGCCGGGCCCCGCCATCGCGTTCCCGGGTTCGAACCGGGCGACCCCGCGCGGGTGCCTTCGCGCGCGCTCGGCTGGATCATGGCGCTGGCGGTCGTGCTGGTGCTGGCGGGGCTGTTCGTGGTGTTCCGGCCGTATTTCTCGCCGGCGGCCGAGCTGCCGTCGCTGATCGAGCAACAGGAAGCGGAGCAAGCCGAGCGGACTGCGGCGCAGCAACGCACGGTGCGGCCCGCGGCCAGCGCGGCGAGAGCTTCCGGTCCGGTAGTGTTCACCGCACTCGACGAAGCCTGGGTGCGTTTCTACACGCCCGAGGGCACGCTCGCCGAGATGCTGATGGCGCGCGGCGATAGCTACACCCTGCCTGCCAATGCGAACCGGCCGATGCTGCGAACGGGGCGCCCGGACGCGCTGCAGATTACGATCGGCGGACGGCCGGTGCCAAGGCTCGCCGAGGAGGAACAAGTCGTCAGCGATGTGCCGGTGAGTGCCCAGGCGCTGCTCGCGCGCCCACGCTCGCCCGCCGCGTCCGCTTCGCCCACAAGGTAACTCGCCTCCCGCCTCGACAAGCGAATCCCGGATTGGCACAGTGACACCGGGCGTTCAGCCGCGGTTCGCGCGCCTTGAGGCATCGCGGCGGGAACGCGAGTGATACGGAGGGAATGCAGGCAATGACGAGCGGCTGGAACGCCACCCGTAAGGCTCTAACCGGGTTGCTGCTGGCGAGCGTCGGCACGGCGGTATTGCCGGTCTCGGCAGCGGCACAGAGCGACGATGCCCGGCTGCGGCGGATCGAATCTGAACTGCGCGCGCTCCAGCGCGCGGTCTTTCCGGGCAGTGACGGACGTTATTTCGCCCCCGAGGTCGATACCGCGCAGCCCCGGCCGCAGCAACCGGTCGGCACGCCTTCCAATTCGGCGCTGACCGATGTGCTCGCCCGGCTCGACGCGCTCGAGGCGCAGCTCGCCCGGCTGACCGCGCGCAACGAGGAGAATGCCAACGAGCTCGCCCAGCTCGAAGCCAAGCTCGACGAGGCGATCGCGGCCACCTCCCCGCCCGCGCCGGTCGCCGTGGTTCCGCCAACCGGCATCATTGCCACGCCGGCTCCCTCGCCGGCTCCCTCGCCTGCGCCCGCCGCTGCCCGTACGCCGGCACCGGCCCCCGCGCCGACGCCGACGCCGGCACCGGCCGCCGCGCGGCCGAGCGCGGCACGCCTCGCGGCGGTCCAGGCCATTGCCAAGCCGCAGACCGAAGACGCCGGCGACGACGAGTACACTTACGGTTATCGCTTGTGGGAAGCCGGCTACTATCCGGAAGCGCAGCAGCAGCTGGCGCTGTTCCTGGAGAAGCATCCGCGCCACGCGCGTGCCAGCTATGGACGCAACCTGCTCGGCCGCGCCTATCTCGACAACGGTCAGCCGCGCGAGGCGGCGACGCATTTCTTCGAGAACTATCAGAACGATAAACAAGGCGCGCGCGCTGCGGACAGCCTGCTGTTCCTCGCCGAGGCGATGACCACGCTCGGCGACACCAACCGCGCCTGCATCGCGCTCGCCGAATTCAGCGAGACCTACCCCGCGCTCGCCACCGGGCGGCTGAAGGAACAGTATGACCGCGACCGGAGCAAGGTCACCTGCAGGGGATAGCCCGCCACCCGAGCTGGTAGCGCGGTTCAAGGCGGCGCTGGACCGGCTGTGGCCCGAGGGCGGGCAGCTCGGGCTGGCGGTTTCGGGTGGACCGGACAGCCTGGCGATGCTGCTCTTGGCCGAGGCGTCGATTCCGGGGCAGTTCGAGGTGGCGACCGTCGATCACGGCTTGCGTGTCGAGGCGAAGGATGAATGCGCGCTGGTCGACCGGGCCTGCGCTGAACGCGAAATCCCGTGCGCGGTCCTCGGTGTGCAAGTTGGGCAAGGCAACTTGCAAGAAAAGGCACGCGACGCGCGATATGCCGCGTTGGCCGACTGGGCTCGGGATCGTGGATTGGCTGCAATCCTTACCGCCCATCATGCTGACGATCAGGCCGAGACGCTCATGATGCGGCTCAACCGGGGCAGCGGGTTATCGGGATTGGCCGGCGTACGGCCGGTTGCGAATGTCAAAGACGTTGCGGTCATTCGTCCGCTGCTTCGATTTCGACGCGCCGAGCTGGCTGGACTGCTCGAAGCGGCTGGAGTGGAATTTGTGACTGATCCTAGCAACAGCGACGAGACATTCGATCGCGTGCGGATTCGCAACGCCTTGCGGGACGCCGAGTGGCTCGATCCGTTGGCGATCGCCATGAGCGCGGAGCATCTGGCGGAAGCGGAATATTTCGTGACCAAGGAACTACAGAACTGTTGGAACGCCAACGTGCTGCCCTCGGCCGACGAATCCCGCTACTTTCCTGGAACATCGAAGTACGAGAATAGCGAAATCGCGGTGAGCATCCTGCGGCAGATGGGAGTTTTCGTCCGCAGGTCCGAGGTCGCGCGGATGGTCGAGCGGTTGTGGGCTGGCGAGAATGCGTCCTTGGGAGGCGTCCTGGCATCTGCCGAGCGCGATCCCGGCGCTATGGGGGTCGACGGACGAGTCTGGATTTTCCGCCGCGAGCCGCCACGCCGCCCGAACTAGAGTCTGTCCTGTTAAGATTGAACCGGCAAAGCCCTCCCCCGTTCGGGGGAG
>CBHCZH010000195.1:0-5408 GCA_965977975.1 uncultured bacterium
GGTCGTGCGCATGACCACGCTGGACAGCGTGACGCGTGCGCGGAGCTCGTCGAGCCATTGGGGACTTAGCAAGACTCCCCTCCCGCTTGCGGGAGGGGTTGGGGGAGGGCTTGTGGGTATAGGCTCACCAGTCGCTGCCTCGGGGCTTCGACATATCACGCGTACCGAGCTCCCCGAGCACACGTTCAATCTCGCTAAGCACACCATCCAGGTTGTTGAGCACGTCGTTGTTCCAGAAGCGGAGGACGCGATAGCCGCGTTCCTCAATATAGCGCGTCCGCCCCGAGTCGTACGAAACGGTCAGCGCATGCTGTCCACCGTCAAGTTCTATCACAAGCCCTTTAGACCGTGCCACGAAGTCGCAGATGAACGGTCCGACCGGATACTGAGAGTTGAAGCGGACACCGGCCAGTTGTTTGGAGCGTAGCCTCGACCATAACGCCTTTTCGGCATCGGTCTGGTTGGCGCGTAATTCGCGAGAACGCCGGGTCGGCCGTTTGTAGCCTTTGTCCAAACAAGCCCTCCCCCAGCCCCTCCCGCAAGCGGGAGGGGAGCTTCTAGCTCAAGCTCTCCTTCACCCACCCGCTCGCGCGGCCCATGTCGAGCACGGTGCCGTGGCGCGCCTTGAGTTCGGCCATTACCCGGCCCATGTCCTTCATGCCGCTCGCGCCGAGCTCGGCCTTGATCGCCTCGATCGCGACCTTGGTTTCCGCCTCGTCCATCTGCCGAGGCAGGAATTCCTCAATCACCGCGAGCTCGCCGCGCTCGATCGCGGCCAGCTCCTCGCGGCCGCCTTTCTCGTACATCTCGATCGATTCGCGGCGCTGCTTGGCCATCTTTTGCAGCGTGTCGATGACCAATGCGTCATCCTCCATCGACTTTGTCGCCGTGCGCTGCTCGATGTCGCGGTCCTTCACTTTGGCGAGGATCAGCCGCACGGCGGCGAGCCGTTCCTTGTCGCCGGCCTTCATCGCCGAGATCTGTGCCTGCTTGAGGTCGTCGCGAAGCATTTCAGGTATCTTTCCAGCCGAGAATCCGTGTGGCGGCGGATTAGCCGCATATTTCGCCGCTGGCGAGGTTGACGGCGGGGGAGGGGGTGTCTAGCGGCAACGACTTAGCACCTATTGCCGGAAACCCTTCAACGGAGAGCCCATGGCCCTGTCCGCTCCTAATGCTGCGCAACCGAAAGGAGCGACCGGTGTCCTGGTCCTCGCCGACGGCACCGTGCTGTGGGGCAAAGGCTTCGGCGCGAGCGGCAGCGCGATCGGCGAGGTGTGCTTCAACACCGCGATGACCGGCTATCAGGAGGTGATGACCGATCCCTCCTACGCGGCGCAGATCGTCACCTTCACGTTCCCGCACATCGGCAATGTCGGCGCCAATGCCGAGGACATCGAAAGCCAGGTCGAAGGCGCGGTCGGCTGCGTCGTGCGCGAGGAAGTGACCCGCCATTCGAGCTTCCGGGCGGAGCGCGAGTTCGTCGAGTGGATGGCGCAGCAGGGCAAGATCGGCCTCTCGGGCATCGACACCCGCGCGCTCACTCGCCGCATCCGTGTGCTCGGCGCGCCCAACGCGGTGATCGCGCACGATCCCAAGGGCAAGTTCGACATCGCCGCACTGCTGAGGCGCGCGCAGGAGTGGCCGGGGCTCGAAGGCATGGACCTCGCCCGGAGGGTTTCTCGGGAGAAGCATGAGGGCTGGGAAGGCGGCCCTTGGCGGCTCGGCACCGGCTACGGCCGTGCTCCGCGCGATAAACGCCCGCACGTCGTCGCGGTCGACTACGGCTCGAAGGACAACATCTTCCGCAACCTGGTGAAGGCCGGCGCGAGCGTGACGGTGGTGCCGGCGCAGACCGATCTCGATGCCATCCTAGCCTTGAAGCCCGACGGCGTGTTCCTCTCGAACGGCCCCGGCGATCCGGCGGCGACCGGCGAATACGCGGTGCCAATGATTCAGGGCCTGCTCGAGCGCGACGTGCCGATCTTCGGGATCTGCCTCGGCCATCAGATGCTCGGCCTCGCCGCCGGCGCCCAGACCACCAAGATGCACCAGGGCCACCGCGGCGCCAATCACCCGGTCAAGCGGCTTGAGGACGGCGTGGTCGAGATCACCTCGATGAACCACGGCTTCGCGGTCGACAACGCGACGCTGCCGGAGGGCGTCGAGGAAACCCACGTCTCGCTGTTCGACGGCTCGAACTGCGGGCTGGCGATCAAGGGCAAGAAAGCGTTCGGCGTGCAGTACCACCCCGAGGCGAGCCCGGGGCCGCACGATAGCTTCTACCTGTTCGAGAAGTTCGTGGGGATGTTGGGGTGAGGCGATGCTCGAGTCTCATCCTTGTTGCGCTTTCGCTCTGTGGCTGCGCCGTTGATCGTGCGGGAGCGTCATCAAAAGACGTGAAGATGCTCTCCTTCAGCTTTCCGGACGGGGCGAGGGGAGGCGTGGGGAAAATTCAGGGCACAGGTGAGGTGCCCGAAACGTCCTCGGCCGATCTGACGCTTGCACAAATACGGGAATGTGGTCTGCGCGATGCCCATTTCTCGGAGATTCAGGTATCTCACCACTACATTATCGTAGGGCGGAGCGGCCCCCGAGATCGGGACATCGTAAGCTGCGTGAAGCGAACGGTGTCTTTCCATTTCAATGTCTCAGATGAGTCTGGGGATGCCCGCTTTCGGGATTTCTGGACCGCGAGGAACCTGGACTAAAAGCAAAGAATGCCCAAACGCACTGACATCTCCTCGATCCTCGTCATCGGCGCCGGCCCGATCATCATTGGCCAGGCGTGCGAGTTCGATTATTCGGGCACGCAGGCGATCAAGGCGCTGAAGGAGGAGGGATACCGGGTCGTCCTGGTCAACTCCAACCCGGCGACGATCATGACCGATCCCGAGTTCGCCGACGCGACTTACGTCGAGCCGATCACGCCCGCGATCGTGGCGAAAATCATTGAGAAGGAGCGGCCCGACGCGCTGCTGCCGACGATGGGCGGGCAGACCGCGCTCAACTGCGCGCTGGCGCTGTACAACGACGGCACGCTCGCCAAGTACAACGTCCAGATGATCGGCGCCGATGCCGACGCGATCGACAAGGCCGAGAACCGCCAGCGCTTCCGCGAGGCGATGGACAAGATCGGCCTCGAGAGCGCCCGTTCGGGCCTCGCGCACAGCGTCGAAGAAGCGTTCACGGTGCTCGAGCGCACGGGGCTTCCCGCGATCATCCGCCCGAGCTTCACGCTTGGCGGCACCGGCGGGGGGGTCGCCTACAACCGCCACGAATTCGAGACGATCGTCCGCTCCGGCCTCGACGCCTCGCCGACCACCGAAGTGCTGATCGAGGAATCGCTGCTCGGGTGGAAGGAATTCGAGATGGAGGTCGTGCGCGATAAGCACGACAACGCCATCATCATCTGCTCGATCGAGAACGTCGATCCGATGGGCGTCCACACCGGCGATTCGATCACCGTCGCGCCGGCGCTGACGCTGACCGACAAGGAATACCAGATCATGCGCAGCGCCAGCATCGCGGTGCTGCGCGAGATCGGGGTCGAGACCGGCGGGTCGAACGTGCAGTTCGCGGTCAATCCGAAGGACGGGCGGCTGATCGTGATCGAGATGAACCCGCGCGTCTCGCGGTCCTCGGCGCTGGCCTCGAAAGCGACCGGCTTTCCGATCGCCCGCGTCGCGGCCAAGTTGGCCGTGGGGTACACGCTCGACGAAATCACCAACGAGATCACCGGCGCCACTCCGGCGAGCTTCGAGCCGACGATCGACTACGTGGTCACTAAGATCCCGCGCTTCGCGTTCGAGAAGTTCAAGGGGACCGATCCGCACCTCACCACCGCGATGAAGTCGGTCGGCGAGGTCATGGCGATCGGCCGCAACTTCAAGGAAAGCCTGCAGAAGGCGCTGCGCGGGCTCGAAACCGGGCTCGACGGGTTCAACCGCGTGCTCGAGCTGGAAGGCGTCGCGCGCGACGAAATCACGGCCGCGCTGTCGCAGCAGACGCCGGACCGGCTGCTCAAGGTTGCACAGGCTTTCCGAGAGGGCTTTACGGTCGAGGAAGTGCAGGCGGTCACGCATTACGACCCCTGGTTCCTGCGCCACATCGAGGAGATCATCTACGAAGAGGCGATGATCGGGCAGAACGGGCTGCCGCAGGACGCGGACGGACTGCGGCGGCTGAAAGCGATGGGCTTCTCCGACCGGCGCCTCGCGACGCTGGCGGTGCGCTCGGTCGGTGTCGCAGGCGGGCTTGCCGAAACCCAGGCCAAGCGCTCAGGCCTGTTGCACGACGCGCTCGTGGCGATGGCCGGCGCAACCAGCGAGGACGAGGTCCGCCAGCTGCGGCAGCGGCTCGACGTGCTACCGGTGTATAAGCGGATCGACAGCTGCGCGGCCGAGTTCGAGGCGATCACGCCCTACATGTACTCGACTTACGAAGCGCCGAGCTTCGGTGAGCCCGAGAACGAGGCGAACCCGAGCGACCGGCGCAAGATCGTGATCCTCGGTGGCGGGCCGAACCGGATCGGGCAGGGCATCGAGTTCGATTACTGCTGCGTCCACGCCTGTTTCGCGCTCAGTGAGGCCGGGTTCGAGACGATCATGGTCAACTGCAATCCGGAGACCGTCTCGACCGACTACGACACCTCGGACCGGCTCTATTTCGAGCCGCTCACCGCCGAGGACGTGCTCGAGATCCTGCGCGTCGAACATTCGAAGGGCGAACTGGTCGGAGTGATCGTGCAGTTCGGCGGGCAGACCCCGCTCAAGCTGGCGCAGGCGCTCGAGGACGCGGGGATCCCGATCCTCGGCACTTCGCCCGACGCGATCGATCTCGCCGAAGACCGCGAGCGGTTCGCCAAGCTGGTCAGCAAGCTCGGGCTCAAGCAGCCGCAGAACGGCATCGCCAAGAGCCGCGACGAAGCGGTCGCAGCGGCGAACCGCATCGGCTACCCGGTGCTGTTGCGACCAAGCTACGTGCTCGGCGGGCGGGCGATGGAAATCGTCGACAGCGAAGCGCAGCTCGACGCCTATATCGCGACCGCGGTCAACGTTTCCGGGGATAGCCCGGTGCTGATCGATCAATACTTGCGCGACGCGATCGAGTGCGACGTCGATGCGCTGTGCGATGGCGAGCAGGTCGTGGTTGCCGGCGTGATGCAGCACATCGAGGAAGCCGGCGTCCACTCAGGCGATTCCGCCGCGACGCTGCCGCCTTACAGCCTGCCCGACGAGATCGTCGCCGAGATGGAACGCCAGGCCGAGGCGCTGGCGATGGCGCTTGGGGTCAAAGGGCTGATGAACGTCCAGTTCGCGGTCAAGGACGGCACGGTCTACCTGATCGAGGTCAACCCGCGCGCCAGTCGCACGGTGCCGTTCGTCGCCAAGGCGATCGGCCAGCCCATC
>CBHCZH010000196.1:0-5256 GCA_965977975.1 uncultured bacterium
GCTTCGTGGTCCCCCTCCCCCGTAAACGGGGGAGGATCGTAAGGGCCCCGGCCCCCTTCACGCCGTCCACCCTTGGTAGTCGGCGGCCCAGCGGTCGGCTTCCTTGGCCATGTAGGCTTCGCATGAGCCGCGCGCCAAGTCGCGCACGCGGCCCATGTAGCTGGCGCGCTCCTGGACGCTGATCACGCCGCGGGCCTGGAGCAGGTTGAACACATGGCTCGCCTCGACCGCCTGTTCGTAGGCGGCAATCGGCACGTCGTGCGCGAGGGCATTGCGGCATTCCGCCTCCGCCTTGGCGAACAGGTCGAACAGCGCGGCCGTATCGGCGACTTCGAAGTTCCACTTCGACATCTGCCGTTCGTTCTCGAGGAACACGTCGCCGTAGCTTACCCCACGCCCGTTGAAATCGAGATCGAACACGCTGTCCTTGCCCTGGAGGTACATCGCCAGGCGCTCGAGCCCGTAGGTGAGCTCGCCCGAGACCGGCTTGCAGTCGAACCCGCCCATCTGCTGGAAGTAAGTGAACTGGGTCACTTCCATCCCGTCGCACCAGACTTCCCAGCCCAGCCCCCAGGCGCCGAGCGTCGGCGATTCCCAGTCGTCCTCGACGAAGCGGATGTCGTGCTTCAAGGGATCGATGCCGATCACCTCGAGGCTCTTGAGGTAGAGATCCTGCAAGTCGGGCGGGCTCGGCTTGAGGATAACCTGGTATTGGTAATAGTGCTGCAGCCGGTTCGGATTCTCGCCGTAGCGGCCGTCAGTGGGCCGGCGGCACGGCTGCACGAACGCGGCGTTCCACGGCTCGGGCCCGAGCGCGCGCAAGGTGGTGGCGGTGTGGAACGTTCCCGCGCCCATGCGCATGTCGTAGGGCTGCAGGATCAGGCAGCCTTGCGCGCTCCAGTAGTCGTGGAGCGTCAGGATCATGTCCTGGAAGCTCTTGGACGGGTCCCTGTTCATCTTGCGCGGGGCCATGGCCGAAGGGCCGTCGGCGGTCAACGTCCCGGCGCACGGATCGCTTGACAGGCAAGCAGCGTTGCTTCGGAGTGACGGCAGAGGGCAACAGGGGCCGACGATGAAAGCTTTCCTTGCCGGTTTGCTGCTAAGTGCGGCGTTGGTGGCACCCGCCGGCGCGGTTGCGCAGGATGCGCCCGTCCGCGCCCAGTACGAGAAGCCGAAGGCGGTACTGAAAGCCGACCGGCAAGCGCCCCCCTTTCGAATCGTCCAGGACTACGAGCCGAATCCCGCGATCTGGCTGCTGCGCGACGAGGACACGCGGATCTACCTGTTCGGCACCATCCACGTCCTGCCCGAAGGCTTCCGCTGGCGGAGCGCGCGGCTCGATGGGATCGTAGCCGAAGCGGACGAGCTGGTAGTCGAAACGACCGAAGAACGCGAGAAGCCGGCCGAGAGCGTGGACATCGACGGCCTGCTCGAATCGCTCGCAGATCGTCCTCGTGTGAGCGAACGGCTCTCGCCCGAGAACGGCCCGAAATGGCGAGCGCTCGGTAAGCGTGCCGGGCTGGAAGCCGACTACTTCGACCGGTTGCCCCCGCTGTTCGGGCTGTTCGGCATCACCACGATGCTGGATTTGGGAGCGACGGGCTCGGAGATCGAATACGGTGTCGAGACGGTGCTCGAGGCGGAATTCAACGCCGCGGGGAAGCCGATCGGCTCGATCGAAAGCGCCGCCGGAGTGCTGTCGTCGCTTTTCACGGCGGACGATGCCGCGCTGATCGCGGAGCTCGATCGCGACCTGGCCCGCTGGGACGGCGTCACCCTGGAATCGATGCTCGCAACTTACGCAGCCGAAAGCGATAGCGCCGGCGCGGAAGAGCTCTCACCGCTTTGGCAGGAGCATGCCTGGGCGCAAGGCGAGGAGATCGATCTCGGCGAGGATGCGTTCGGAGATACGGCGTTCGGCCGGATGATCACCGGGCTCCTGCTCGACAACCGCAACCGAGCCTGGGCCGGCTGGCTCGAAAACCGTCTCGCCGAGCCAGGCACGGTCCTGGTCGCGGTCGGCGCCGCGCACCTGGCCGGCGACAGTTCGGTGCAGGTCATGCTCACCGAGCGCGGATTGGCTACCGAGCGGGTCGACTGATCCCGAGCGGATCTGGCCGGGGCCTATCGACGTTCAGTGCTTCTTCGGAAGGATAGCGCAGGTTAGGCCCGTAAGGCCTTACCGAAGCTTGGATGGGGGTAAGCGAGCAGGCGGATGAGCGCTTGCGGCACCCTCACCCCCATCTAACTTCGGCTAGGCAGCAAGCTGCCAAGCCTCGGTATCCTCCCCATCGAGGGGGAAGAGTCACCAGAGCGACGCGAGCGCTGCGGCCGAATGTCGACACGGCCTGGCTTCAGACGCGACGCAATCAGAACTGGCTTTCTGTCAGGTATTGTTGACATAGTCAGCGAATCGCGACATATAGTCATGCTAACATGACATATGGACGGGAGTACCTGACATGAAAACGCGCCACAGAAACGGCGAAGCGCAAATGTGGGTCATCGTGATCTGCTGCTGCATCGTGCAGCTGCTCCTGACCGCCCATTGGGTTGGGCTCCTCTGATGAACAACCGCCTCAAAGTCCTGCGCGCGGAACGCAACTGGAGCCAGGCGGAGCTTGGCGTGCGGCTCGACGTCTCGCGCCAGGCGGTCAACGCGATCGAGACGGGCAAACACGACCCTTCGCTGCCGCTGGCTTTCCGCATCGCGCGCCTTTTCAACCTTTCGATCGAGGAGATTTTCGATGATGGCCATGAGTGAGGACCGGGACGAGGATCGCCCGATGACCGCCAGGGATGCGGCGTTGACCGCGCTGGCAGGGGTTCTGGCGCTGCTCGCCTTCGCCGGGGCGGCCGGTGGAGCGGCGGGCTTGCTCCTCGACGAAACCGGCTGGGGGCCGCGAAACTGGATCGCGGTGATCCTCATCGCCGTGCTCCTGATGATCGGTGGCGCCGCGCTCTGGGGCCTGAAGCTGCTCAAGCCGTGGGCGCGTCTTGACGAACCCATCTCGCCCAAGACCCGCAAGGCCCGCAACCTGCTGCTCGCCTCGGGCGCGCTCGGCGGCCTGATTGGCGGAGTGCTGGCGATCAGCGTGCTCAACATGGAGGATCCGTTCGCCCTGTTCTCGAACGGCCCGATGTCGCCCGCGGTGGTCGTCCCGGTCCTTGCCGTGTGGTTGCTGGTCGTGCCGGCGATCTCGGTGCAATGGCATCGCAGCGTCGACGAGCATGAGGCCGAGGCCTACAACTTCGGCGGGCTCGCCGGGCTCTATCTCTATGCTTTCCTTGCCCCTGCCTGGTGGCTCGCCGCGCGCGGCGGCCTGGTGCCGGCGCCCGACACGATGGCGATCTATCTGATCGTTATGGGCGTGTGGTGCATCGGCTGGTTCTGGCGCCGCTACCGGTAAGCTCCTACATGACCGCCAATCTCGCGAAGGGCACTCTCGAATGAAGCTGAAGCGTTTCCTTGCCTCCGCCGCAGCCGTGCTCTCGCTCGGCGCCGGCGGCTGCGCCTCGGTCGACACGCCGCCCGCAGGGGCGGTGCCGGGGCCGGCGCTCTGGCAGGTGGCGGACAAGGACACCACGATCTACCTCTTCGGCACCGTCCATGCGCTGCCGCAGACGACGACCTGGTTCGATGGCCGGATCGAGCGCGCATTCAACGCTTCGGATGAGCTGGTGACCGAGATAGACATGTCGAACGCCGCCAACTCGGCCCAAGCGCTGCAAACGGCCAGTCAGCTGCCGGCGGACCAGTCGCTGCGCGGCCTGATGATGGCCGAGGATCGCCAACAGTACGAAGCCGCGCTGGTCGGACTCGGCCTGCCGGTCGAGGCGCTCGATCGCTACGAGCCGTGGTTTGCGGCGATGACCCTGTCGCTGCTGCCGCTGCTGCGCTCGGGCTACGACACGCAGAGCGGAGTGGAGCTGTCGCTTAGCGGCAGGGCTGGAACCAAGAAGCTGGGCGCGCTCGAGACAATCGAACAGCAGGTCGCCCTGTTCGACGGTCTGCCGCAGGAGGCTCAGCTCGCTTTCCTCGACGAAACGGTCGAGAAGCTGCCCGAAGCGACGACGTCGCTCAATGCCATGGTCGCCGAATGGCTCGAAGGCGACGCCGTCGAGCTCGCCAACCTGATCAACGTGGAGCTGACCGATCCGGTGCTTTACGAGCGACTGCTGACCGCCCGCAACGCAAGCTGGGCCGGGTGGATCGAGAACCGGCTCGAACAGCCGGGCACGGTGTTCATTGCCGTCGGCGCGGGGCACCTCGCCGGGCGCGGCAGCGTGCAGGATCAGCTCCGGAAACGCGGCTTGAAGGTCAAACGCGTTTGGCAATAGTCGCTCGCATGCTTCTGGTGCTGGCCGGCGCGCTCGCTCTGGCCGGCTGCGACGAGCCGGCGCGCGAATGGCCGGCGCCCTCCCCCGCCCTGTGGGAAGTTTCGGGCCGGAACGGCGAGAAGGCCTGGTTGTTCGGCACGATCCACGCGCTGCCCGATGGCGCAAAGTGGCGCACGCCGGCGTTCGAACGGGCGTTCGCAGCATCCGACCTGCTGATGGTCGAGATCGGCGATCTCGACGATTCACGCGCGGCGGCGCGGGCCTTCGCCGAATTCGCCACGACGCCGGGCATGCCCGCGCTCACCGTCCGCGCTGCCCCTGCGGACCGGCCCGCCGTCGGCGCGCTGATGGTGCGCGCGGGCATGAACGACGCGAACTTCTGGGATACCGAAACCTGGGCCGCCGCGCTGCTGCTTGCCAACGCGGTGCGCGAGAGCGAGACCGGCAACGGCGTCGATCGCGACTTGCTCGATGAGGGCAAGCCGGTCGAAGCGCTGGAGACCTTCGCCGCGCAGTTCGCGCGCTTCGATCGGCTGAGCGAAGCCGAGCAGCGTCAGTTCCTGGCCGCCGTCGCGCGCCAGGCTGCTCGCAGCGAGGAAGACGCGCGGGCGATTGCCTGGCTGACCGGCGACCTCGCCGCCCTCGAAAGCCAGTTGGAGCGCGAGCTGAATGCTCAGCCGGCGCTCCGCAAGGCGCTCCTGACCGACCGCAACAGCTATTTCGCCGCCCGGATCGTGACGACGATCGAGAACGGGCGGGTCCCGTTCGTGGCGGTGGGCACGGGGCACATGCTCGGCGCGGATGGATTGCCCGCGCTGCTGGCCGCGCGCGGCTACGAGGTCGCCCGGGTCCAATAACGGTCCTCCCCCGTTCACGGGGGAGGTGGCAGCCGCGAAGCGGCTGACGGAGGGGGCG
>CBHCZH010000197.1:0-5235 GCA_965977975.1 uncultured bacterium
CCCTGACCCCGGCCAGGCTGGAGAACTCGTGCAGCACGTTCTCGATGCGGATCGAGGTGATCGCGGCACCCTGAAGGCTGGACAGGAGAACCCGGCGAAGCGCCCACCGCGCCGCTTGCCGGCGCGGCCTCGCCGGCAGGCGGAAATTTGGGCCCAGCGTCAGGCCGAACCCGCGCTCGAGCGGCTCGGCGACGAAAGTCGCCTTGCGCTGCTTGTCGCCGGCGCTCTTGACGTCGAGGCTGTTGGGCTTCTTGAGTTCCTGCCAGTTCTTGGTGTTGACGGACATGGAAATGGCTCCCTTTGGGATCTGGTTCTAGGCGCAAAGGCCGTGGAGCGCTGGGAGCGCCGCGGCCGATGCGGAGCGTGGGATGGAGACTCGAAGAGGGCTCAAATATAGAGCTAACTATTTTTGATCGACATGACGGGCGATTCCTAGTATGCTTCCTTGAGAATAGGGGGGGAACCATGAAGAGCCTGCTTGCTGCTGCGCTCATTACATGGGCGTTGCTCATTTCCCCGGCGCAAGCGCAGCCTGCGCCTGTCGTCACGAACTGGACCTACCACGCTTCGAAACCGGAGGCGCATCCCTGCCCCGAACATACCGATACTTGCAACGCGTGGCGCAGATTCCGTGAGGCGCATCCTTGGCCCTATCAGGCATATGCCATCGCACGGCGAGATGATCGCGTCATCGCGATCATCTCCGAACCGCCGCCGCAACTTAGTCGCGCTGAGCTGGAGCAACTCGCACGCGCTGCATTCGGCGCGCAACTGGAGGCGGTCACGCGCTTTCGCTGGGCGACGGGAATTGACGGGTGGCTTGAAGACCTCGTCTTGACGCTGAGACCCGCGAGCGAACAGGCTTCTTCCACGGTTCTCGGGCCGGGACTCTCGACTTGGGAAGCCCCGGCGAATGTAGTCGAAGCGCTGAAGTATATCGACCTGACGTTGCACGGGACGGCCGACGGCTTCTGGCTTGAGAACATCGACCAGCCGGTCGCGTCGAGCGCGATCGAATCGCTGTCGATCAGATCCGGGGAGGCCGCGAGTTGGCTGGGCGGCGACGGAAGCTGGACGGTGCTCGGTGGCGAGCCCGCCTCCGGCTTCAATTGGTCGGCTATGACTGCGCGACAAGGGGCTTACAGGTCGGCTGACGACACGCTGGTCGCGTTGGTGCTTCCCAGGAACGCGACGGTCGTTACCGGGCGCGGCGATTTCCGGCGTTTCGCGCTCGAATCCGACCTGCTGGTGGCGGCGGTGCGAACCCCTGGCAAATCCCTGGTTCTGCTCGGCCGAAAGCGGCAACAACCGCTGTCCGATTTGCCACCGCTGCGCTTCGAGACCTTCGCCGCGCTGGCAGCGGCCCGGACCGACGAACTCGCGCAGAGCTACGAGCGGCAGAGGGTGTTTGCCGGGAAGATCCTGACCGGCGATTTCGGTGGCTGGGACTGGGCGCCCATCCTGCTGTCGAGACAGCTCGAGGACAGCGAGTTCGGCACGCTGCTCAATCAGGCCGACCAACTGCTCAAGTCCTGGTCGCAGGCCGGGGAAGTCCGCTACCTGAACTTCCCCGTTCGACACCCCGACCACTTTCCGTTCGACGACCAACCGCTGAGCGCCATCGCGTCATCCACGCTTGATGCTCCGTCGGTCCTGTTTAACTGGAACACCCGGGGCTTCTCGGCCCTGGCCGATGGACCAGTCGGGCTGGTGCTGGCTCCGGACCGCGCAGGTGTGCTGCCTATCCTCTACTTGCCGCTCGGCGAAGACGGGGAAGAGGTCGCAGGAAAGACCATGGTCTCGGCCGCTTGGTCGGAGACAGGCCGCCGCTTTTTCGAGGAGGCCGGTCACCCGTTGGTGACGCGTGTCGCGCAGAACACCTTTCTCTACCAAGCCGTGCTCAACCTTTTGACCGCACGAGACACCCCTGCCGATACCACGCCCTCGCGAACAGAAATCGTTACATCAGCGATACAGGCGGAGGCGCGTACCTGGCTTTCCAGCGTCGACGCCGGCACCGAGCCTGGCGTACAGCACGCAGCGATTCAGCAGGAGGTGCGGAGCCTGCTTGCGACCCCCGGCATGACGCTGGACAAGGCCGCCGAATTGCTCGCGACCTCGCAACTCTCCGCATCTAGGCTAACCCAACTGTTCGTGCAGGCGAGCGAACTCGCAGAAGAAGCGGAGAGCCTGCGTATTGACGCCACTGAGAAGCGCGCAGCCTACAGGTCCGCTTACGACGAGGCCTGTGCCGAGGCGCTTCGGATTGGCGGAACGAAGACTCCGACCGGCTGTGAAGTAAACACGACGCCGGAGCGACAAGCGAGGTTCGCCAGGCTCAAGCGAATCGCCGTAACGCGACAAGAGGAGTATTCCGCCGCGAATACCGCCGCTAACCAAGCTGTTTCCGAGGCCAATTCGGCGTATGTCGCCTACCAGCGAGAAGCGCGCAGCTACGGGCGCGCGCAGCGGCTCGGCCGCGAGATCGCCGACTCGGCCTGGCTGGCCGCGGATCTCGACGCGATAAAGGACCGGGTGCTTGCCGCAGCGGCGGGTGACGATACCGCCGGCGCGATCCGCACGCCAAGCTTGGTGCTTTCGCAGAACCAGGTCGAATCGTGGGCGGTCGGCGGCCACAATGTCGGTGGCCGCGTGCCGGTCGGCCGCCGCCCTCCCGCCGCCCGCAATGCTGCGCAGCCGAACGGCGAGGTCGAGGCACCGCGGCCGGCGGTCGAGGCGCTGCAGGTTCGCCCGGACGCGCCGAGGAGCATGCTCGAGCTGGTCCGTTCGCGCCCGGTGATCGCCGAAGGTGACATGCAGCGCGCCCTCGCCCGGCTGCAGGCCTGCGGCGAATGCCGTGCTGTAGTGGAGCGTGTCGGCGCCGATGACTTCGTGGTGGCAAGGCGCCCCCCGGCTGCCGGGCAACTCCAAGCGGTCCGCGGCGCGTCCGGCCTGATCGACGTGCTTCGCGAAGCGCGCACCGGCGAGATGACCCAGTTCTACGGTGTCGACGCGCGGTGGGCCCGCGCATTGTCCGACAGTGTCGTGGTCGGCGATCTGTCCAGGCCCCAGCCCTCGTCGCTTTTCGAACGTGCGCGGGTGCTGTTCAGCGACCGGGGGCGCGACAGGCTCGCGCAACCGCCGCACACGGTAATCGACGCGGCCTACTCGGGCGAACTGGGCGGGCGGCGTACCGTATCGATCTTCGGGGACGACCCGGCTCGCATCGCGCGGACCGCGCGCGCGAAGCCGGCGTGGGCACAGGCGACGGTCGAACCTGCAAAGGCCGATCCGCTGTCGTGGATCGAGGCGAATCCAGAGGTAAATGCGCTCCGCGGCCCACGCGACACGCACCCGACCGTGGTCGTGGTGGTCTTTCCGCGGACCGGCCAGATCAACCAGCTCACAGCGGTCGTGGAAATGGCCGAGGCGAACGCTGCCGCTGCGTCCGGCGCGCGGCTGCAGGCTATCATCGAAGAGGCTCGCAGGGCGATGCCTACGGCAGATGTTGCGACTATGGCGGCGCGGACGAGGGATCGTATCCGCGAGGAACTCGATCCAGACGACGTCAACTTCTACGTCAGGGACAATCTCGGCGACCTGCGCATGGCGCTCCTCGACCGCTAGCAATGGCCGGTCTTCGGTTCACGCTGACCGTTCTCTTCGCTGTACCCACAACGAAGGAAGCCTTCCTGCAGTCGGCGGCCGCGGTGCCGCTGGGTGATTATGTTCGCGGCGTGCTCGGCAAGCGCACGCCCGAGGTCGCGTGGGGTGCCGAAGAGGGGTACTGGCGGGTCGCGGAGGCGGCGACGCGCCTGGCGGACCAAGCCACAGAGCTGGGCGGACAGGTGGTCCACGGAGCACGGCGCACCGACCTGTTCCGCGAGACCGAGGCGAGCGACGTGGTGATCCTTTGCGGCCACTGGCGCGGGGATCCGGTCGCGCAGGCGGACCTGGTCGGGTCTCCGCGCGAGATCGTCGCCGCGCTGCACGCCGCACAGGGTCGCGAAGGCGAGGTGCTCCGCGCTGTGTCGAGCGCCCTGCTTGCCCCGGGCGAGGGCGAGGAGCACGCTTGGCGGCGCAAGGCAGCGCGGATGCTCAATGGGCTGATCGCGTCACGCGCCTTCGACGACGCACTCGGGCTATCCGACGAGAACGAACGCGCGGCCCTCGGAGCCCCCCTCGCCCGCGCCGTGATCGACGAAACGCTGGGCCCGCTGATCGCACCCGGCAACCGGCTCGAACTGGCGGACGGGCTCCTGACCGAAGCCGAGGTCGACGCGGCCATCGCGCCAGACTTCGGCGGCGAGCTCGATCTCAGCGTGTGCCGGTCGGTCTTTCTCGCGCGCTTTCTGGGAGCCCGCCGGGCCGATCACATCCCGCGCCCTATCTTTCACCACGGGCTTACCCTGCTGTTGCCGAACACGCGCTTCGCCGTCCTCGGCGAAGTCCTTGCGCTGTGCGCGAGCACAGGGCTGCCCTATCACGAAGCCCGCGCGAGGGTCGAAGCGGCGTTCGTCGATGCCTTTCAACAGGGTCACAAGAAACGTGGAGGAACGCTATGGGCTTGGCTGCAATCCTGAACCGGCACCACACCCCCGACAAGGTACTGGGAGTCGCAAACCGGGCAAAATTCGAGGCGGACTTGGAGGCATATCGCAGGAGCTATGCCATAAGGTCGGCGGTCATATTCGGTTGTACGGTGCTTCTGGTCTTCGGCACAGGATATGCGGCTTTCCGCTTCATCGACGATCCTGATAAGCTGACGTTGCTCTATGGCGCCACCGGAATAACGCTTGCCGGCGCGCTCGAGATGCTGCGGCGCGTCGCTCGGGAATGGGGCAGAGTCGATCTGCTGCTGATGTTGCTGAAGCACGCGGACGATGATGACGCGAGTGTGATTGTAGGGGATCTGAGAGCGGCGCTGAAGGACTAGCTGGCGTGAACTCCGTGAATGCCGACGGGGAAGGTCCGAGCCCAAGCTCTTCTGGCGCAAGCTGGCGGAGCGGCATCGCCGGGTACGGAACGCTACTCCGTCTGACGAGAGCCGAGGGCTTTGCGCTCCACCTCGCCAGATCTCCGCCTCCGCAAGGATGACGAAGGGAGGGAGGAAGGCAAAAGAAAGGGCTGCCTTTCGGCGGCCCCTCCGGTTCCGTGACGTGGTGGCTTACCTCAGCAGCTCCTGCTCGAGCTTCTTGGCCATCTCCTCGATGTTCTCCGGCGGCCAGCCGGGGA
>CBHCZH010000198.1:0-5211 GCA_965977975.1 uncultured bacterium
AACCATCGGCCACAGGCTCTCAGCCTCCTGGGGTTGCTTGTCGCTGCGGATGTCCGGATAGCTGTCCGCGGCCACGTTACGCCGGCCTGCGCTGTCGTACCAGGACTTCGCTCGTTGCTCGCTGATGGGCTTGCGCGCCTGCCAGCGCAGCTTCGCTGCTTCTCAGTTGCTCGGTAAGCCTTGCGAGCTCCTTAGGTTCGCACGATCGTCGTGACCGGCACCTCAAGAACATCGAGAAGACGCGCGACAAGAACCGGAAGCCGCTATCGGCACGCTGCCACGACCTACCTTTGGACCACTAGTTCCGAGACGACGGCAGAAACGCCTAACGGGTCCGCCGATAAGGAGCTAAGAACGCATCCCACTTCACCCTGAGCTGCGCCCGATTGGTCAACCCGGCGCGCGCCCTCTTGGCGCGCAGAGCGGATGGCGCATGCGGGCCGGCCATCTGAACCTGCGTGGCCGCCTTCTGAAGGGGATCGCGCGATTCGAACCAGCGGCTGATCTGCTCGATCGCCCTGGGAGAATCGCTCGCGTGCAGCACCGCGAACTCGTCGGCGAGATCCTCGTTGTTGTATCCCGGCAGCTCCCACAGACGCAGCAGAGAGTGCGCGAGCTCGTGGTAGAGGACCACCCGGATCGCGTCGTGCCAACCCTCGCGGAACATCGTATCCATCAGCTCGGTGCACAGGGTGATGTCGGGACTGGAGAACGCATTCACCACCCCGCAGGGCCGCACTCGCAGCGTAATGGTCGGGACGCGATAAACCGCTTCGATGCGATCGGTGGATTCGCGCAGGAAGCGTATGGTTGCCACCAGCGATTCATGAGAGCGCGTGCCCTGGCGCAGCACGCGCAGGCGCAAGCGGGACGCGCCCTCCTGTTCGGGGCTCACCGTCAGGATGGCATTACGCGGCAGACCGGGCAGCACTTCCTGCGTTCCGCCCAGTGACGACCCAGCGAAGCGCACGGGCGCCTGTTTCCCGGGTACGGCGGCCTCGTCGCGCACCTCTACGTAGAGCGGCGCCGAGACGCGGCCGATGAGCACCGAGTAGCTGTCGTTGTTGGCGATGCGCGGCAGGCTGGCCGTGTACGGCTTTTCGCGAGAAACCATGCGGCTCGCCTCGTGCTCGATCGCCACGTAGTTCTCGGAGATTTCGATGATGATGCGCGCGTGCGCGGTCGCGAAGACGAGCCACCCAACGACGATGGCAGCCCCGCAGTTAAGTGCGCGCGCCAGCACCACCCCGCGGAACACGGTCCTAAGCATGCATTAGGTGGGCGACGGAAGGATCACGCGAAATGTGGAGCCATGGCCCACGGCACTGTCGACTCGGATCTGCCCGCCGTGCAGCTCCACGAGGCGCTTGGTCAGGGCTAGTCCAAGTCCCGTGCCTTCAGCCTTGCGGGAATTATCCTTGCCGAGCTGCTTGAACTCCTCGAAAAGTGAGGCCTGATCCTCCGGCGCGATTCCGACGCCTGTGTCCTTCACCGCGATCTCGACTTTGTCGGTGTCGAGTTTCGCGCTCACGTCGACCCGCCCACCGTCGGGGGTGAACTTCACGGCGTTGGATAGCAAGTTGAGCAGGATCTGCTTTACCTTGCGCTCGTCGGCCTGAAGGTCCCCAAGCCGCTTGTCGATATCCACGCCCAACGCAATGCCATGGCGCATCGCGCGTTCGCGGATGAGGGTCACTGCATTAGACACCGCCGTGGGGAGATGGAAGCTCGATAACTCGAGCTCCATTCTCCCCGCCTCGATCTTCGACAGGTCGAGGATGTCGTTGATGAGCGAAAGAAGATGCTTGCCGGATTCGTGGATGTCCTTCTGGTACTCGAGCTGCTTTTCGTTCAAGTCGCCGAACATCTGATCCATGAGTGCCTCGGAGAAGCCGATGATGGCGTTGAGTGGCGTCCTAAGCTCATGCGACATGTTGGCGAGGAAATCGGACTTGTGCTTGTTCGCCACTTCTAGTTGCGCGCTCTTATCCTGGATCTCGCGGAAGAGCTTCGCGTTCTGGATCGTGAGTGCCGACTGCGTAGCGAAAGTCTTGAGGAGATCAACGACTTCCTCAGCAAACGGCCCGGGCGTGTTCCGTTGCACGGCGAGCGCGCCCACAATCTGCTCTTCGTGCATGAGCGGCACCGCGAGCAGCGCCCTTCGCCCGGTGCGGATGATGAGATCTCGGAGCTGGCTCTTATAGCTCTCGTCCTGTGTCTCGGGAATCTGAACTGGCTCGCGGGCGATAGCGGTGCCGCCCACAGCGCCGTCACCCTTCCTGATTGGCCTGCTGCGGTAGGTCTCCAGGAGCTCTTCGCTGATGTTCTCAGCAGCGCGCAGGTGGAAAAGCTCGGCCGGCTCGTCGTATTCATAGATCACGCCTGCGTCGAGCCCTGTCAGCCGCACGGCATGCGACACGATCGTATTCAGCACTGTTTCGAGGTCGAGAGTCGAGCTGATCGCACGCCCTACTTCCCCAAGCGCCGTGAGCTGATTAACCGACTTCGTAAGCGCATCAGTGCGCTCCTGCAGTTCCTTGAACAGACGCACGTTCTCGATAGCGATCACCGCTTGGTCGGCGAAGGTGCGCAGCAGCGCCATCTGCTTGTCGGTGAGCGGGCCAGGCGCGCGCCGGATCACGCTGATCGCACCAATCGCCGCATCGCCGCGCAGCATCGGCATGATGGTGGCCGCTCGCAGCCCGGTGGCGAGGAAATTGCGGATTCCGGGAAGCGACGGGTCCGTATTGGTTGCCGCGTCGGGGACATCGATCACCCGTCGGTCGACGATCGCAACAGCGTGCATGTATTCACGCCTGAGGGGGATCGGGAAGACAGAACGAATCGCAGCCTCGTCCGCACTGTTCGCCGTTGCGACTGCCGCGATACGGACCCGCTCGTCGTCCGGAAGTGCGACGACGACAGTAGCCCCTGGGAAGAGCCTCAGGCCGCTCTGCACGATCTCGTCGAACACCGGCTGCACATCAGTGGTCGAGCTCGATATGACGCGCAGGATGTCGGAGGTGGCCGTCTGGCGCTCGAGCGCCTCCCTCGTTTCGTTGAACAGTCGCACGTTCTCGATAGCGATCACCGCCTGATCGGCGAAGGTCTTTACGAGCTCGATCTGGGGGGCCGTAAAGGGTTTCATCTCGTGTCGACCACATCCGATCGCGCCGATCGGCAGGCCATTCTGCAGAATGGGAACTCCCAGGAACGTCCGATAGGCGGCCGCGCGCGACAGCACCTCTCGCGTCCACGGGTCGTAGTCGGGATCCGTCTCGATATTCTCGATGTGTACCGGGCGACCATCGACGAAAGCCCGACCCATTGCGAAGTTTCGTCCCGGCGCTCGCGGAAAAACGGCGTGATACGCCGCAGTCTCGGCCGCAGACATGTTGTTGACCGCCACGAGATGGAGTAGGCCCCCTTCGAAGCGCGCCACCGCGCTGAAGTCCGCATCGCATAGTCGGGCCGCGCTGGCTACGATGGTCTTGAACACCGGCTGGGTGTCAGTCGGCGACTGGCTGATCACTCGCAGAATCTCGCTCGTCGCAGTCTGGCGCTCGAGCGCCTCCTTCGTCTCGTTGAACAGGCGCACGTTCTCGATCGCGATCACCGCCTGATCGGCGAAGGTCTTGAGTAGCGCGATCTGCTTGTCGCTGAAGGGCTGGATCTCCGCCCGTCGAGCCGAGATCACGCCGATCGCCTTCCCTTCGTGCAATAGCGGGACGTTGACCGTCGTGCGCAGTCCCAGACGGCGGGCAACCTCGGAGCCCCTGGGGAAGCGGGCCGTTTCCGCCTGCAGATCGCGCACGTGAACGACCTCGCGGTCGAGGACGGCACGGCCGGGCGCCGAACTCGCGACGGGGACTTCCTCGACGCGCAGATCCCCGAAGTGCCCACCGACCCGCATCGTGTCGCCATCGACGTACCAAAGGACGGCGTCCTTCGCATTGCATAGCTGCGCTGCGCTCTTGCAGATTGTCTCGAACACCGGCTGCACGTCCGAGGGCGAGCCCGCGATGACCTTCAGAATCTCCCCGGTCGCCGTCTGCCGTTCCAGCGCCTCCTTGCGTTCCTCGCGCTCTCGTTTCAGGGCAAGGCGCAGGCGGTCAATAGTCTGCTGCGCAGGCCGAGAACGCTGCTTCGACGGGGCTTTGCGACGCCGTTGTGGCACGGTTGCCTCCTCCCATAGATCGGCAACGAGCAGATGCCCCACTATGCTACGCCCGTGCTAGCGCCGGAGCCCGTAGTCGCAAATTTTTGAGGGCCGCGCCGGTTACTGAACGCGACGCCGGAGTGCACAGCAACCGTCACATTCTTCGGATTGACGTTTCTCTTTGCTGAGAAGTGATGGAGTCCGGATGCAGCTTCCGGCCGGCAATCAGTTTTCGCGACCCGCCTTGCGCAGGACTTGGGTGAGAGGCTCGAGAAGGTACTGCAACGGAGTGCGTTCTTCGCCGCGGATGTAAACCTCGGCCGGCATGCCGGCCTGCAGCTTGATATCCGTCGCGTTGCCGAGGGACGTTGCGTCCGCCTCGACCAGGACCATGTAATACGGCTGCCCGGTTGCCCGATCGACGGTGCGGTCGCCCGCGACGTAGAACACGTTGCCGCCGACGAGGGGCGTATTGCGGTACTTGTATGCGGTGAAGCGGATTTCGGCCGTCTGTCCCTGGTGAATCCGGCTCACCTCCTCGGTGCGGATATGAGCTTCGATGACGAGCTTCGGCTCCGCCGGGACGATGTCCGCGATGACCTCGCGCGCCGGCACCACCGCGCCCGGGCCTGTGATCTTCAGGTTCATGATATCGCCGGCCGCCGGCGCGACGATCACCTGCCGCGCCGAGGCGTCGGTGAGCTTGCGCAGCTCCTCCTGGATTTCGGTGAGGCGCATGGTGGTGAGCTTGAGCTGGTCGCTTGCCTGCTGGCGGTAGTCGCTCTCGAGCGCCTTCGCGCGCAGATCGACATCAACGAGGCGCTGCTCGGTTCGCGCGGCTTCCGAGCGCTTCTCCTCGAGCTTGACGCCATAGTCGGCCAAGGCCGCCTCGAGCTGGGTGATGCGCGTGGCTGAAACGAATCCGTCCTGGCGCAGCTTGCGATTGGTCGCTAGCTCCTCGCGCTGATGCTTGAGCGATTCGCCCGCCTGCTCGATTTGGCTGCGAAGTGCGGCGCTTTCCTGCATCACCCGCTGGCGCTGCTCTTGGAGGA
>CBHCZH010000199.1:0-5158 GCA_965977975.1 uncultured bacterium
AACTGGTTGGGCGCGGTCGAAAGGAAGATGGCTAGCCGGCTGCACCGTTCGCCGTTCCGTTCGGCGAGGGCCCCGAACGCCTCGGGGTTGGTCACGTCGAGCGCCTGGTAGTGCAGGCGGTTGAGGAAATCGGCAATCGGCCCGCGTCGCTCGGCCGGCAGGTGCTTCTCGAGCGCGGCCCGGGCGAAATTGCGGAACTCGGCATCGCTGATCTCCGAGCGCGCGGTACCGATTATCTGCAGCTGAGGGTCGAGCAATCCGTCGTGATGCAGCGCGCAGAGCGACGGCAGCAGCATGCGCTGGGCAAGGTCACCCGTTGCGCCGAACAGGAGCAAGGTATCGGCCTTCGAAATCATCCGGACGCTGCCTTCCCCTCGCCCCAATCGCCTATGCTGCACTGCGACAGCGGGCGCTTCATGTCAAAATAGAAGCCATTTTGGTAGCGCTAACTTTGCTTCCTTCGAACTTCGCATCGCCGAACACAGTCATGAAGCTGACGTCGGCGGCGTCGCGGCCCACGCCGATCTTCACGGTTTCGGCGGGATCGGCCATCCCCGTCGCGTCGACCAGCTGCCACTCGCCGCCACCGGGCACGGCCGGATCGGCGAGGAACACCTCGGCGACAGCGTGGAAATCGGGCGGATTCACTCCGGGGGCGTAGCAACTGACGTAGCGTGCGGGAATCGCGGAGGCCCGCGCAAGCGTGACCATGACATGCGCATAGTCGCGGCAGATTCCGCGCCGCTCGACGAAGCTGTCGAGCGCGGTCGTGCTGGTCGTGCTGACGGGCTCGTAGCTGAAGTTGTCGGCGATCCAGTCGCGCATCGCCGCGATCCGCGCGCCGCCGTGCGCGCCGCCGAACTCGGCTTCGACGAACGGCTGGAAGCGGTCAGCCGGGCAATAGCGCGAATCGAGCAGGTACTGCACCGCCTCGGCCGGCAGCTCGTGCGGCTCGAGCCGGGCAAGGGCGGCGACGTCCGCCACCCTGCGCCCGACCTCTACTTGCGCTGTGTAATCGACCTCGAAACGGCCTTCCACATGCAGCCAGATACGCTCGCCGATCGCGTCCTGCGCGGCGATGCGGGCAATGTGCTCGGCCTTGCTCATCGTGCATTCGCTGGCGAGGATGCGCTGCTCGGGAATTGCCGCCGCCTCGAATTGCAGCAGGACGTCGGACAGGCGTTCGACTGAAAAGGCGAAGCGGGCGGAAATGGCGATCGGCATGTCTTGAGCCAACGTCTCGGGGGAGGGGATCAGTTCCCCGCCAGATGCGCGACGATCGTGCGCTTGTGCGGTTTGCGGCGATGCTCGGCGATGAATACGCCCTGCCATGTCCCGAGCATCAGCTTGCCGTCGGCCACGGGTAGCGTCAGGCTGTTGCCGGTCAGCATGGTCCTGATATGCGCGGGCATATCGTCCGGCCCCTCGGCGGCATGCTCGTAGCCGTCGCCCTCGGGCGCTGCGGCACCGAGCCAGCGCAGAAGATCGCGTTGCACGGCCGGCGCGGCATTCTCGGTCACGATCAGCCCGGCGCTGGTGTGCTGGCAGAACAGCGTCAGGATGCCGACCCGGATCTGCGATTCGCGCAACCAGCTGGTCACGTCCTCGGTGATCTCGCGCAATCCCATGCCGTCGGTCTCGAAAGTCAGGATCGCGATCGTCTGGTTCATCGTTCCCCCATAGATGGAAATGGCCGAACAGCACGAATTGTTTAAAGTTAACCCGCACGGCCTGGTGACGGTTCTCGACGCGGTGACCGCGGTCGATGAAGCCGAGCTTACTGCGCGTATTGACGCCGCGCCGCTGAAGCCTTTCGAGTTCGGCCAGTGGCGTGGCAAGCGTCTCACGACGCACTACGGGCGCGCCTACGATTTTACCCGCGGCCGGCTCGACGAAGCACCGCCGCTGCCCGCTTGGCTCGTCGCCTTGCGCGACAGGCTCGCGCCGCTCGCCGGGGTCGACGCGGCCGCGCTTCAGGCGGCGCTCCTTATCCGCTACGATCCCGGTGCCGGGATCGGCTGGCATCGCGACCGGCCGCAATACGGCGAAGTCCTCGGCCTTTCGCTTGGCGCAGACTGCACCATGCGGCTGCGCCGGCGGACCGAGAGCGGCTTCGAGCGCCGCAGCCTGCCGCTGCCCTCGCGCTCGCTCTACCGCTTGTCGGGCGAAGTGCGCTGGGACTGGGAGCACTCGATCGCGCCGCTGGACCGGACACGGTGGTCGGTGACGCTCCGGACGCTAGCTGATCAACTCGCGATTGCGGCGTACCGGACGTGAAGCGTGAATTCCATGACGGCCGCTGCTGGTAGCGCTAACATTTCTTGCCGAACTGTTTTTGACCCTACCGCGCTCGAACTGATGATCGGCAGCGCTTCTGATGTCGACCGTCGAGGATCCGGGCGTCGGGTGAAGAGTGCCCATCGCGCTCTGGTTGAGCGCGATGGCGTGGCGGCATCGGCGAACCGGAAAATTCGCGCCCTTCTGCTATTGATAACAATTTGCAATCGCTCTAGCGAGCCTTGCGACATTCGGGAGGTTCATTTTGCTTCGTTCGCGTTATCTAGTTGGAATTGCCGCTCTTGTTCTACCGCTCCCGGCATATGCCCAGTCCGCTCCGGCCGATGAGGTCGATGAAGATGCGCGAATCGTCGTTACCGCCGCGCGCACCCAACTGCCGGCGAGTGCGTTGCCGCTGACGATCGACGTTATTGAAAGCGAGCGGCTCGAGCAGCAGGTCCAGATCTCCGGTTCGACGGTCGACGCGGTTTCGGCCTTGCTGCCGTCGTTCTCGCCGACGCGCGAGAAGCTCTCGGGGGCGGGTGAAAGCCTGCGGGGTCGCTCGCCGCTCTATGCCATCAACGGTGTCCCGCAATCGACCCCGGTGCGCGACGGTGCCCGCGACGGGTACACGATCGATCCGTTCTTCATCGATCGGGTCGAGGTGATTTACGGTTCAAATGCACTGCAAGGCATCGGCGCCACCGGCGGTGTGGTGAACCAAGTCACCGCCGGCGCACCGAGTGCCGATGGCATGATGGTGCGAACGCTGGTCCAGGGCACGCTCGGCACCACGCTCGATCCGGAAGCGATGGGCGGCAAGGCCGCCGCGCTCGCCGGCTACCGCGCCGGAGCGTTCGACGCGACCGCCGGCGCCGCCTTCGAGCGCCGCGGGGTGTTCCAGGATGGCCACGGCGAGAATATCGGCGTCGACGGCACCCAAGGAGAAATCCAGGACAGCGATTCGTGGTCGGTATTCGGCCGTTTCGGCTATCAGCTCGATCCAAGCCTGCGCCTGGAGGTCATCGGCAATCGCTTCGAGCTCGAGGGTAACGGCCACTATGTCCTTGTTCCGGGCAGTCGCGCGGCCGCCCGCCCCGCCAGCAGCGCGTTTGGCACCCAGGCCGGCGATCTCCCGTCCAACCGAGCTGAGCTGTTTTCGGCGGGACTTACCGACGACGACCTCGGCGGCGGCAACTTCACCGCGCAGGCGTTCTTTAGCCGCACTCGCGACGTGTTCGGCGGCGGAATCTTCGACACCTTCCAGGATCCGGCCATCGATCCGACCGGCACCTTGTTCGACCAATCGGCCAACCTCTCGCGCAAGCTCGGCGGCAAGATCAGCTACGAGCGCGCGGTGCCCGGCTTCGAGGATCTTACGCTCACCGCGGGCTTCGACGCGCTGTTCGATCGCACGGAACAGTTCCTCGTCCAGACCGGCCGCGTTTGGGTGCCGCAGACCGATTTCCGCAGCCTCGCTCCGTTCGCACAGGCCAACCTCTCGCTGCTCAACGGTCTCGTGCGTCTGGCCGGCGGCGCGCGGTACGAGGACGTCCAGCTCAAGGTCGGCGACTACAAAACGCTGGCCTCCTACGGCGCGGACGATCCCGACGACCTTTCCACCTATGAGCCAGTCTTGGTCTCGGGCGGCACTCCGTCATTCAGCGAGCTGCTATGGAATGGCGGCGTGATCGTCGAGCCGATCATTGGCCTGCGCGGCTACGCGAGCTATGCCGAGGGCTACACGATCGCCGATGTCGGCCGCATCCTGCGCGGCATCGAGGACGAAGGCGTCGACATCGACAATTACCTCGCACTCGAACCGGTGATTTCCAACAACCGCGAGGTCGGCCTTGAATGGAACCGCGGGCCTGTGGAAGCCAGCGCGAGCTACTTCTGGTCGTCGAGCGATCTCGGCTCAATCCTGGTGCTCGGGCTCGATGGCATCTTCAGCGTCTCGCGCCAGCCGATAGATATCGTAGGTGTCGAGGCAAGCTTTGCCTGGCGTACGCCGTTGCCCGGATTGACACTCAGCAGTGGCTACAGCGACATTCAGGGGCAGACCGACAGCAACGATTCCGACTCGATCGTGAACAACGATCTCGACGGCGCCAACATTTCGCCTGACCGCCTCAACCTTGCCGCCGACTTCCGTCGCGGACCGTTCTCGGCGCGGCTGCAAGCGCGGCTCTACTTTTCGCGCGAGTTCAACGACGCCAGCGCCGCTACCGACTTTGAAGGTTACCAGCTGTTCGACGCCTATATCGCTTACCAGACCAACGTTGGTGAACTTGCGCTCGCGGTGCAAAACCTCACCGACGAGTTCTACGTCACTTACGACAGCGACACCGTGCAGACCGGCAGCAACACCCGCTTCTTTTCCGGCCGTGGCCGCACGTTCTCGCTGAGCTGGCGCGCCGAATGGTGAGAAGATGAAACTCCTCGCGTTCCTGCATCGCTGGGCCGGCGGTCTCGTCGGCCTACTCTTGGCCGTGATCGGCCTCAGCGGCACGGTGCTGGTGTGGGAGGAGTACTGGATCGGCCTCTACGGCGCGGACGATCCGCTGCGCACGGATCCGGGCGAAATCGGCAACGCCGTGGAAGCGGCGCTGGCGATTGACCCGGAGCTGTCGCGGATCACCTTCGCCGACCAGCGGATGGGCCTGCACCAGGCGATCTACGCGGATGGAGGAGGGGCGTATTTGACCCAGACGGGCGAAGTGGTCGACCGCTGGGGCAGCCTGTGGGACCGGCCCGAGCTGTGGCTGTTCGACCTCCACCACCACTTGGTCGCCGGCCATGTCGGCGAGACGATCGCAGGCGTCGCGGGCCTTGCCGCGCTGCTGTTCGTGATCACCGGCGCTATTCTGTGGTGGCGGAC
>CBHCZH010000200.1:0-5154 GCA_965977975.1 uncultured bacterium
AGCTTCTTCGTGCGCAGCGAATGGGACGTCGAGGCGATCGTCACCGAGACCAGCGAGCAGGCATTGCGCTACGCGGTCCCTACCGGCACGCGCCTGCCGATGCACGCGCTCGCTTCGGGCAAGGCGCTGCTGGCGGCGCTGCCCGACGAGCAACTCGACCGCTATTTCGCCGAGACCGAGCGCCAGCGCTTCACGCCTGCCACGGTGATCTCGGAAAAAGCGCTGCGCCGCCAAATCGGCGAGATCCGCCAGACCGGCTTTGCGGTCACCGACGAGGAGTTCTCTCTCGGCATCCGCGGCGTCGGCCGCGTGGTCACGATCGGCGGCGAACCGGTCGGCGCGCTTTCCGTAGCGGTGCCTAAGGCACGCTTCGACGAGACGGTTCAAACCCGCGTCATGGACATGCTTCAGAGGACGGCAGGATTGCTGGAGACCGGGTGACGGGATTGGGGGTGCGTGCCGCCGCGGCCGGGCTTGCGCCGATGGCCGACCCGTCTGATCCCGGATGCCGCGCACCCGGCAACCCGGGCGCCGCCCGTGATCGTCGAGAACTAACGCCCGATCATCGCCGGCGGCCCCTGGACCGGTGCATCTTCCGGCGGCGGGGGCTGTTGGGCGGGCGGCGGTGTAGTCGGCCGTGATGGCGGTGGCTGCGTTGCCGTCGGCCGCTGAGCCGGCTGTCCCGCGGCCGGCCCTTGTACGGGCGGCGCCGACAGCGCCGGCCTGCCAGCTGCCGGCGCGGTTCGCGGGGCGGAGCCGTAGACCTTGCCTTCCACGAACGGCCCGAGCAACGCCCCATCCCCGACACGCTCGAGCGTGAATGGCGGCAAGCCGGTGCCGACGTAAATCATCTCGGCTCGATCGGGCCCGATCAGCCGGATGCGGAACTGATCAGGCTCCTCGCCGGCTCGAGGATCGTTGAAGGTAATCTCGGCCCATTCGCCGATCGAGCGTCCGTCGTCGGCCCGGCGCTCGACCGAAGGCATCTTGATGCTTCCGAAGCGCACCCCATCGCTCGCGAACGAGCTTGGCTTGACCCATCCGCCCGTCCAGCCATCGGCGGTGCGTTCGAGGTCGAAGCGCATGATGATCGATCCGTCGAGCCGCAGCCCCCAGGAACCTTCGAGGAAGCGGCCGGAAAGGGTCTGGCCAAGAGGGACCTGCGGCTGCAGCTGCGCCGCGGCTGAGGCCGGCAACAGGAAGAGCAGGAAAAGCAGCAGCCGGCGGATCATAGGAACTCGGTATTCCCTTCCTCGTCGACCGGATTGCGGTCGTTCTCGGCGCACTGAAACTCGATCAGCGAGCCATGCCGGTCGCGGCGGTAACGCACGGTGATCTCGAAAGGCTCCGCGAGCGCCTCGGGATCTTCCATGCGCATCTCGTTGATTAGCACGTTCGGATCGTCGGGGGACAGATGGATACGCTCGACCAAGTGAAACCGCGCGGAATGCGGCATTCCCGTGTCGATCTCGAGCTCGTCGGATATGCCGATCGTATCGACCACCAGGGTGTCGCCTTCCCAGTGTCCAATCGAATCGCCCATGAAGGTCGGGTCGGGGTCTTCCTTGTGCGCGCGCCCGTCGGTCCAGATCGTGCGCGTCTGCATCCAGGCTTCCTGGTTGATCGTGACGCGCCCAGGCGTGAACAGGAACTCGTAAGGATACTGCGCAAGACGCATGATCCGCGGCATGCCGGGCGGGCTGCAATTCGACCGGGTGCGGCGAACCACACCGTTGTTGGCCGTGACTTCGGCACGCCAGGCCTGATGCCGTTCGAGATACTCGCCCTTGAGCTCGGGGATCGCCCGCGGCGCGCCGCCTCCGGAAGCGCCGGCGGCCACGAACCAGATGCCGCCCCAATCGGGCAGCCGGTCGAGCTCGTGATAGCGGCCCTTGGGATGGCCCGCGCTTTCGCCTTCGGCAACGCCCGCTGGCGCTGGTGACTGGGTGGCCGCACCGAGCTGAGCGCTGGCCGGAGCCGCAGCGACGAGGAGCGTGAGCACGCCCGCGCGGAGTGCGGAACTCGTCATCGGCCGCCTCAGCCTGCTTCCCCAAGCGTCGCGCCGGTCGGCAGTCGAACGCCGACGTAGCTGCCACCTCTGGCGCCGCTGCGCAGCGGGTGCACCCAGATCGTCACGCGATCGCCGGGCTTGAGCGACGTCCGCTTCCAACCCTCCTGCGCGAGGTTGTTGGGACTGGTCATCTCGATCGCCCACCGCTCCGGCCCGCCGCGCGCGGCGGCATCGATCTCGATGAAAGCATGCGGGTTCTGCCACTTGAAGCGCACCACAGTGGCCTCGAGCGCGACGGTCTTTTGCATGTCGAACATCGAATAGCTGTGATGCGCCAGCGTCGGTAAGGGAGCGAGCAATGCGGCCGCGAGAGCCAGCTTCATCTTCATGGTCAGATCCTCACGCCTGCGGCACGTTGACCGGAGTTCCGTTCTTGGGAAGCCCTGAATCGAGCACCCGGCCATCGGCCTTCGTCAAGTCGAGAAACAGGCCGCCGGTGTGCCCGCTGCGGAGCGGCGCGATCCGCACGCTGATCCGTTCTCCGGCTTTGAGCGACGTACGCCGCCAGCCCTGCCGCGTCAGGTTGTTGGGGCTGTTGAGCTCGATCGACCAGCGCTGGACCCCGCCGGGATTCGGCACGTCGAGCTCGATGAAGGAATGCGGGTTGGTCCATTGGAATTCGCGCACCGTTCCTTCGAGCGTCATCTGCTTGGTCTGGTCGAACATCGCAAAGCTGTGGTGCGCCACTGCCGGGATGGCGATCAGTCCAGCGCCTGCCAAGGCCGCCGCGAACAGCCGCCGGTTCACTCGCCCACTCCTTCGATCTCGCTCTGCCCGCGCTCCTCGGCGGTTTGGCTGCCGAGGTTGGTGCCGGGAAGGTTGGCGTTATATTGCAGGATGCAGTTGGCCTCGTTGATGTCGGTGTGGTCCTGCCGGTTGTAGCGCTTGGTCGAGCGCCATTCGCCTTCCCACATTTGCGGGTCGACCAGGATGTACTCCACTTCCATCGTCCTGCCGCCGTTCACCAGCCTGATCCGCTCCGTGAGCTCGAACTGGTCGGAGATCGGAATGCCGAGATCGATGTAATGGTTGTCGATCTCGAAATAGGTGGTGTGCACGACCAGCGTGTCGCCTTCCCAGCGGCCGATCGATTCCCCGTTATAGCTCGGCACCACCAGATCGGAATCGGTATGGTCGCGGCCATCGAGGAAGATCGTGCGCACTGAATTGTTGAAGCCGGAGATCACATAGATCGCGGTCGGCAGCTGGATGAAGGCGTGCGGCCAGACGCGCGTCATCAGCATCGGCATGCCCGGCGGATAGCACTGGCCGATCGCATCGCGATAAGTCTCACCGCGCGCCTGGGCCTTGGGCTGCTCGATCAGCGCTTCACGCCCCGGAGCGAAGAACTTCGGATAGGGTGGCCCGAACATGTAGTCCGCGAAGCCTTTGCTGAGGTCCACGAACCACGTGCCGGTCACATCGAACGGAGCGGCAGGGCGCGGCTTTCGCAAGTTCTCGGGCGCCAGCGCGCCGAGGTAGCCCGGATGCTTGGGCACCATCTGCTCGAGCCGCTCCGGCGGGATCGGTGTCAGCGGGCGGAGCACCTCGGGCTGACCCTGCCCGGCGACGTCACCTTCGGGCTGCGCTTCGGCCGGCGAAGTGGCCCCGCCGACAACCAGCGCGGCTAGGGCGCACGCAGCGCGGGCTAACGCGTTGCACGGCATCGACTTCTCCCACTCTCGCTGCCGCGATGTTGCCGAGAATGCTGGACCTAATCAACCGGGTGCGCCCATAAATCCGCGAGGCGGAAAGAGCCGGTGCTTGACGGATCATAGCGTCGATCGACAACATTGCGGCCGGCACGCGCGAACGAAAAAGGGGCGGCCGGACCGAGCCGACCACCCCTTAGCCGCTGGGCTGCTGGGCCGCTGCGCTTATGCGTTCACGTATTCGCTGACTCCGACGCCCTTTTGGCGCCAGCTGTCGGCATAGGAGTCGCGCGCGACTTCCGAGTACGGAACCGGCGAAACGATCGCCTTGATCTCGGTCTGGACGTGCGGCTCGACCGTGGGCTTGCTGGTGCCGCCGTTGGGCTCACCCCACACCAGCGTCACTTCCTTGCCGAACTCGACGTACTCCGGGTCGATCATGGCGAGAGAGAGCATTTTGCCCTCGTTCGAGCTGTAGCCGATCCACGTCGAGACGCCGATGACTTTGCCGTCGGCGCGCACTTCGTCGAACGGGTGCATCGAGTACACCGCGCTCGGGAACTCGAAGTACTTGGCGCGGTCGCCCTTGGCGAGAACCGAGCTGATCACCCGCATCACGTCCTCGTTGTCGAGCGCGAGCGTGACCTTGGTCTTGTGGGTCTCGTTGGCCATGCGCTCGAGCGCCTCGCGGCCGACGAAGTCGTGGTCGAACTTGACGATGTGGCCATAGCCGATGTCCCACGGGGTGAGGTAGTAGCCCTCGATGCTGTCCGGCACGTAGCTGCCGCCGATCGAGCACATGCCGGCGTAGGACTTGCCCGAAGCCCAGGCGCGGAAGTCCTGCATCATCGGACTGTCGCCAGTGAAGGTCGCCGGCAGCGGCGAAGGCAGCCAGCCCGATTCCAGCGTGTTCGACGAATAGGCGCGGCCGCCGACCAGAGTCAGGCCGTCGTTCTTGCCCGCCTCGACCAGTGCCGAATGCACCGCGTCGTAGTCTTCCCACGGACCGAACAGCTCGTAGCCCGGCTGGCCGGCCATGCCGTGACGCAGCGCGATCACGTCCTTCCCTGCGATATCGATGTGCGCCATATTGAAGAACTTGAGATCCGGCGGGGTCTGTCCCATCGCCTTCTCGAGGATCTTCATCGCGTTCGGGCCCTGGAGCTGGAAGCGATAATTCTTGCGCTTGCCGTCGGTGCGAAGCGCGGTGCGCTCGTCGCGCTCGACGGTGACGTTCCAGGCCTTGCCGTCACCGCCGTACTGGGCGTGGAACTCGACCCATTCGATCGCCGGGGCGCGGCCGACAAGGCTGAACTCGTTCTCGGCGAGGTAGAACAGGATCACGTCGCCGATCACGTAGCCGTCAGGGGTCACCGGCACGAACTGCTTGGCCTTGTTGACCGCGAAGTTCTTGAAGCTGTTGATCGCCAG
>CBHCZH010000201.1:0-4995 GCA_965977975.1 uncultured bacterium
CTGGGCAGCACCTTCGAGTGTGCGCTCGATACAGCTACATTTGCGCCGTGCGCGCCGCCGGTCGAATATTCGGGTCTGCCGCTCGGCGAGCACACCTTCCAGGTGCGCGCCATCGACGCCCAGGGCAATGTCGATCCTGAACCGACCATTACCATCGTCGTGCTGGCTCGCGATACCCAGGTGGCTCCCGGCAGTGTGCAGCTTCGTTTCGACGGGTCCAACGTCACCAGCAGCGCCAGCATCTCCACCAGGGACGGCTGCAGCGCCACGCCAACGATCGCCAGGCCGTAAGTCACGCCGGCCGCGCGGGTGATCGCTTCGGCCGAATGGCGCGCCCGGAAGAAGGTCGCGCTCGCCGCCCCGATCACCGCGCCGAGGCCGAGCGCGCCGAGCAGCAGGCCATAGACCGAAGGCCCGCCTCCGAGCAGCTCGCTCGCCACCAGCGGCATCAGCGCCCAGGCGGCGGCACCGGCCAGGGTGAAGCTGACCGCGCGCAGCAGGATGGTGCGGATCTCGCGGCTTGCCGCGGCGTGGCGAAGCCCTTCGGCGATCATCGTATGGAGCGCCTCGCGTGGGCGCCGAGCCTCGGGAGCGGGACGCCAGCGCCAGTAAACCGCGATCGCCGCGAGGTAGCTCACGGCTGTGGCCAGGAAGGCGGCAAAAGTGCCTCCGGCCCCGACGATCGCCCCGCCAAGCGCGGGGCCGACCGCGCGCGCGGTGTTGAAGATAAGGATGTTGAGCGCCACCGCCGCAGCCAGCTGGCGGACGGGCACCATGCCTCTAATGCTCGCTCCCATCGCCGGGCCGAACGCGGCGATGCCGCAGGCGATGAGGGCAGTCAGCGCGATTACGGCCGCGGCGGGCGGATTGCCGGCCATGACCAGCGCTGCCAGCAACAGCGACAGCACCAGCATGGCCGCCTGGGCCACCAGGATAATGCGGCGCTGGTCGAACATATCCGCCCACGCGCCCGCCGGCAGGGCAAGCAGCAGGACCGGCAGGTTGAGGGCGGTCTGCACGAGCGCGACGATGTCGGCGGGTTCGCCCGCTGCCGTCAGCTGCCAGGCGGCGCCGACGGCCTGGATCGAGTTGCCGACGTTCGAGAGCAGCACGCCGGACATCGCCAGCAGGAAGCCGCGATGCGCGAGCGGCGCGAAGGTGGCGGAGCTGCGCACGCCCGTCAGATAACGAACGGGACGATCATCCGCACGCGTTTGCGATAATCGGCGTATTCGGGAAACTCGCTCTCGAGAAAACGCTCCTCGACGCGGGCCTTGAGAACGAACCCGAGCGCGAACAGCGCTGCCCCGAGCAGCGCCAGCGGGCGCGCCTGCAGCACCGCCACCGCCCAAACCGCGGCAATCATTCCGGTGTAGATCGGGTGCCGCACCAGCGCGAACGGCCCGCTGTCGACGACGCGATGCCGCTCGGTGCGCGAAATCCCGCCGTGCCATAGCGGCCCCATGTGGATCCGGGCCCACCAGGTGAAGGCAAGGCCAGCCGCGGTCAGCGCCACCATCGACCAGCCGAGCGCCGGCCCGACGGGCCACAGTGGGCCGTGGGACCAAGGCACAACGCCGAAGGTCAACATGAATCCTACGAGAATGAGCGTAATATACAGGCGGTACTGGTTGTGCGGGGCGTCGGCGACGGACTCGTGGCGCCAGAACGCGGCGGCGTACCAGCTAATCACCCACGCGAGCCACAAGGCCGCTGAAAATCCAACGTAAATCCCCCCCATGGCTTGGTTTTATCGCGCCGGACGCGGGCCGCAAGTATTTTGCGGAAAAGTCGACAGATAAGTGTTAACCATGTTTTATTTGGGAATGGTGTGGAACCGCCCGAGTCACAAGATTACGCGCCGGTGCAAGATTCGGTTGACATTGCACTGCAGCATCGCCACATGGCCGCCATCGGAGCGCTTGGCAGCGTGAACCGGCGATCCTTTTCGCCTCGGCCGTGCCCCGGTTGTTTTCCCAGAGCTTCCCTTTTCACGCGGGTCGTTCAGAACCCGCGGTAGTGCGCGCCTATTCGGCTGCGCATCGTCCGCATATATTGCGAGTTGAAAAACCAAAATGACTTTCGAAACACTCGGGCTGTCGCAGCCCGTTCTCCAGGCGCTCGAGCTCAAGGGCTACGGGCAGCCGACGCCGATTCAGGCGCAGGCGATCCCGACCGTGCTCGAAGGGCGCGACCTCCTCGGCATTGCCCAGACCGGCACCGGCAAGACCGCGGCGTTCATGCTGCCGTCGATCGACCGGCTGGTCGCCGCCGACAAGCGGCCGCGGCCGCGCACCTGCCGCATGCTGGTGCTCGCGCCGACGCGCGAGCTCGCCGGCCAGATCGCCGACAGCGCGCGCGAATACGGGCGCTTCAGCCATCTCAAGGTCGTCACCGTGTTCGGTGGCACCTCGGTCAACAAGAACCGCCAGGACGTGGCGCGCGGCGTCGACATCCTGATCGCCACGCCGGGCCGCCTGGTCGACTTGTGCGACCAGCGGGCGCTCGACCTTTCCGAGGTCGAGATCCTCGTGCTCGACGAAGCCGACCAGATGATGGACCTGGGCTTCATCCACGCCCTGCGCGCGATCGTGCGCATGCTGCCCGCCAAGCGCCAGACGCTGTTCTTCTCGGCGACGATGCCGAAGGCGATCCGCGAACTCGCGAACCAATACCTGACGAACCCGGCGCAAGTCTCGGTGGCTCCCGCCGCCACGACCGCCGAGCGGGTCGACCAGTTCGTCTGCTTCGTCGGTCAGTCCGAGAAGCAGGCGCTCCTGACGATCGCGCTCAGGAAGGGCCTCAAGTCGGGCGAGATGGACCGCGTGCTGGTGTTCACTCGCACCAAGCACGGCGCCGACCGCGTGGTGAAGAAGCTCGCCCAGAGCGGCATTGCCGCCAATGCGATCCACGGCAACAAGAGCCAGCCGCAGCGCGAACGCGCGCTCGACGAGTTCAAGCAGGGCCGCACCAAGGTCCTCGTTGCGACCGACATCGCCGCGCGCGGGATCGACGTGTCGGGCGTCAGCCACGTCGTCAATTTCGAGCTGCCCAACGTGCCTGAGCAGTACGTCCACCGCATCGGCCGCACCGCGCGCGCCGGGCGCGAGGGCGTCGCGATCAGCTTCTGCGCTCAGGACGAGCGCGAATACTTGCGCGACATCCAGAAGTTGACCCGCGTAACGCTCGATCAGGTGCCGTTGCCCGAAGGGCTGCGCGAGGAAGTTGCGATCGTTGCCACGCACGCCGAGCCGGTGCGCGGCCCGCGGCACACGCCGCGCGGCGGCAACGGAAGGGGCCAGCCGCCTCGCCGCGACACCCGCACCGAAGCGCAACGCGACGCGAAAGGTGAAGCCCGGGTCGAGCCACGCAAGCCGCACGGCGATCGGCGCCACGCCGGCGCCGGCAAGCCTGCCGGTGGGTTCAAGCAAAGCAAGCCCGGCGGCCGCCGCGGCCGTCGCGGGCGTCCGAGCCGCGAGCAGGCGGCGCGGGCCTGATTTCCTCACCTTCGTCATTCCCGCGTTCGCGGGGATGGCGAGGTTGGGGCAAGGTTGCTCCGCGCGTTCGGTACCGCCATATGCCCCGCCAGCAGCGGGAGCCCGACATGGCCGATTACGACTACGACCTCTTCACCATCGGCGCGGGCTCGGGCGGGGTGCGGGCGAGCCGCATTGCCGCTGGCTATGGCGCCAGAGTAGCGGTTGCGGAGGAGTACCGCGTCGGCGGCACGTGCGTAATCCGGGGCTGCGTGCCGAAGAAGATGCTCGTCTACGGCGCGCATTTCGCGGAGGACTTGCAGGACGCCAGGGCATTCGGCTGGACGGTCGACAACGCGCGCTTCGACTGGAAAGTGCTGCGCGACAACGTGCTTGCCGACGTCGACCGGCTCAACGGGCTCTACACCCAGACGCTCGAGAACCACAAAGTCGAGATCTTGCCGTTGCGCGCGACGGTGACCGGGCCGAACGAGGTGACGCTGGCCGATGGCAGCAAGGTCACCGCGAAGTATATCCTGGTAGCCGCCGGTGCGCGGCCGCACGTTCCGAGTTGCCCCGGCAACGAGCACGGCATCACCTCGAACGAGGCGTTTCATCTGGAAGCGCTGCCGAAGCGGCTGCTGATTTCCGGCGGCGGCTATATCGCCAACGAGTTCGCGGGGATCTTCAACGAGTTCGGCACCCAGGTGACGATCATCAACCGTTCGGACAAATTGCTGCGCGGCTATGACGAGCAATTGCGCGACCGGCTGCTGCAGATCTCGATCATGAAGGGCATCCAGTTCCGCTTCAACGCGAGCTTCCGTGGCATCGAGAAGCTGGACAGCGGCGCGCTCAAGGTCTCGATGACGGGCCACGACGACCTCGAGGTCGATGCCGTGATGTTCGCAAGCGGCCGCGTGCCCAACAGTGAGGGCCTGGGGCTGGAAAAGGTCGGCGTCGAGCTTGGCGAGAAGGGTGAGATCAAAGTCGATCGGTTCAGCAAGACCAATGTCGAGAGCATCTACGCGATCGGCGACGTCACCGACCGCATCCAGCTCACTCCGGTGGCGATCCGCGAGGGTCAGGCATTCGCCGACACGGTATTCGGCGGCAAGCCGACCACGGTCGACTACGGCTGCGTGCCGAGCGCGGTGTTCAGTCATCCGCCGATGTGCGGGGTGGGCATGACCGAGAGCCAGGCCCGCAACACGCTCGGCACGATCAAGGTCTATACCTCGGACTTCCGGCCGATGAAGAACGTGCTCGCGGGGCGCAACGAGCGGTCGTTGTACAAGATGGTCTGCGATGCCGCCGACGACCGGATCGTCGGCATCCACCTGCTCGGACCCGATGCGCCCGAGATCCTCCAGTCGGCGGCGATCGCGGTGAAGGCCGGGCTGACCAAGGCCGACTTCGACGCGACGGTGGCGATTCACCCGACGATGGCCGAAGAGCTGGTGCTGATGAAGTAGGTTCCTCACCGGGACGGGGAGGGGGACCACCCGAAGGGTGGTGG
>CBHCZH010000202.1:0-4976 GCA_965977975.1 uncultured bacterium
CCGACGCGACCACGCTGACCGAAGCCGGCTACGTCGGCGAGGACGTCGAGAACATTATCCTCAAGCTGCTGCAGTCGTCCGACTACAACGTCGAGAAGGCGCAGCACGGCATCGTCTACATCGACGAGATCGACAAGATCACCCGCAAGGCAGAGAATCCCTCTATCACCCGTGACGTCAGCGGCGAAGGCGTGCAGCAGGCGCTGCTGAAGCTGATGGAAGGCACCACCGCCTCGGTCCCGCCGCAGGGCGGCCGCAAGCATCCGCAGCAGGAATTCCTGCAGGTCGACACGACCAACATCCTGTTCATCTGCGGCGGCGCGTTCGCAGGACTGGAAAAGATCATCGGCGACCGGCTGCAGAAGCGCTCGATCGGCTTCGGCGCGCACATCGCCGATCCTCAGGAAGCGCGCGTCGGCGAGATGCTCGAGAAGTGCGAGCCCGAAGACCTGCTCAAGTTCGGCCTGATCCCCGAGTTCGTCGGCCGCTTGCCGGTGATCGCGACGCTGCACGATCTCGATGTGCCGGCGCTGGTCGAGATCCTCAAGGAACCGAAGAACGCGCTGGTCAAGCAGTACGCCAAGCTGTTCGAGCTCGAGGACGTCGAACTGACCTTCACCGAGGACGCGCTCGAGGCGATCGCCAGGAAGGCGATCAAGCGCAAGACCGGCGCTCGCGGCTTGCGCTCGATCGTCGAGGCGATCCTGCTCGATACGATGTTCGATCTGCCGAGCATGAACGGCGTGACCGAGGTCGTGGTCGACAAGGACGTGGTCGAAGGCCGCAAGGAACCGGTTCGCGTGGTTTCGGGCGACGGCAAGAAGAAGGAGGCGGCGGCCTGACGGCCGCCGTCCGGCGTTAAGCGAAGCTCAGAGTTTATTGCAGAGCTGGCAGCAAATTAAGCGGCCGATTCCGCTATCTTCGCCAATCGTTCGCGTAGCTCGGCAACGTTCACGCCGAGCGCCTCGGCGTCTCCGAGTCCTTCGAACATCGGCAAGGCCTTGGCGGCGGCGGCGCCAGCTTCGGCCGTCAGGCCGGCGAGGTCGAACACCATAGCCTTCGCCGCGATGATCTGTGGGTCGGGGCCGAAGATGCCGTCGTCGGGCATCGCTTCGGCAATGGCGACTGCCCCCAGCATCCGGCTTTCGGCGCGAAAGTAGCCGATGACGAACAGGTAGTCCGCCGGCTGGACCGAAACGATGTTCGGCTGCGCGATCTGCCGCCCCAGCGCGGTTTCGTAGCTTTCGAGAGCTTCCTCCACGTTGCCGAGCGCAAGGTGGGCCTGCGCGAGCGTGGCGAGCGCCCGGACGGATTCAAACGGATCGTCCAGTTCAATCGCTCGCCGAAGTAGGCTTGCAGCCACTTCCGGGTGCTTCGGCACCAGCGCCATGCCCTGCAAGCTGAGATATTGAGCCTTCTGGCTGCGCGAGCGCGCAAGGCGGGCTTCGAAGGCCTCCCCGATGGCGGGCGACCATTCGGTGTTGCGATACCAATCCGTCATAGCCTTGATTTGCGGGCAGAACGTTTCAAGCGCGTAAAGACCAACCGCTAACCTTCGCCGGCCTTGCGCCGCTCGATCATCGCCTGCAGCCGCGCCACGCGCTCCGGCGGAAGCAGCTCCAGCTGGTTATAAACGGTCTCGAATGCAGGAATCCCCTCCGGCAGCGCCACCCAGGGCATCTTGCTTTCGGTGAAGATCACCGCGTCGGGGCGCCACGCATCAGGATCGTCGAGCGTGCCGACACGCAGCCCGATGCCGAGTGCGCCGAGCCGCGGATAGCGGCTCCACAATGCCGTGCCGCACCCCGCGCAGCGGCGGATCACGTGCGGGCCGCCGCTGCCGGCGCTGACGGTGTGATCGGTCAGCTCCCCCTCGAGCAACCTCACCCGCTCGCTCTCGAAGAAGGCGTTGACCACCGAGGTTGAGCCGGTCTGGCGCTGGCACAGCCGGCAATGGCAGTTGTTGACGAAAATCGGCTCGCCTTCGACCCGGTAGCGGACGTGGCCGCACCCGCAGCCGCCCTCGCGCAACGTCTCAGCCATGATCATGTCCTCCGTGGGCCTGGTGCAGGCCGCAATCGTGCTCGTGTCCTGTTTCGACCTGCACGGTGGTGTGGCCGATACGGAAGCGGTGATCGAGTTCGTGCGCGAGCTCATGCAGGAACGTGTCGCCCGGCTGACCACCGGGCATGACGAGATGCGCGGTGAGCGCCGTCTCGGTCGTGCTCATCGGCCAGATGTGGAGGTCGTGCACCGCGCTGACGCCCGACAGGCCCGCCAGATAGGCCCGCACCGCGCCCTCGTCGATCGAGTCGGGGACCGCGAGCAGCGCCAGCTTAACGCTGTCCTTGAGCAGCCCCCAGGTGCCCCACCCGATGATCACCACGATGACGAGGCTGGTCAGCGGATCGATCAGCAGCTCGCCGGTCAGCAGGATCGCCACCCCCGCCGCGACCACGCCGACCGAGACCAGCGCGTCGGCGGCCATATGCATGAAGGCGCCGCGGATGTTGATATCGTGCTTGCGGCCGCTCGCGAACAGCAGCGCGGTCGCGCCGTTGATCAGAATACCGACCCCGGCGACCGCGATCATCGTCCAGCCTTCAACTCGCGCGGGCGCGAACAGCCGGTCGATCGTCTCGAACAGGATGGCGCCCAGCGCGACGAGCAGCAGCCCGGCATTGGCCAGCGCGGCGAGGATCGAGCTCGACTTGTATCCGTAAGTGAAGCGCGAGTTGGCCGGCCGCGCGCTCATGTAGGCGGCGCCCCAAGCGATCAGCAGGCTGAGGACGTCCGAAAGGTTGTGTCCGGCATCGGCGACCAGTGCCATCGAGCCCGACCACAGCCCGAACCCCGCCTCGACCAGCACGAAGGCCGAATTGAGCAGCACCCCGATCGCGAACGCGCGCCCGAAATCGGCCGGCGCATGCGAATGGCCGTGCCCGTGCGAGTGATTATGCGAGTGCCCCGCTCCCATCGTCACTCAGATTCGGGCCGGAGCGCATTCCAGTCAACCCGCCCGTCGATCCCGTCGAGGCGGCGGAAATTGGACGCTTGCCAGATCGTCCACGGCCGAACACCAAAATCGGGCTCGAAGACCAGTGAGCGCAACCACAACGGACGGTCGAACCGGGCACTGATATGATAAGCGACGTCGAACTCCTCGGTGAGGTAGAGCACGGCCGGTTGGCCGTAGCGCGCCTCGATGGCGGTCAAGAACGCTGCCAGCTCCGCGCCGACGTCGGCAATGCGCGGACGCCGTGAGCAGTTGCCGAGGTATTCGAGATCGACTGCAGGCGGCAAGGCGTCGCGCTCGACCGGGACCGTGGCGATGAAGTTGGCGGCCTGCTCGGCGCCCGAGCGGCACAGCGTGAAGAAGTGGTACGCGCCGCGCCGGATGCCGGCCCGACCGGACGCGCGCCAGTTCGCAGCGAAGCGCTCGTCGACATGGTCACCGCCCTCGGTGGCCTTGATGTAGGCGAAGTCGACGCCCTGTCCGGGGAGCAGAGGCCACTCGATCGCGCCCTGATGATGCGAAACGTCGATACCTTGAATGGGAAAGGTCGCGTCGCTTGGGTGCCACGCCTTCGCCGAAAACACGGCGTAGCCGGCAAGCAGAAGCAGCGGGGCGAGGATCACGCCGCAGCCGAGCGCGCTGCGGCTTCGGACGCGTGGCCGTTCCGGCGCCCCCGGCAGCTCAATCATAGATGCAGGCGTCGAGCCCGTCACGCCGCACGACACCGATGCGCGCCTGGATGGTGTTGCCGTAGCGGCGCGTGAACCCGCCCGGGTTCACCACGGGCCGTTCCTTGGGCAGCGGCAGAGCCGCGGCCATTCGCGCCGCTTCGTTCTGGCTGAGTCGCGCCGCCGAATGATCGAAATAACGTTGCGAGCCGGCCTCCACCCCGTAGGTGCCGATCCCGGTCTCGGCGACATTGAGATAGACTTCCATGATCCGCCGCTTGCCCCAGATGTTCTCGATCAGCAGCGTGAACCAGGCTTCGAGGCCCTTGCGAAAATAGCCACCGCCTTGCCAGAGGAACACGTTCTTGGCGGTTTGCTGGCTGATTGTGGATCCGCCGCGGATGCGGCCGCCCTGCTGGTTGCGGCGGATCGCTTCCTCGATCGCTTCACGGTCGAAGCCGTCGTGCTCGCAGAACTTGCCGTCCTCGCCCGCGATCACCGCCGAAACCATATTGCGATCGATGCGGCTGAGCGGTTCCCAGTCTTTGGTGATCCCGTTCTCGTCCATCAGCATGGTCGCCGTCACCGGCACCGGCACGAAGCGGAATACAATCACCAGCGCGAGGCTGATGCCTATGAACCAGACCACCGTCATGACGAGGAAGCGGAGCACGCGCAGCATGGGGAGGCTTTAGCGGGCCGCAAGCTGGCCGCAAATCCTCCCCGACTGGGTTATTCGGCGGTCTTGATTGAACCCTAGGCCGCTGGCAGCAGTCGCTCGCCCGCGATACGCTGCATCGCCTTTTGCAGCTTCTCGAACGCGCGGACCTCGATCTGGCGAATACGCTCGCGGCTGACGTCGTAAACCTGCGACAGCTCCTCGAGCGTCTGCGGGTTGTCGGTCAGGCGCCGTTCGGTGAGGATGTGCCGCTCGCGCTCGTTGAGGCTTTCCATCGCTTCGGTCAGCATTTCGTGGCGCATGTGCGCCTCTTCGGCCTCCGCGGTGGTTTCGTCCTGCAACGGACGGTCGTCGGTCAGCCAGTCCTGCCACTGGCCGCTGCCTTCCTCGTCCGAACGCAACGAGACGTTCAGCGACGCGTCGCCGCCCATCATCATGCGCCGGTTCATGTTGATCACTTCCTGCTCGGGCACACCCAAGTCGGTTGCGATCTTGGCGACATCGTCCGGATGAAGGTCGCTGTCGTCGTAGGCCTCGAGCTGCTTCTTCATCCGCCTGAGGTTGAAGAACAGCTTCTTCTGCGCCGCGGTGGTGCCCATCTTCACGAGGCTCC
>CBHCZH010000203.1:0-4893 GCA_965977975.1 uncultured bacterium
CCGCGGGGTGGGGGGGGGGGGGGGGGGGGGGCCCGCCAGCGTCGACGCGAGGCCTTGCGGCCTCGCTCCCCCACCCCCAGCCCCTCCCCGTCGGGGAGGGGAGATTCAATCTAACCTGAACAGAGTCCAGGCAGCGTTAGCCGAGCAATGGCTGCTTCTGCGATTCCAGCTTGGCGGGCTCGCTCGCCAGCTTGTGGAGGAGGTTTAGGGCGGGAGCTGGCCGGCGGTATTAGTGCACTGCCGCCAAAATCCAGCTTCGGACCCGCGACGAGTTTAGTATCGTGTCCCCGGAATTGCGGAATTGTGCGGAATTGCCGGAATTGCCGGAATTGTGATGTTCCCGGAACTAGCACGCTGTCCCGAATTCCTGCCGACGAAAAAAACTGCTAGAAAAGATCGGGCGGAGGGCATTCATGACCGGCGTGGACATTGTAACTGCGGTAGCAAATGTCGCGATCGCATTGTTTGCCGGCATCGCGCTGTTCGTCGCAATCCGACAAATCCACATCTCGCGCGAGGTCAGTTCCCTTTCCGCCTACGAAAGCTACCACTTGGCCTGCCTTCAATATCCCGATTTCGCGACCGGGCTGCGCGCCTGCGATCCGGCGAAGCGGGATTGCTATCTGACCTTCGTTCTTTTCGCGCTGATGACCGGGGAGCGCGTCTTAAAGCTCTTTCCGAAGGATGAAACATGGATCTATGCGGTGAAGGACGACATCCGCCTCCACCGGGACATCATCGCGTCCGACTACTTTCGTGGCTATCGCGAACATCAGGATCTCGCCATCCGTCAGCTCATCGACGAGGTCCTCGCGGAACTCGCAACTCGGACAACCGGGGACCTTTCCGATCCCGCCCTGCCGCCGGCTGCGGAAGTCGCCGCCACTCCGGCAGCTGGCAGCATCTCCAGCAGGGGTTAAATAGGGGCGTGGCGCGGGGGAAAATCGTATGGTGTCCCCTGGAACTACCCTCGGGTTGCTCTTTTCTACGCACTCCCTAATCATTGACAGCCTTTCACGGCCTTGGGGGACTGCATGGCGGTCGTGCTTCGTAGCGGGATGTCGGTAGGCGCAATGTCCGCCGAGGAGGACGAAAGATTCCTTCGAGAGTGCTTTGTTGAGACGGACGCGGCGGCGGCTGTTATGGACTTGGCGTCGCCACAGTGCATAGTTCTTGGACGGACAGGGTCCGGGAAGAGTGCCATCCTACTCCACCTGGAGCAGTCGATCCCGAATGCCATACGGATCAACCCAGACTCTCTCTCGCTCAACTACATCTCCAACTCGAACATAATAAGCTACTTCGACGGACTCGGCATAAACCTAGACGTATTCTATCAGCTACTGTGGAGGCACATCTTCGCAGTGGAGCTAATCAAAGCAAAGCAGCGCTTCGAAAACGAACGACAAGCGAAGAGTTGGATCGAAGCACTCTTCCGTAGATTCGGTGAGGATCAAAAGAAGAAAAAGGCCCTCGAATATTTATTCGAATTCGGCGACTCGTTCTGGGCCGACACCGAAGAGCGAATTCGTGAAGTTGTCCGCAATATCGAACGAAAGTTTACGGAGGAGAGCGGCATCGATCTCAAGGCAGGGCCTGTCAAGGTTGCCGACAAGGCGGGTAGTGAGGATAGAACGAGCGTTGCCGAAACGAGAGAGGTCATCCACAAAGCACAGCGCGTCGTAAATGATGTTCAAATTCAAGAACTAGAGAACGTCCTGAACCTCTTGAGGGACGATATCTTTGACGATAAATATGAACGATATTATATCATTATTGACGATCTGGATCGTGACTGGGCCAGCGACGGCATTCGCTTCAAACTTGTGCGAGCTCTTATAGAGACGATAAAGAAATTTAGACGCTTGCCGAATGTAAAAATTATAATAAGTATGCGAGCAGATCTTCTTCTTACCGTCTTAGACAAGACAACCAGCGCTGGGTTTCAATCCGAGAAGTACGAAGATCTTTATCTGAGAATGAGGTGGACCCCTGAGGAATTGCGCGAAATGTTGCAGAAGCGCATAAATAAGCTATTCAAGGATCAATACACGGGCCGTGATGTTAAACTGGAGGAGGTGATCGCACCTAGAGTCGGCGAAAAGGACTCGTTCGACTACATCCTTGAGCGGACCTTGGAGCGGCCAAGAGATGTGATCTCCTACTTCAACGAGTGCTTAGCGGTCGCTGCTGGACAAAATAAGATCTCAAATAAAACCATTAGAGATGCCGAGGCCGAGTATTCAGCCAAACGGCTGCGTTCCCTCGCGGATGAATGGCGCGAAGCCTATGGCGACCTAGAACCGGCACTTCGCTCCCTTAAGGAACTCGGGGCGCGATTCGAATTCAAAGACCTAGATAAAAAGGCTCTTGAAAGCTATTGCCTGACTATATTGGATGGTTCCGACGAGGCTGTCAGACGGCGCTGCTTTCATTCGGAGAGTCAAGCTTTCTTTTCCGGGAGCCTCAGTCTTACATCCTTCCGCGAGATCATTTGTCAGGTTCTTTACATCGTAGGCGCCATTGGCATTAAGGCCGATAGCCACAGCAAATATGAATGGAGCTATAAGAACCGACCTAAATTCGAGTTGTCGCGGCTAAACGCTGATTCGAAGTTCGCCATCCATCCAATGCTTCATAAGGCTCTGGGAGTTTACGCCGATCCTAGAACGATCATCTAGATCGAATCTGATATCGCCACTTACTCTACCCTCTCGCTAATCCGCTCGCTCCTCGCCGCCCCTGTCTTTGCCAGCATCGGCTTGAGGTACTGCCCCGTATAGCTCCGCGTCTCGGCCGCCACCTCCTCCGGCGTCCCTTGAGCCACGATCTCCCCGCCGCGCACGCCGCCCTCGGGGCCGAGGTCGAGGATCCAGTCCGCGGTCTTGATCACGTCGAGGTTGTGCTCGATCACCACCACGCTGTTGCCCTGGTCGACCAGCCGGTGGACCACCTCCAACAGCTTGCGGACGTCCTCGAAGTGGAGGCCGGTGGTCGGCTCGTCCAGAATGTAGAGCGTCTGCCCGGTGCTGCGGCGGCTGAGCTCCTTGGCGAGCTTGACGCGCTGGGCCTCGCCGCCGCTCAGCGTGGTCGCCTGCTGGCCGACTTTCACATACCCGAGCCCGACTTCGTTGAGCATGTGCATCTTGTCGCGGATCGGCGGGACGGCCTTGAAGAACTCCTCGGCGTCCTCGATCGTCATGTCGAGCACGTCGGCGATGCTGAGGCCCTTGAACTTCACCTCGAGCGTCTCGCGGTTGTAGCGGCGGCCGTGGCATTCCTCGCAGGTGACGTAGACGTCGGGGAGGAAGTGCATCTCGATCTTGATCAGGCCGTCGCCCTGGCACGCCTCGCAGCGGCCGCCCTTGACGTTGAAGCTGAACCGGCCGGGCTTGTAGCCGCGCGCCTGCGCCTCGGGCAGGCCGGCGAACCAGTCGCGGATCTGGGTGAAGGCGCCGGTGTAGGTCGCCGGGTTCGAGCGCGGGGTGCGGCCGATCGGCGACTGGTCGATCTCGATCACCTTGTCGCACAATTCGAGGCCGGTGACCTTGTCGTGCGGGCCGGCGATGACGCGGGCGCCGTTGAGGGCGCGGGCGGCGGAGGGGTACAGGGTGTCGACCACGAGGCTCGACTTGCCCGAGCCCGAGACGCCGGTGATGCAGCAGAACGTGCCGAGCGGGATCGCGGCGGTCACGTTCTTGAGGTTGTTGGCGCGGGCACCGTGGACGACGAGCTTGTGGCCGTTGCCCTTGCGGCGGGTGCGCGGGACTTCGATCTCGCGCGTGCCGTTGAGGTAGGCGGCAGTGAGGCTCTTGGTGCTCTTGAGCACTTCCTCGAGCGTGCCTTGCGCGACGATCTCGCCGCCGTGGACGCCGGCGCCGGGGCCGAGATCGACGACGTGGTCGGCCGAGCGGATCGAGTCCTCGTCGTGCTCGACCACGATCACGGTGTTGCCGAGATCGCGGAGCCGTTTGAGCGTCTCGATCAGGCGGTCGTTGTCGCGCTGGTGGAGGCCGATCGACGGCTCGTCGAGCACGTAGAGCACGCCCGAGAGGCCGCTGCCGATCTGGCTGGCGAGGCGGATGCGCTGACTCTCGCCGCCGCTGAGCGTACCTGAAGTGCGATCGAGGTTCAGGTAATCGAGCCCGACGTTGTTAAGGAATCCAAGGCGTTCGACGATCTCCTTGAGAATCGCTCGCGCGATCTGGTTCTGGGTGTCGGTGAGCTTGGCGGGGAGGTCCTCGAACCACTGCAGCGCGACGGTGACCGAGAAGCGAACCGGGGTGGCGATGTCCTCGCCTGCCACTTTCACCGCGAGCGCCTTGTCGTTGAGGCGCTTGCCGTGACAGGTCTCGCACGGCTGCGCGGTCTGGAAGCGCGACAGTTCCTCGCGCATCCAGGCGCTGTCGGTCTGCAGCAGGCGGCGGTTGAGGTTGCCGATCACGCCCTCGAACGCCTTGCGCACGGTGTATTCCTTGCGCCCGTCCTTGAAGGTGAGCGCCACCGGCATGCCCTGCGTGCCGTGGAGGATGACCTCACGGTGCTCTTCGCTCAGCTCGCTCCAGGGAGTGGTCAGATCGAAGCCGTACTCGCGCGCGAGGCTGGCGAGGACCTGCATGTAGTACGGGCTCGGCGGGTTGGACTTGGCCCACGGCACGACCGCGCCCTGCTTGAGGCTGAGCGCTTCGTTGGGGACAACGAGCTGCGGATCGAACAGCTGCTTCTCGCCGAGGCCGTCGCAAGTCGGGCAGGCGCCTTGCGGAGCGTTGAAGCTGAACAGGCGGGGTTCGACTTCTTCGATCGTGAAGCCGGAGACCGGGCAGGCGAACTTTTCGCTGAACACGATGCGGTTCGGGGGGAGGCCGGCGCCTTTCATGCCCCCTCCACCAGCCT
>CBHCZH010000204.1:0-4862 GCA_965977975.1 uncultured bacterium
GGCGGCGCCGGCTTCCCGACCGGCATGAAGTGGAGCTTCATGCCCAAGGAGCCCACCCCCGGCCGCCCCAATTTCCTGGTCATAAACGCCGACGAATACGAGCCGGGCAGCTGCAAGGACCGCGAGATCATCCGCCACGATCCGCACAAGCTGATCGAAGGCGCGCTCGTCGCCGGCTTCGCGATGCGCGCGCGAGCGGCGTACATCTACATCCGCGGCGAGTTCATCCGCGAGGCCGAGACGCTGTTCGCCGCCGTGGCTGAGGCCTACGACGCAGGCCTGCTCGGCAAGAACGCGGCCGGGTCGGGCTACGATTTCGACGTCTTCGTCCACCGCGGTGCGGGCGCGTACATCTGCGGCGAAGAGACCGCGATGATCGAGAGCCTCGAAGGCAAGAAGGGCCAGCCGAGGCTCAAGCCGCCGTTCCCGGCCGGTGCGGGCCTCTACGGCTGCCCGACCACGGTCAATAACGTCGAATCCATTGCTGTAGTCCCGACCATCCTGCGCCGCGGCGCCGCCTGGTTCAGCTCCTTCGGGCGCGAGAACAACAAGGGCACCAAGCTGTTCCAGATCAGCGGCCACGTCGAGAAGCCGTGCGTTGTCGAAGAGGCGATGAGCATCCCGTTCCGCGAGCTGATCGAGAAACACTGCGGCGGCATTCGCGGCGGGTGGGACAACCTGCTCGCGGTGATCCCCGGCGGCTCCTCGGTCCCGCTGGTCCCGGCGGCGCAGATCATGGACGCGCCGATGGATTTCGACGGGCTCAAGGAACTGGACTCGGGTCTCGGCACCGCGGGCGTGATCGTGATGGACAAGTCGACCGACGTGGTCCGCGCGATCAGCCGCATCAGCTACTTCTACAAGCACGAGTCCTGCGGCCAATGCACGCCATGCCGCGAGGGTACCGGCTGGATGTGGCGCGTGATGGAGCGCCTGCGCACCGGTGAAGCCGATGCGGACGAGATCGACACGCTGTTTCAGGTCACCAAGCAGGTCGAAGGCCACACCATCTGCGCGCTGGGGGATGCAGCGGCGTGGCCGATCCAGGGTTTGATCCGCCACTTCCGGCCGGAGCTGGAACGCCGCATCGCCGAACGTGGCGCGGCGATGCAGGAGGCGGCGGAGTGAGGCTGGCGCTTCTCCTGCTGCTGACCGCCAGTTTCGCGGCGACATCGGCTCCCGGCCTGGCGCAACGCGCGGCCAACCTGTCCGGGCGCGACATCCCGGCCAGCGAACGGGCACGAGATACGATGAACCGCTTTGCGATCTGTATCGTCAAAGCTCGCCCAAACATGGTGCGCGAGGCGCTAGCTCAGCCGTTCGGTCCCGCGAGGATTTCGGCACTGAACAACGTGGTCAAAAAGGAATGCCTGGCCGGCGGCACGCTACGGATGGATCCCGGCATTCTCGAGGGGGCCTTGTATCGAGCGTTATACTTCCGGGATTTCGGCGAGGATCACGAGATGGCGCCTGTCGCTATGACCGTGCCGACGAGCGCGAGCGATTCCTGGCAGACATTCGGTGACTGCGTCGTCCGCACCGATCCCCGCAACGCCCAGGCATTCTTGCTCGCAGACCCGGCCACGCCCGAGGAAGCCGCAGCGCTGGAAGGCGTGCGGCCGGCCCTCGCAGCTTGCATATCGCCCGAGCAGCAAGTCGGGTTCAGCCCAGCTCGGCTGCAGGCAGTGCTGGCCAGAGCGCTCTACCAACGCGCCACGTTCGAGGCGACGCCGGCGGCTTCCGCGGCGCGGGAGACAGCCGAGTAATGCCTAAGGTCAAAGTCGACGGCGTCGAAATAGAGGTCCCCAACGGCGCGACCGTGCTGCAGGCGTGCGAGCTGGCCGGCAAGGAGATCCCGCGGTTCTGCTATCACGAGCGGCTAAGCATCGCCGGCAATTGCCGGATGTGCCTGGTCGAGGTGAAGCCCGGGCCGCCCAAGCCGCAGGCGAGCTGCGCGCTGCCCGCCACCGAGGGCCAGGAAATCCGCACCGACAGCGCGATGGTCAAGCTGGCGCGCGAAGGGGTGATGGAGTTCCTGCTCATCAACCACCCGCTCGACTGCCCGATCTGCGACCAGGGCGGCGAATGCGACTTGCAGGACCAGGCCATGGCCTATGGCCGCGGCGCCTCGCGCTACGACGAGAACAAGCGCGCGGTGACCGAGAAGTACATGGGCCCGCTGATCAAGACCTTCATGACCCGCTGCATCCACTGCACCCGCTGCGTGCGCTTCTCCGAGGAAGTCGCCGGCGTGGACGAGATTGGCGCGCTGTACCGCGGCGAGGACATGCAGATCACGACGTACCTCGAGCAGGCGGCGAAGCACGAGCTGTCGGCGAATGTGAACGACCTGTGCCCGGTCGGCGCGCTGACGCACCGTCCGTACCAGTTCGAAGCGCGGCCGTGGGAGCTCGAGAAGACGCTGTCGATCGACGTGTCGGACGCGATGGGCTCGAACATCCGCATCGATTCGCGCGGGCGCGAGGTGTTGCGCGTGCTTCCGCGCACGAATGACGACGTCAACGAGGAATGGTTGTCCGACAAGGCCCGCTGGCAGGTCGAAGGCCTGACGCGGCGCCGGCTCGATGCGGTGTGGATGCGGCGCAAGGGCAAGCTCGAGCGGGCGAGCTGGGACGAGGCCTTCGCGGCGATTGCCAAGGCCAAGCCGAGCGCCAGCATCGCGGCGGTCGCGGGAGACCTGCTCGACTGCGAGACGATGTTTGCGGCCAAGGCGCTGCTTCGCGCCTCCGGCTCGACGCTGATCGAGAGCCGGCAGGGCGGGATGGCCTATCCAGCGGACAACCTCGCGGCGGTCAACTTCAACTCGACCTTTGCCGGGATCGAGGAAGCCGATGCGATCCTGATCGTCGGCAGCCACGTCCGCTGGGAAGCGCCGCTGCTCAACGTGCGGCTGCGCAAGGCGGCGAAGCGCGGCGCCAAGGTGTTCATCGTCGGCCCGCACTGGGAGACGACTTATCCGGCGGAGTTCCTCGGCGACGACGCGGCCGTGCTCGACAAGCTTCCGGCGCATGTTGCCGAGGCGATGGCCAAGGCGTCGAAGCCGGCGGTGATCGTCGGCGCGGGCGGCCTCGTCGCCGGCGCGCTCGGCCCGGCGCTGGCGCTGGCCGAGAGCTGGAACCTGGTGCGGGAAGGGTGGAACGGCTTCAACGTCCTCCATCTCGCCGCGGCGCGGATGGGGGCGCTGATGCTCGGTTTCGCGCAGAAGGGCGGGATGTCCGACCTGGTCCACGCCATGCCGCGAGTGCTGCTGTCGCTCGGCGCCGATGAGGTCGAGTACGGGCCGTTCGGCAGCGCCCTGAAGGTCTACATCGGCCACCACGGCGACAAGGGCGCGCACGCGGCGGACATCATCCTGCCGGGCAGCGCCTACACCGAGAAATCGGGCACTTACGTCAACACCGAAGGCCGCGTGCAGTTCGCCGACAAGGCCGTGTTCGCCCCCGGCGACGCGCGCGAGGACTGGACGATCCTGCGCGCGCTCGCCGACGCGCTCGGCGTGACGGTGGGCTTCGACAGCTTTGACGAGCTGCGCGACGCGATGGTTGCGGAAGTGCCGGCGCTCGGGTTCGAGGGGCTGGCCGATTACGGCGCGCTGCCCAAGGCGGACAAGAAGGCCAAAGCGGAAGGCAAAATCGCCTATCCGATCAAGGACTTCTACCTGACCAATCCGATCGCGCGCTCGAGCCAGACGATGCAGCGCTGCTCGGCCGAGCTGCTCCACGGCGACGATTTGGCGGAGGCGGCGGAATGATGCGCACCGCGACCACCACCTTTACGGTCACCCCGGAACAAGTCCGGGGTGACAAGAATGGGGAGGGCCGGGCGTGACCGAAGCCTTCCAAAGACCGCTCTGGACGCCGTTCGGGTACTGGGACCTCGGCCTGTCTTATGACTGGGCTTGGTTCTGGGCTACAATTGTGGGCATCCTCCTCATCGCCCTGCCGCTGATGCTGGCGGTGGCGATGATCATCTACGTCGACCGCAAGGTCTGGGCCGCGATGGCGCTGCGACGCGGGCCGAACGTTGTGGGCCCGTGGGGCCTGCTGCAAAGCTTCGCCGACGGGCTCAAGGTGTTCCTGCAGGAAACCATCATCCCCTCGGCGGCGAACAAGGGCCTGTTCCTGATCGCCCCGATCGTCACGTTCACCGTGGCGCTGATGGCCTGGGCGGTGATCCCGTTCAACTCGGGCGCGGTGCTGGCGGATATCAACGTCGGCCTGCTCTACATCCTCGCGATCAGCTCGCTCGGCGTTTACGGCGTGGTCGTCTCGGGCTGGGCGTCGAACTCGAAATATCCATTCTTCAGCGCGATGCGCGCTGCCGCTCAGATGATTTCCTACGAAGTCTCAATCGGCTTCATCCTGATCTGCGTGGTGCTGTGGGCCGGCAGCTTCAACATGAACACGATCATCGAGGCGCAGCGTGGCCACGGGTTCGGCCTGGTCAACGGGTTCTTCTTCAACCTGCTGCTGTTCCCGATGTGGGTCGTGTTCCTGATCTCGTCGATGGCTGAAACAGCGCGCGCGCCGTTCGACCTGACCGAGGCCGAGAGCGAGCTCGTCGCCGGCTACCAGACGGAATACTCGAGCATGAGCTTCGCGCTGTTCTGGCTCGGCGAGTACGCCAACGTGCTGCTGATGTGCGCCTTGAATGCGATCCTGTTCTTCGGCGGCTGGCTGCCCCCGCTGGAGCTCGAATTCCTCTACTGGATTCCCGGCTGGATCTGGCTGTTCGCCAAGATCTTCTTCTTCTTCTTCGTGTTCTCGTGGGTCAAGGCGACCGTCCCGCGGTTCCGCTACGACCAGCTGATGCGGCTCGGGTGGAAGGTGTTCCTGCCCCTG
>CBHCZH010000205.1:0-4787 GCA_965977975.1 uncultured bacterium
ACGCCGCCGTTCTTCTTGAGCGCGCGCAGGGTGGCGACGATTACCGTCGCGGCGGGCTTGAGGCCGGCGTTGCGACACTTGATGTCGAAGAACTTCTCGGCGCCCAGGTCGGCGCAGAAGCCGGCGTCGGTCACCACATAGTCGGCGAGCTGGAGCGCGGCCTTGGTCGCGGTCACCGAGTTGCAGCCGTGCGCGATGTTGGCGAACGGGCCGCCGTGGATGAACGCCGGGTTGTTTTCTAACGTTTGCACGAGATTGGGCTGGATCGCCTGCTTCAAGAGCACGGTCATCGCCCCATGCGCGTTGATGTCGCGCGCGCGGACCGCGGTCTTGTCGCGGCGGTAGCCGATGATGATGTTGCCGATCGACTCTTCGAGATCCTCGATCGAGGTCGCGAGGCACAGGATCGCCATGATCTCGGACGCGACGGTGATGTCGAACCCGGTTTCGCGCGGATAGCCGTTGGAGACGCCGCCCAAGGAGTTGACGATCTGGCGCAGCGCCCGGTCGTTCATGTCGAGCACGCGGCGCCAGGTGATCCGGCGCGTGTCGAGGCCTTGCGCGTTACCCCAGTAGATGTGGTTGTCGATCATCGCGCTCAGGAGGTTGTGCGCGCTGGTGATCGCGTGGAAGTCGCCGGTGAAGTGGAGGTTGATGTCCTCCATCGGCACGACCTGCGCATAGCCGCCGCCGGCCGCGCCGCCCTTGACGCCGAAGCACGGGCCGAGGCTGGGCTCGCGCAGGCAGACGATCGAATTCTTGCCGATGCGGTTGAGGCCGTCGCTGAGACCGACCGAGGTGGTGGTCTTGCCTTCGCCGGCCGGGGTCGGGTTGATCGCGGTGACGAGGATCAGCTTGCCGTCGGGCTCGTCGGACTGCTGACTGATCCAGTCCATCGCGATCTTGGCCTTGGTGCGGCCGTACGGCTCGAGCGCCTCGTCCGGAATGCCGAGCCTGCCGGCGATTTCGCCGATCGGTTTCATCTTGGCCTGTCGGGCAATCTCGATATCGGTGGCCATGAGGGTCCTCTTCCGTTTGAGTGCGGCAATTTTTTCGCAATCACGAAATTTTCGCAATCACGAATTGTAAGTAGCCCATACAATCTAGCGGGGCCGATGCTCAAGCCAATTTTCGCGGGCTTTAACCCGGTATCTGGGGGAATGTCGTGGGCGGCGCTTGCAATGTAGGATTTCGCCGCATAAGTTCGCTATTCGTTCTCATCGGAGGTCCGGGGTGGACAGCCCCTATAGCGTAATCTTTGTAATCCTCGGATTGCTGGTCGGTCTCGTAGCCGGCTGGGTGCTCGGTGCACGGCGCGGCCTGCAGCGCGACGCGGAGTTCAAGCAGGCGATCAAGGAGCTGGCCGACGCGCGGATCGAGAACGCAACGCTCAAAGCCAATGCTGAGAATTTCGACAAGCAGCTCGAGCTGATGCGCCAGGCGCGCGAGGACCTGCTCGCCCAGTTCAAGGCGGCCGGCGGGGAGGTGCTCTCAAGGGCCCAGGAGGAGTTCCTCAAGCGCGCGGAGGAGCGCTTCGGCACTTCGGAAAAGGCCAACAAGGAAGCCGTCGCGGCGTTGCTCGAGCCGGTCAACCAGCGCCTCAAGCGCTACGAGGACCAGGTCGAGGCGCTCGAGGCCAAGCGCCAGGACGCGTTCGGCCAGCTCACCGGCCTTATTCAGTCGATGCGCGAAGGGCAGGACGCGGTCCGCACCGCCGCGTTGCAGCTCGGCAATTCTCTGCGCAACGCACCCAAGGCGCGGGGCCGCTGGGGCGAGCAGCAGTTGAAGAACGTTCTCGAGCAGTGCGGCCTTGCCGAGCACACCGACTTCGTCACCGAACATTCTGTCGAAACCGAAGACGGGAGGCTGCGCCCCGACGCGATCGTGCGCATTCCGGGCAACAAGCTCCTGGTGATCGACGCCAAAGTCTCGCTCAACGCCTACCAGGATGCGTTCGAGTGCGGCGACGACGATAGCCGCGAAGAATGCCTCGCGCGCCATGCGGCTTCGATGCGCAACCACATCCAGGCGCTCGGTGCCAAGAGTTACCAGAGCCAGTTCGAGGAAGCGCCGGATTATGTGCTGATGTTCGTTCCTGGCGAGCACTTCATCGCCGCCGCGCTCGAGAACGATCCGCGGCTGTGGGATTTCGCGTTCGAGCGCCGGGTGCTGCTGGCGAGCCCGACCAACCTCGTCGCGATTGCTCGGACCATCGCGCAAGTCTGGCGGCAGGATGGGCTCGCGCGCGAGGCGCGCGAGATCGGGCGGATGGGGGCCGAACTGTACGACAGGCTGCGCGTCGCTGCCGATCATCTCAAGGGGGTCGGTGCCGGCCTCGATCGTGCGGTGCGCAAGTACAACGACTTCGTCGGGAGCTTCGAGCGTAACGTGCTTTCGTCGGGCAAGCGGCTCGCCGAGAAGCACATCGAGATCGGCAAGGCCGAGATCGACGAGGTGCCACTGGTCGAAAGCGCGCCACGATATACCGACGTAGAAGAACCGCCCAGACCGCGTCTGGTTGACACCTCGAACGCCGAGGATGCACGCAGCGCGGGATGAAGATGCTGCTTGCTTTCGCATTGGCGCTCATCCTGGTAGCCTGCAGCCAGGAAGACGCGCCGGCCGAGGAAGTCGCCGAGGTCGCCCAAGACATCGTCGCTTCGGAGGACGAGGCGACGCCGTTCGCCAAGGGCCGCTTCGCGCCGCGCGACGAGTGCCGCGATATCGAAGGCGCGTCGGACTTCCGCATGCGGCTGACCGAGGCGGTGCGCCTGCGCGATGCGGATGCGGTGGCTGCGCTTGCCGCCGACGACGTCCATCTCGATTTCGGCGGCGGAGCGGGTTCCGCCGAGCTCAAGTCGCGGCTGAACGATCCCGAGCGCGAGCTGTGGCCGGCGCTCGATCAGCTGCTCACGCTTGGCTGCGCGGCCAACGAGGAAGGCGGGGTAACGATTCCATGGTTCTTCGCGCAGGATCTCGGCGGAACCGACCCTTACGGCTCGCTGCTGGTGATGGGAGAGGACGTGCCGGTGCTGACAGAACCCCGCGCGTCGGCCGAACGGCTCGATACGGTCTCATGGGACTTGGTCGAGGCCGCCGCCTATGATCCCGACGCACCGTTCCAGGAAATCAAGGTGGCCGACGGCGGCTCCGGCTTCATCGCCAGCGATAAGCTGCGCAGCGTCATCGACTACCGTCTGATCGCATCGAGCCGCAACGGGCGCTGGCGGATCACGAGCTTCATCGCAGGGGATTAGGTCCATCGACGTCCGGACGTCTCCCACCCTCTAGCGCTTGAGCTTCTTCTCCGCCGCAGCGATCGCGGCCTTGATCGCCTCCGCCGGCCCCAGTTCGGACGTGTCGAGCACCACCGCATCGTTGGCTGCGCGCAGTGGCGCTTCGGCGCGCGTCCGATCGCGTTCGTCACGCCGATGCAGGTCAGCCTCGATCTCGGCAAGCGTGCGGTCCTCACCGCGCGCCTGCATTTCCTTCCAGCGGCGCAGCGCGCGGGCTTCCACGCTGGCTGTGACGAACAGCTTCACTTCGGCCTCGGGCGCGATCACCGTGCCGATATCGCGCCCGTCGAGCACCGCGCCGCCCGGCTGCAACGCAAAGCTGCGCTGGCGTTCGTAAAGCGCCTGTCGCACCGACGCGTGGACGGAGACGCGGCTCGCCAGCCCGCCGGTTTCCTCGCTGCGCAGCTCGGGGTCGAGCAACAGGCCGTCGGGAAAAGTCGTGGCGGCGAGCGCATCGCCCGCATTGTCCGGATCGCCGCCGTCCAGAAACACCTGACGACCGACCGCGCGGTACAATAGGCCGGTGTCGAGATGCGGCAACCCGAAGTGCGCGGCGAGCGCTTTGGCGATTGTGCCTTTTCCCGAAGCCGTCGGGCCGTCGACGGCGATGATCACGTGAAATGGTATCCGTCGAGTTGAACCCCGATCAGCGAGCCCGATGCGTCGAACCTGATCGTGAGCCAGCCCGGATCGAGAGTGGCATTGCACACCTCGATGCTGTCGTCGCCTGATTCGCCGCATTCGAAATCGGCGTCGGGAACGAACTTCCGGGCGGCCGCCAGAACCTGATCGCGTTCGCGCGCTACGCCGATCCCAAGCGCCGGGATCGCGCGCGCCGTGTAGTCGGCTGCATCGATGCTCTTGACCACGACCCCTAGATTGTCGGGGCCGTCGCCGTAGAAATAGTAGCGCACGCCATGGGCGTCGCGCCATTCGCACTCACCCCATTGCTCGCATTCGTTCTCGATGATCATGGACAGGCGGTCCTGCAACTCATCGAGCGGAGCATCGATCGGAATGTCGGAGAAGCTCCGATCTACTCGCTGCTGCTGCGGAGAAGGCAGATATCCGGCGTCGTCGACCGACACGGCCGCGACCGTCAGGAATGCGAAGAGGAAGCCGATCATGGCCGTTTCTCGCGCATTTTCGCCCACATCGCCAGCAGCAGCCCGACCGCAGCGATCGCGCCCCAGACGGCTTCGAGCACGAAGGCGGCGAGATTGAAGTTCACCGACAGCGAGATCAAGAGCAGGATGGCTCCGACGAGGTTGGCGAGGTTGAAGACGACCTTGTTGAGTGACTTGGAAATGTTCGCGTAGGCGAAGGCCGCGATGAACAGCGCGCTGCCGATGAGGCCGATGACGTCCGCGACGAGGGCGCTCACGGCGCCATCACTCCCAACCTGTCACCCCGGCCTTGTGCCGGGGGGCCCCCATGGGGGGGGGGGTGGGCATCAGGGGGCCCGCCCAACTACCGGTTGGACAGGAGGGG
>CBHCZH010000206.1:0-4706 GCA_965977975.1 uncultured bacterium
TCATGGTCGGTCTCCCTCGGCGTGTCACACCGATGACGGAGCGGATGCGCGCTTCCCTTTCCCAACGGGCTTCTCGAGCACCTTGTTCCGGTAAGCGCAAAGATCGACCACCGGGCAGCGCCAGCACTCGGGCAGGCGCGCCTTGCAGGTGTAGCGGCCGTGCAGGATCAGCCAATGGTGTGCATGGCGGCGGAACGGCTGCGGCACCCGCTTCTCGAGCTTGGCCTCGACTTGCTCGGGCGTCTTTCCTTTCGCGAGCCCGGTGCGGTTGCCGACGCGAAAAACGTGCGTATCGACCGCGAACGTCTCTTCGCCGAACGCGCAATTCATCACCACATTGGCGGTCTTGCGCCCGACTCCCGGCAGGGTGACCAGCGTTTCGCGGTCGGCCGGAACTTCGCCGTCGTATTCGGCGACGAGCTTCTCGCTAAGCGCGATGACATTCTTGGCCTTGGCGTTCAACAGCCCGATCGTCTTGATGTGCCGCTTGAGGCCGTCCTCGCCGAGCGTGATCATTTGCCGCGGCGTCTTGACCTCGCGGAACAGGGCTCGCGTCGCCTTGTTCACTCCGACATCGGTCGCCTGCGCCGAAAGCACTACGGCAACGAGCAACTGGTAGGTATTGCCGAACTCCAGCTCGGTCTCGGGCGAAGGGTTGTCTTCGGCAAGGCGGCGGAAGAACTCGAAAACTTCGTCGCGGGTCATGCTCAGTGGCAGTCCCAGTAGAAGGCGACGCGCGAGAAATCGCGTTGGGCTAGATCGTCGCGTCGGATCAAAAAGACGGCCTCCCCGACATCGCCCCACATGATGGCGTCGTCGGACGTGAGGCCGAGCAGCACCATGTCGAGATCCTCGAACTTGCCCGGCCCGCGGAAATCGAACTGCGTAAAGCTCGGATGTCCGCCGATCTTGTGCATCATAGCGCGCGCGTCGGAGAGGTCGCCGATGCGATCCTCCACCGCCTCGATGCCCGGTCGGCGCGCCATCCCCTCGGTCAGGGCCTGAGCCTGCCAGGAGTAGTAATCGGGTGGATCGGCGACCGGCTCGGGACTCAGCGCAAGTCCGTGCGCGCGAACGGCCGCGTCCAGGAACGGCGAAGAGTCGTCGTCGAGCCGCGGCGGGGGTGGCTCGCGCCGCCCGCCCTCGATTGGTCCGGAATGCCACAATACCTGCACGTCTGAGCGGTCGGGCTGGTCGAAATCCGCCCCGAACAAGTCGCTGCGCCCAACGAAGAATCGCATGACACCGCTATCGGGATAGCCGCTCAGCGGAGGCAAGTGCGCGAAGTCGAGCTGGGCGACGAACTCAAGCCGCCGCCCTTCGGCATCGACCGGCCATTCCTCGCCATCGGCGAGCCAGGCCATCCCACCCAGTTGTGCAGGCGCCGTAACGGCAGGTGCGGGGGGGTCGGGACGGAGCAAGAGCGCGGGGCGAGCAAGCGCGCGGTAGGCGGCAACGATGGCATCGCTTTCGACGTCGCTGAGTGGAGGGCCTACAGGATTGTCGGCCTCGAACTTTGCACGCCATTCGGCAGCCTGCGCTGTCCCCCTCCGATTGCGCTTGCGATCGCTCAACCAGCGGCGGACCGGGCCGAGAAACGCGATGGCGACAACCGCCGCGGCGCAAATCAGTCCGAACAGCTGTGCGGTCACAGGCCGAGCACTTGCTCCATCGCGTAGCGCCCCGCGGGCCGGCCGATCAGCCACGCGGCACCACGCACCGCACCCTGCGCGAAGATCATCCGGTCCTCGGCGCTGTGCGACAACGTCAGCCGCTCATGCGGACCGGCGAGAATCACGCTGTGCTCGCCGGCCACCGTGCCGCCGCGCAAGGAGGCGAAGCCGATAGCGCCTTCCGCGCGTGCACCGGTATGCCCGTCGCGGCCGCGCTCGCTGTGCGCGGCGAGCTCGATCCCGCGCCCTGTAGCGGCGGCCTCGCCAAGCACGAGCGCGGTGCCCGAAGGCGCGTCGACCTTCATGCGGTGATGCATCTCCAGCACCTCGATGTCCCACTCCGGACCGAGCCGCGCCGCTGCCTCACGCACCAGGTGGGCGAGAAGAGTCACGCCGAGCGAGGTGTTGCCGGTCTGAAGCACGGGAATTGCTCCTGCTGCCGAATCGATCGCGGCGTGATGGCGCTCGTCGAGGCCGGTGGTGCCGACCAGGATCGGTATGCCGGCGCCGATCGCGGCGTGCAGGTTGCCTTCCAGCGCTGCCGGGGCGGAAAAGTCGGCAAGAGCGTCGCTGTGGTCGGCAAGGCCGGCGACATCGCCACCCCTGTCGGTTCCGCCCGCGTATTCGTAGCCGGCGGCTTCGATCGCGCGGACCAGTGCATGCCCCATCCGTCCTTCGCTGCCGATGATGCCGATGCGAGCCATTGCACCTCCCTTCGTGGCCGTGCTTCATGGGGCGAATGAACGGCATCCGCAACATCGTGATCCTCACCGGCGCGGGAATCAGCGCCGAGAGCGGCCTCAGGACCTTCCGCGCCGGCGACGGCCTGTGGGAAAATCACCGCGTCGAGGACGTCGCGACACCCGAAGCCTTCCGGCACGATCCCGAGCTGGTCCAGCGCTTCTACGACGAACGGCGGAAGAACATCATGGCTGCCGAGCCCAATGCCGCGCACACGGCGCTGGCCAGGCTCGACCGCGAGTGGGACGGCGACCTCCTGATCGTCACCCAAAACATCGACGACCTGCATGAGCGTGCGGGCGCGTGCCGCGTGCTCCATATGCACGGCGAAGGGCTCTCCGCCTGGTGCACGGCGTGCGACTCGCGGCATTGCTGGACGGGCACGCTGCTCGACGAGCCGCCGTGTCCTGCCTGCGGCGAGGCGGCGCTCCGCCCGGATATCGTCTGGTTCGGCGAGATGCCTTACGAGATGGATCGCATTTTTGCCGCGATCGCTCGCGCCGATCTGTTCGTCTCGATCGGCACCTCGGGCGCGGTCTATCCGGCGGCGGGCTTCGTCCAGCAGGCGAAGAGCGGCCGCGCCCGCACGCTCGAGCTCAACCTCCAGCGCAGCCAGGGATCGGCCTGGTTCGACGAGAGCCGGCTCGGCCCGGCGAGCGAGCTGGTGCCGGCTTGGGTGGAGGAGATCTTGGCATGAGTGAGCACCACGGCAGCTGCCACTGCGGCCACATCCGCCTCACCTTACGGGAAACACCGCCCGACGCGGCCGAGTGCAATTGCTCGATTTGCCGCAGGACGGGGGGGCTGTGGCACCACTGCGCTCCCGCCAAGGTCACGGTGGAAGGCGAGGGCGTGGGTTACGTGCAGGGCGATCGCTTTCTCACCACGTGGCATTGCCCCACGTGCGGCTGCACCACGCACTGGACCGCCATCGACCCGACTTACGAACGCATGGGAATCAACCTCAGGATGTTCGAGCCCGAGCTGTGGCGCGATCTGCCGCGCCGCTTCGTCGACGGCGCGAGCTTTTAGCCTCCCGCTATGGGGAAGGAACGCCACACCCCCTGCACGCCGGATCCCTGGCAACGTTGAGCGTTCGCATGCCGGGCTTGAGGCCGTCGAGCAGATGCAGCTTGCCCCATTGCGGATCGCCGAGACCGCCAACTGGCGCAAGCAGCACGCGGATCGCCTGCAGCGCCGCGAAAGTGCCGGTCCAGCCGGCCATCGCGCCGAGCATGCCGTCCTCGGCGCAAGTATCGCAGTCGTCGGCGTCGAACGCGTCGCCGACATAGCAGCGATAGCACGGCTGGTCGGGCAAATGTCCCGCGAAAGCGCCGACCTGGCCCTGGAAGCGCCCGACCGCGGCCGAGAGGAGGGGGACGCCTACGGCGACGCAAGCATCGGAGACCGCGAGCCGGGTAGCGAAGTTGTCGCAACCGTCGAGCACGAGGTCGGCGCCGGCGATCGTCGCGGCGGCGTTCTCGGCGATCACGCGATCACAGACCCAGCTGGCCTCAAGCTCGGGGTCGAATTCGCGCACCCACACTTCGGCGAGCTCGGCCTTACGGCGGCCGATGTCGTCCTCGCGGTAGATCGTCTGGCGCTGGAGGTTGTTTTCCTCGACCGCGTCGTCATCGACCAGCATCAGCGTGCCGACGCCGGCGCCGGCGAGGTACTGCAGCGCCGGCGATCCGATCCCGCCGATCCCGATCAGAACGATTTTCGCCTTCGCCAATGCCGCTTGCCCCGCACCGCCGATCTCGGGAAGCACGATGTGGCGAGCGAAACGTTCTAGGCGATCATGGGGGGGGGCCATAAGCGTCCCTTGCTGCCACTCCCCGCGCGCTCTGTCATTGCAAATCCTGAGTCACCCCGGACTTGTTCGGGGGGCCAGCAGCTTTGCCGATTCAACAGGCTGGGTCCCGGGACAACCCCGGGATGACCCGTGGCAGGACGAAAAGCTCAGGTTTCGAGCTGCCTCAGCAGGCTGCGCACGTCGCCGTCCATGTCGGCATCGCGCTGACGCAGATCCTCGATCAGCCGCACCGCGTGGATCACGGTCGAGTGATCGCGGCCGCCGAACTTGCGCCCGATCTCGGGGTAGCTGCGCGGGGTCAGCACCTTGGCCAAGTACATCGCCACCTGGCGCGGGCGCACCACGGCGCGGGCGCGGCGCTTGCTCGACATCTCGGAGCGGTCGATTCGGTAGAACTGGCAGACGGTGCGCTGGATCTCGTCGATGGTGATTCGCCGGCGGTTGGCCGAAAGAATGTCGGTGAGCTGCTCCTCGGC
>CBHCZH010000207.1:0-4689 GCA_965977975.1 uncultured bacterium
CTGGTCGGTGCCGGCTCCGGCTGCCTCCTGGACCACGTCTCCCGCGGCATCGACGTAGTAGAAGTCGTTGCCGCCAAGGCCCTGGAGCGTGTCGTTGCCGCCACCGCCGTCGAGCACATTGGCCCCGTTGTTGCCGAGCAAGGTGTTGGCCAGCGCGTTACCGGCGAGATTGATCGCGTCGGTCCCGGCGATGCTGGTCGTGCGCAGAGCCTCGACGTGCTGGCCGGCCCCCAAGGCGTAGCTGACGCTGGCAAAGACCTGGTCGGTGCCCGCTCCGGCTGCCTCCTGGACCACGTCCCCGGCGGCATCGACGTAGTAGAAGTCGTTGCCGGCAAAGCCGGTCAGCGTATCGGCTCCGCCGCCACCGTTGAGCACATTGGCTCCGGCATTGCCGAGCAGGGTGTTGGCCAGTTCGTTGCCGGTCAGGTTGATCGCATCGGTTCCGGCAATGCTTGTCGTACGCAGGGTCTCGACGTGCTGGCCGGCCAACAAGCCATAGCTGACGCTGGCAAAGACCTGGTCGGTGCCCGCTCCGGCTGCCTCCTGGACCACGTCCCCGACGGCATCAACGTAGTAGGTGTCGTTGCCGCCGAAGCCGGTCAGGGTATCGGCTCCGCCGCCGCCGTTGAGCGTATTAGCTCCGGCATTGCCGAGCAAGGTGTTCACCAGCGCATTGCCGGCGAGATTGATCGCGGTGGTCCCGGCTATGCTGGTCGTCCTTAAGACCTCGACGTGCTGGCCGGCTCCCAGCGCATAGCTGACGCTGGTAAAGACCTGGTCGGTGCCGGCTCCGGCTGCCTCCTGGACCACGTCTCCGGCGTTGTCGACGTAGTAGAAGTCGTTGCCACCGCCGCCAGCAAGCGAGTCCGCTCCTGCCCCGCCATTGAGCACATCGTTGCCGCCACTCGTGGTAAGCGTGTTGCTTGCGGAGGTTCCAATCACGGTGAAATTATTCCAGCTGTAGGTCGTGAAATTCTCGAACCCGTCGGTCGCCATGGTCCCGACGCCGCTGGTCGTGACCCCGTCGAGCTGAACGGTCACAGCACCCGCATCGGCCATGTTGTAGATGAAAAGCGAATCGATGCCCGTGCCGCCGTGGGCGCCCCCGCCGTTCTGGGCGCCGTTCTCGTAAAAGATGGTGTCATCGCCCTCGCCGCCGTGGATGGAGTCGACATCGTTGGCGAGGGAATTGTAACCATCCGTCAAGGTATCGTTCCCGCCTTCTCCGAACAGGATATCGTCGCCGAAGCCTCCGTTGACGCTGTCGTTGCTGTCGCCGGCGTGGACGGTGTCGGCGCCGTCGCCGGTTTGGATGATGTTGCCCTCGGCAGTCCCGGTGATGGTATCGTTGCCCGAGCCGGTGTTCAGGCGCTCGAAATTGACGAACGATTCGCCATAATCCACCGAATAGTTGGTTATTCCGGTGGTCATATCGATGACATAGTCACCGGCGAATGTTGAAACATCGAGCCAATCGAAACCCGCGCCCCCGTCGAGAATCTCATAGCTGCCCAAGCTCGTGCTCGCACCGAAGATCGTGTCGCTATCCCCGTCGCCGTAGTAGCTACCGTTCCCGGTCGAATAGATCACGTCGCCGCCATCGTTGCCGTGCACTGTGTCAGTGCCCAGCCCCCCCACAATCGTGTCGTAGCCCAAGCCCCCGGAGATGATGTCGTTGCCTGCGGCGATCGGAGCAGCCGTGGCGGCGTGGCCGGTCACCGATACGTTCAGAAAGACCTGCTCGCCGCCTTCGAAGGCGCCGTGCGAAGTGAAGTCCGATTCCAGCTCGCTTACACGGATGTAATAGGTCCCAGCGGATGGCGCGACGAAAGTGAGAAACGAATCGAATCCTTCCGTTCCGTAGTCGAGGTTGAACGAGTATCCGGACGAGGCGAGAACCGTACCGCCGGCGTTCAGAAGGGCCAGGCCGGTTGTCACATAATTCGGCTGAGTTCCCCGCCCCCAGTTGAGGCTGTTGCTGAAGGTGAAATCAACGTCGAGCGTGATCGTTTCGCCCGCGCCCACGGTGATCGCGAAATAGCGCTGCTCCCCGGCGCCGGGTTCAATGTAGACACTGGTGTGAGGCCCCGGTGCGTTGATGATCGGGTTATTATTGCTGCTGGACCAAAGTAAATCATCATCGATGGAGATCGCGGACGCCAGCGAAGTGTTGCCGGCGCCCATTTGGTTGACGGCCATATACCCTTCGAAATCGCCGAGGATCAGGTCGTTGCCGTCGGCTCCGTCGATCGTGTCGTTGGGTCCCCCGGGGGCGTCCGCGTCTCCCACGATAAGCTCGCTTGCAGCCGTGCCGTTCAGCGTGCCGCCGCCACCGATTATTGCAGGCATAACGTCGTTCCTCTCGCGCATTGCCATCGCCGCCCCGTCGTAAAGACGGCGCGCGGACAGAATTGAGCGACCCTCGGGAGCCATTCTGGTCTGATGCCAAGGTGCGCCATCCGATAGCATCCTTGGGACGGCCGACTGCATTCATCCGCCGGAACTGTTGTGCGGTTTCTATAGCACGAAATCACTTGCAACAAGGCGAGCATTTCCGGTCAGGTGAGCCTCAAATCACCCCTGAATCCGCCCGCGCCGCGAGGCTTCAATCGGCCAGCAACAGCACGGGGGTCTCGATAAGCCGCTTGAGCTCCTGCACGAAGGCCGCGGCATCGTAACCGTCGACCACGCGGTGGTCGCAGCTGATCGAAAGGTTCATCAACTTGCGCTTCGCGACCCGTTCGCCGCCCAATCCGTCGGTCACGAACATTGGTCGCTCGACGATGCGGTTGGGGGCTAGAATCGCGACTTCGGGCCGGTTGATTACCGGGGTCGAAGCAATGCCGCCGAGCGGGCCGAGCGAGGTTAGCGTGAAGGTCGAGCCGGAGAGTTCCTCGGACTTCGCTTTGCCTTCGCGCGCGGCTTCGGAAAGACGCAGGATCTCGGTGGCTAGCTGCCACAGGTTCTTCGCCTGCGCGTCGCGGATCACCGGTACCATAAGGCCGGCCGGGGTCATGGTCGCCATGCCGAGGTGCACTGCGCCATGCCGCGTGACGACATTCGCCTCGTCATCGTAGCGTGCGTTGAGCATCGGGAACTTCGGCAGCGCGCGGCACAGCGCGACGATCAGCAGCGGCAGCAGAGTGAGCTTGGGCCGTTCGCCGCGGTTGGCATTGAGGTCGGCGCGCAGTTTCTCGAGGCCGGTGACGTCGCATTCCTCGACGTAGGCGAAGTGCGGAATGTGGCGCTTCGAGGCGGCCATATTCTCGGCGATGCGGCGGCGCAGGCCGACGACCTTGATCGTCTCGTCGCGGCCGGTTTGGCCCGCGGGGGCGTAACCCTTGGAACCGCCATAGGAGATGAACGCGTCGAGATCGGAATGCCGCAGGCGCCCACCTTCGGCCGGGTGGACGTCGGCAAGGTCGATGCCGAGCTCCTTGGCGCGCGCGCGAACCGCGGGGGAGGCGAGGACTTTCGCGTGGGTTCGGGAGCGTGCTTCGACAGGCTCAGCACGAGCGGACTTGGGTATTGGCGGGGATGGAGACAAAGGCGGAAAAGTGGTGGCCTCCTCCTCAACATCCGCTCGTCCTAAGCTTGTCGAAGGACGCTGTACCGCCGCAACCGCATCCTTGACATCGCTCGCGTCAGGCGTCTCGACCTCGATCCGCTCCTCGGCCGCTGGCGCCGTCGGTGCGGGCGCGGCGGCGGGAGCTTCGGCGACTTCCCCCTCGGTCTCGAGCACCACCAGCGGCGAGCCGATCGCGATCACGTCGCCGACTTCGCCCGCGACTTCGAGGACTTTGCCGGCGACCGGGCTTTCCATCTCGACCGTCGCCTTATCGGTCATCAGGTCGGCAAGGCGGTCGTCCTCCTTGACCGTGTCCCCGACCTTGACGTGCCAAGCGACGATCTCGGCCTCGGCGATGCCTTCGCCGATGTCAGGGAGCCGAAAAGTAAAGCGCCCCACCCCTTATGCCTCCAGCAGCTTGTCAATCGCTTCGCCGACCCGGATCGGCCCGGGAAAATAGGCCCATTCGAGGCTGTGCGGGTAGGGTGTGTCGAAGCCCGTGACGCGCTCGACCGGAGCCTCGAGGTGATAGAAGCACCGCTCTTGCACCAGCGCGGCCAGCTCGGCACCGAAGCCCGAGGTGCGCGTCGCCTCGTGCAAGACCATGCACTTACCGGTCTTTTCCACCGACTTTTCCACAGCCTCGATGTCGAGCGGGACGAGCGTGCGCAAATCGATGATCTCGGCGTCGACGCCCTTCTCGCGACACACCGATGTCGCGACGTGGACCATCGTGCCGTAGGCGAGCACAGTCAGCGCCGAGCCCTCCCGCACGATCCGCGCCTTGCCGAGCGGGATGGCATAATACCCCTCCGGCACAAGCGCGTCGGGGTGTTCCTTCCACGGCTTGGTCGGGCGGTCGTAATAGCCGTCGAACGGACCGTTGTAGATCCGCTTCGGCTCGAAGAAGATGACCGGATCGTTGTCCTCGATCGCGGCGATCAGCAGGCCTTTGGCGTCGTGCGGTGTGCTCGGGACCACCGTCTTGAGCCCGGCGACGTGCGTGAACAGCGCCTCGGGGCTCTGGCTGTGCGTCTGCCCGCCGAAGATGCCCCCGCCGAACGGGCTCCGGACGGTCAGCGGTGCGGTGAACTCTCCGGCCGAGCGGTAGCGCAGCCGCG
>CBHCZH010000208.1:0-4566 GCA_965977975.1 uncultured bacterium
GATCGCGGCGGCGAGCGCGAGCTCGGTGCTGTCGCTGAGACCGAACGGCACGATGCCTGTTGGATAGCCTGGCCATCGCGATCCGAACTATGGAGTGCGCGTTTGGCCAGGGTGCGGGAAGAGCATGCCCTTGTGGCCGAAGCGATCTCGCGTTTCGAGCCGGTTGTCCTGGTTTGTCGACTGGAAGACGAAGTCGCCGTGCGTGAGCGATGCGGTCAGTTTGCGCATATCTGGCCGGCCAATATCGACGACAGCTGGATGCGCGACAGCGGCCCGACTTTCCTGCGTGGCGATCGCGGTGGGCTTGCGATCGTCGATTGGGGGTTCAACGCATGGGGCGAGAAGTACCGGCCCTATGATTCCGATGCACGGCTCAAGCGGCGGATCGCCGAAGAACTGGGCCTTCCGCTTGTCACCAATCGCCTGATTGCCGAGGGCGGAGCAATTCTGAGCGACGGTCAAGGGACGATTCTCGCCACCGAAAGCTGCCTGCTGCATCCGAACCGCAATCCGGGCCTTACGCGCGAAGAGGTCGAAAGCGAATTGCTGGAGACCTTGGGCGCGAAGAAAGTCGTCTGGTTGCCGGGGGATGTCGGCGAAATCGAGACTAACGGCCATGTCGATTGCCTCGCTAGCATAGTGGCGCCAGGCAAGGTGATGCTGGAGGATCCGGCAACCGAGGAAGGCGCGCGTGCGGAAACTCTGGCGGAGAACCGCCGCGCGCTACAATCGCAAACCGACGCTTGCGGGCGTCGTTTCGAGATCGTCGACATCGTCGCCGCGCCGCGGATCGACACCGCGGATCCAACGCACCAACCGTCTTACGTCAACTTCTACATCGCCAACGGTGCCGTGTTCATGCCCGGCCATGGGTTGCCTGCCGACGGAGATGCGCGCGATGCGGTGGCAGCAGCATTCACGGACAGGGAAGTGATCCAGCTGAATTTGCAGGCGCTGCCCTATGGCGGCGGCGGCATCCACTGCATCACTCAAAACCAGCCGGCTCACCGCAGCTTCGTTGCTTGACGGGAAAACAGAAGACTGGGCTGCAGTTTGAGCGGCCAAAATTGATCAGAGATCCGCCGACATATCGCTGATCCAGTCGCGAAGCAGACTTGCGTCCTCACTCAGCTCGGTGCGCGATCCGTGCAGCAGGCCATAACGCGTACCGTCCGGCTGGAAACCGTGTGGAGCGACGAGCCGGCCTCGCTCTACGTCGTCGATCGCGATGACGCGCGGTGCCATACCCACGCCGAGGCCGCCGCAGGCTGCTTCGACCATCAGGAAGTGATGGTCGAGCATGCGTATTTCGCGCGGACGGGGCATGTCGGGACAGGCGATGAGCCAGTCGGACCAGGCGTCGGGCCGTGTCCGCGCGCCCAGTGCGATATAGTCTCCGGCGCCGAACCGATCGACGACTTCAGGGACCATCACCGGGCCGACGCGCTCGGCCCAGAGGCCATGAACCTGCCAACCCTCCGGGATCGGGAAGTCGAGGCGACGCAGAGCCATGACGTCCCGTCCAACTCCCTTTTCGACCGCACCTCCCCCGACCGAAAGGTGGACGGCGATGGAAGGGTTTGCGTCTTGAAAGCGACTGAGGCGCGGGATCAGCCAGCGCATGGCGACCGAGCGTTCGCAGGAAAGGAGGATCACGCCGGCCGGAGATCTTTGCGTTGCCTCAATCGAGGCGATCGTCCGCGCAAGATCGGCGAAGCTGCGGCGACAGGCACCGTGCAAGAGGTCCCCGGCGGGGGTGGTGCGCAGGCCCCGTCCCTCGCGCTCGAACAGCGGGGCGCCGATGTAGCCCGCCAGCCGGGTATTGCGCCGGCTGATGGCGGCATGAGTCAACGCCAGCTCGTCGGCCGCGGCGCGAACTGAGCCTAGGCGGGCGGTTGCTTCGAAAGCGCGCAAGTCGTCGAGGCTCGGCAGGTCGGACCGCTTCATTGGTAATGACATGTCACCAATTGGGGTGCGAAACAATCGCTTGTATGCGGTCGTATACGAAGTGCATCTTGAATGCATGTCACCAGACATGGAAACCAGTATCGCGATCCTGGCGGACGATCTTACGAGCGCGGCGGATGGCGCCGGGCCGTTCGTGTCGCGGGGCTTGGCCGCGATCGTCGGACGGCAAGTCGTGCCCGAGGAGGCGGCTCAGGTGCGGGCGGTCGACGTAGATTCCCGATCGATGGATGCCGCGAGTGCCTCCCGCCGAACCACTGCAGTCGCGGCGGAGCTCTGCGCCTCGGATGTGTTGTTCAAGACCGTCGATTCCACGCTGCGCGGCAATGTCCAGGCGGAGATCGCCGGGGCGTTGCGTGGCTCGGGCCGCACGCGGCTGGTTTTCGCGCCAGCGTTCCCGGAGATGGGGCGAAGCACTCAAGGCGGCATCCAGCTCGTGAACGGCGTTCCAGTGGATGAGTCCAGTTATGGACGCGATCCCGTTCACCCGGCGCGCACGGCGAATCTCGCCGATCTGGTGCCCGCCGAAGCCGGCCATGTCGCCCTTCTCGACGCCCAAAGCCAAACGGACCTCGATAAGCAGGTTGCCGAGATCGAGGATCCTGAGCAAGCCCTCTGGGTCGGCTCGCCCGGCCTGGCCCGTGCCCTGGCAAAGCGGATCGCGCCTGAAGCGCACCCGCAACCGATACCGGCCCGGTGCGATGGCCGGCTTCTCATCGTCGTGGGCAGCGCGAACGTCCTTAGCCATCGTCAGGCCGACGCAGTTCGCGGGCGAGACGACGTAAGCGTCCTTTCTGCACCGCTCGAGCGCAGGGACGATCCGGCCGGCCTGTTGGCCGCGCTCGCCAGCGAGGCGGTACGCGTTCTCAGTGAGGGCTCTTTTGGCGCGCTTTTCGCCACGGGCGGCGAGACGATGAACGAGATCCTCGATAAACTGGCCGTCAGACAATTCGATCTTCTGGGCGAGATCGCGCCGGGCTTTCCCATCGGCTACGCAGCGATAGCCGGTCGAAAGCTACTTATCGGCATGAAGGCCGGTGGATTCGGCGACGTCGAGACCTTGCGCTGCGCAGCAGACCGTTTGACCGGCCACGTGAAGGAATTGGAAGCATGAGCGACATGCGCCCTCTCGCTGTCACTATGGGCGATCCTTCGGGCATTGGGCCGGAGATCATCGTGAAGGCACTTGCCCGTCCCGATCGACCGGCATGCGTTGTGCTCGGGTGCCGCAAGGTTATCGAGGCGGCAGCCGAACGATTTGCGTCTCACCGTCCCGTCGTGATTCTTGGGACCATCGAGCAGGCGACAGGGGACCGGCACTGTGTCGAGGTGCTGGACACCGGCGGCACCGAACCTTTCCCTGTCGGAAAGGTGTCGGCCGCAAGCGGGCGCGCGGCATTCGCGGCGATCCGTGCGGGGATCGAGCTGGCCAGAAACGGCCGCGCGGCGGGCCTCGTCACCGCGCCGATCCACAAGGAGGCATTGGCGGCAGCCGGGCTGCCTTATCCGGGCCACACCGAGATGCTGGCCGAGCTCGGCGGCGGTGGACAAGTCGCCATGATGCTCGCGAATGAAGAAGTGCGAACCGTCCTTGTTACGATCCACTGCTCGTTGCGCGACGCGATCGCGCGGATCGATCAGGCTGCCGAGCTGGCCGCGATCCGTCTTGCGCACGAGGGATGCCGCGCGCTGGGTATCGAGCGGCCCCGAGTAGCGGTCGCCGGGCTGAACCCTCATGCTGGCGAAGGCGGACTGTTCGGCCGCGAGGAGATCGAGATAATCGCGCCCGCGATCGAGGCTGCACGCGCCGAACAGATCGACGCCTCGGGCCCTTGGCCCGGCGATACCGTATTCATGCAGGCCCGGCGGGGGCGCTTCGATGTCGTCGTGGCGCAGTATCACGACCAGGGGCTTATTCCGGTGAAGTATCTCGGTGTCGAAGACGGCGTGAACATCACCCTCGGGCTGCCTTTCGTGCGGACTTCACCCGACCACGGCACGGCCTTCGACATTGCCGGGCAGGGGACTGCCGACGCCAGCAGCCTGTCCGCGGCCATCCGCTATGCGAACCGCCTCGCGGTGGCGCGCGCGGGAACAGAGGACATCAGCTAATGGGCCTGCGCTTCATCTTCATGCTCACCCGCAACGACTGCACCGTCGCCGATGCGGCGACGCATCTCGAAACGGCGTTGTCGCTGGGAGTGCGCCATATCGGTTTCAAGGATGTCGGCCTGCCGGTCGCGGAGCTCAAGGCGCTCAACGCCGCCATCAAGGCCAAGGGCGCGACGTCCTATCTGGAGGTCGTCTCGCTCGACCGCGATACGGAGCTGGCTTCGGCCAAGGCAGCCATCGATATCGGTGTCGACATCCTGCTTGGCGGGACGCGGGTCGACGACGTCCTGCCCGTGCTGGCCGCGGCGCCCCTGCGCTACTATCCGTTCCCTGGGCGCATCACCGGGCATCCGAGCGTGTTGGAAGGCTCGATCGAAGAGATCGCGGCCAGCGCGCGCGATTTGGCCTCACGCGATGGCGTTCACGGGTTGGATCTCCTTGCTTATCGCTCCCCGGATCAGAATGTGCCGGAGCTTATCTCGGCGGTGT
>CBHCZH010000209.1:0-4558 GCA_965977975.1 uncultured bacterium
AACCGCAACAGCATTGATCGAAGCGGGAATACCACCTCCTGCCAATGCCAATCCACGAAGCAAGCGCCGGCCAAAGCGGACAAGCTAGATCGGGCTAATAAACAGACTTCAACTTTGGCCTTTGCGGCGAGATTCAGGACCCATTCGAACGATAATATGGTCTTACCGCAGCGGATATAATGCGATGCTGTAGTATTAGCAGTAGGTCGGGTTAGGCGTAAGCGATCACCGTCCCCCACATTGACAGAGCTGTAGATACAACGACGCCCGCCTGATGACAGGCAGGCGTTGTAATTTGCATGCGGTCAGGCGGCGCGAGCGATGTCGCTAATTTCGAACGTGGGTTGCGCGGCGTTTGTATCGACCCAGTTGTGCGGCAGGAGGTCGTCGATGGGATCGATGTCGGAGCGGTTCGCGATCCGCGCGAGGACATCGGCCACATAGGCGTACGGATTGATGCCCTGCATCTTGCAGGTCTCGATCAGGCTGAAGATCGCAGCCCAGTTTTCCGCACCCAGTTCATGGCCTGCGAACAGCGCGTTTTTGCGCTGGAGAGCGACCGGGCGCATGGCGCGCTCGGCGCTGTTGTTGTCGAGTTCGATCCGGCCGTCCCGCAGGAACGCCGTCATGCCGTCCCAGCGCTTGAGCGCATAGTTCATGCCCATGCCGGTGTCGGACCCGGCCATCATCCGGGGCGCCATCGCTATAAACCAGCTGTGCAGCGCCTCGACCAACGGCTGGGTTCGGGCTTGCCGTACAGCGAGCCGTTCCTCGGCTGAGGAGCCGCGGATGTCCTTCTCGATCGCATAGATAGCAGCGATCCGCCGCAACGCTTCCTGGGCGATCGGCGCGTCTTCTCCCGCGTCGATGAGGTGGCGACGCAGGTGCGCCCAGCAGTAGGCGATCGTCAGCGGTCCGCCGGGATGATCGGCTTTTCCGAACTGGGCATAGGCCTGCCAGGCATCGACCTGCAGCATGCCGCGATAGCCGGCAAGCAGCTTGGTCGCCCACATCGCACCGCGTCCAGGCATATAGGTGTAGACCGCCATCGGGGGATCTGCGCCGCCATGCGCGCGATCATCCCGGACCATCACCCACAGGTTCCCGGTCTTTACCTTGCCGGTGCCGGGCGCCAGCACCTTGGCGCTGGTTTCGTCCACGAACAGCCGTGGGCTTCCCAGAATGTCCTGGCGCATCCGATCGGTGATCCGTCCAAGCGCCGCGATGCCTCTGCCGACCCAGCCCGCCATGGTGCCGCGCGTGACCTCGATCCCTTGACGCGCGAGGATCTGCGATTGGCGATATAGCGGCAAGTGATCGCAGTATTTCTTGATCAGCACATCGGCGATCAGTGCCTCGCTCGGTAACCCGCCAGCCACCACATGCTCCGGCGCTGGCGCCTGGATCACACCATCGCCGCAGCTGCGGCAGCCATAGCGAGGTCGCACCGTCACCAGAACGCGATATTGCGCGGGGATGACGTCGAGCCGCTCCGATCGATCCTCACCGATCTTGTGAAGCGCGCCGCCGCAGCCGCATTGCTCGGCCTCGGGCTCGATCACGACCTCGAAGCGGGGAAGGTGCACCGGCAGCGAAGGGCGCGGCGTGCCAGGCTCGCGGCGTCGACGTTTGCCCGCCGCGCCTTCCGCCATCTCGAGCGACAGTTCATTCAGTCCTTCGGCCTCAGCGAGGGCGATGCCCTGATCCTCAAGGCCCAGCGCAAGCTGATCGGCCGGCAGCTTTTCCGAGCGCTTGCCGAACGTCGTCCGGCTGATCAGCTTGAGGATATGCTCGTATCGCTCCGCCCTCGCACGCTCGGCGAGCACCATCATCTTGAGCTCGCCCACGTCATCGGGAAGCCCGTTCATCGCGGCAGCCGGAAGGGGTTCGGGAAGCGGCGTCACGGATGGCTTTCTACCTCATCATGACGATGCCGTAACGGCATATGCGCCCAAGCGATTCGAGGCTGCGACCTACTGTGCATAGAGCGGCTTTCGCACCCGCGGAGCGTGTACCCGCGACCAGTCCAGCCCCTCGATCAGTGCCGAAGCCTGCGCTGCAGACAGCTTCATCACGCCGTCGCCAGGGCGCGGCCAGCGGAACCGTCCATCCTCAAGCCGCTTGGTGACCAGTACCAGACCGGTGCCGTCCCACAGCAGCAGCTTGATCCTGTCCGCCCGCTTGCATCGGAACACGAACATGATGCCCGAGAACGGGTCGAGCCGCAGCTCGTTCTGGACCAGCGCCGCGAGCCCCACCATCCCCTTCCTGAAGTCGACCGGCCTGGTTGCGACCAGCACCTTCAGCGGCCCCGGCGGAACGATCACGCTGCCACCTGCACGGCGAGCAGCACGCGTTCGATATGGTCGGCGCTCACCCCTTCGGGCACGCGGATCTTCATCCCGCAGGCTTCGATCACGATCTCGCCGCAGGCTGTTGCCGCAACCGGCTGCAACGGTAAGACCGGATCGACCACTGCCGGCACGAAGCTCATATCCTCGACACGTTCGCGCCGAACACGGCGCCAGCCGTAAAGCTGCTGCGGCAATATCCCGTGCCGGCGCGCCACATCCGATACGTTCGCTCCGGGCTCGAAGCTCTCCTCGATGATCCGCGCCTTCGCCTCCGGCGTCCATTGTCGCCTCCCTGATCCAGCCGGTAGGACGTCGATCCGTTCGACCCGCTCACCACCGCTGGTTCCAAAGCTATTTTCGAAACTCGTTACATCGCTCATCGCCGGTTACACCCCTTCCAGGGCCGCGCAACCTAGCGACTATTTACGCTGCGGAAATGTGGGGGTGCCCGACCGCTTACCATGCGGGCGAGAAGGACGCGATCGCGGTCTATGACGAGGTGCTTGAGAACACCCGCCAGGTGGAACGCCACCAGCGCGTAAAGCGCATAGGCCAGGATCACCTTGTGGATGAGCACGCCGAGGATGACCCCCGGCGCGCACGACGCTCTAGTCAAACTGCTTGCCCACCCCCTGTGCCAGTTGGACGCAGGGGTCGGCTTTCAATCCATGTAGGTTAAAACTTTTCGGGTCGGATGGTCAGCCGCAGCCACAGTTCGCGACCGCGAGAAATGGGACCTTCGAAATCCGGCAGCGTGCCTGCAGTAGTGCCCGTGCCCCCTCCCGTGCTTGGCGACTGGAAACCGCTGAACGGATAATGCCGGTCGGTCAGGTTTCTGCCGATGAATGCAAGTTCATAGCTCCCGGATTGCGAGCCGACCGCCACCCCCGCATCGACGAGAACCCTTCTGGGGGCCTTCCCGACCGGATTCAGTTCCTGGGAAAGGAAGGAACTGGACGTGTAGATCGCGTTGGCGTTCAATGTCAGCTTGAGGTCGTCTGAAACGGGGACCGAGTATGTCGAGCCCATGCTGGCACTGAATTTCGGAGCGCGCGGGAGGGTGCGTCCCTTGAACTCCTGAAGGTCGGGAACCGTGCCTGCGTCAGGTCCATCGATGGCGCACCCGTTGGCGATTGTCTGGCCGACATAGCATGGAGCAACGAACGACGACGCATAGCGCGATGTATTATATCCGAATGCGCCGTACAAATTCAGGCCTGGGACCGCCCGAGGGCTGAAGTTGAAATCGCCTTCAAGGCCCTTCACGCGCGCCGACGAAGCATTCAGGACCGAAAGTGCAACCGTGACTGGATCAAGGCGGCTAAGCTGCAGATCCTTGTAGAGATAGCTGTATGCGGAAAGGTTCACCCTCAGTTGACGATCGAACAGGCGCGCCTTCACCCCTCCTTCGTATCCACGAACGGTTTCGGGCTTATAACTGTTGTCGATCAGAGTGACAGCCGGATTGGCCAATAGGGCGCTGAAGGAGATGCCAGAAATGTTGTACGCGCCGGACTTGTAACCGTGCTTGTAAGAAGCAAATACGTTGAGATCCTCGTTCGGTTTGAAAGAGGCAGTCACCTCTGGCGACCAATTGTCATACTTACGATCGTGCACACCGAACTTGGGGTTTGCCACTCCGCCGACGGTGATCGTGCCCTGATGCTTGTGGTCCTCGGAATAACGAACGCCGGCCGAGAGGTTCAACACGTCAGTGATGTCCCAACCAACCTGCGCGAACGCGGAGTAGGATTTCGATTTCAGCGGAAAGCGATATATCGGGATAAGCGGAGCGAGAGCGGCGATATTAATTACTTGCTGCTCTTCGTCGACAAATTTGTCGTGTTGATAAAAAGCACCAATCATGAAGTCGACAGGAGAGTCTGGGTTGCTGAATGACAGCCTGACTTCCTGGCTAAACGTATCTTTGGCGACATCGTAATAGCCGCCGATGAAGAAGCGCGCTCCAGTGGTCTGCGAGTCGAGAACATGTTGGCGTAGGTGGAAATAGCCCGAGAGCGAACTCAAGGTCAGGTAGTCCGAGAGCGCGTAGGAGATGTCGGATACGAGCAGCGCCTGCCGTACCCGAAGGTAGTTGGCGTCCGAATTGAACCGGGGGTTTCCCGTCAATGCGGCGGCCGCGGCTGCGGGAAACGGCGCGAAAACGACGCTGGCCGCATACCGTGGCGCACCGGGTGCGTCGA
>CBHCZH010000210.1:0-4510 GCA_965977975.1 uncultured bacterium
CCGACGAAGCGGTTCTCGACCAGGTCGAGCCGGCCGATGCCGTGCTTGCGGCCGAGGTCGTTGAGCGCGGCGAGCAGCGTCGCCGGGCTCATCGCTTCGCCATTGAGCGCGACGCCGTCGCCCTTCTCGAAGTCGATCTCGATGTACTCGGGCGCGTCCGGCGCGTCCTCGGGATTGCCGGTGCGCGAATAGACGTAATCCGGCACTTCTTCCCATGGATCCTCGAGCACTTTGCCCTCGCTCGAAGTGTGGAGCAGGTTGGCATCGGTCGAGAACGGGCTTTCGCCGCGCTTGTCCTTGGGCACGGGGATCTGGTGCTTCTCGGCCCATTCGATCAGCGCAGTGCGGCTGGTCAGGTCCCATTCGCGCCACGGAGCGATGACCTTGATGTTCGGATCGAGCGCGTAGGCGGACAGCTCGAAGCGGACCTGGTCGTTGCCCTTGCCGGTCGCGCCGTGTGCGACGGCATCGGCGCCGGTTTCATGCGCGATCTCGACCAGCCGCTTGGAAATCAGCGGTCGGGCTATCGAGGTGCCGAGCAGGTAATCGCCTTCGTAGCGGGCGTTGGCGCGCATCATCGGGAACACGAAGTCGCGGACGAACTCCTCGCGCAGGTCGTCGATGTAGATGTGCTGATCGGGCACGCCCATCAGCCGCGCCTTGGCGCGCGCCGGCTCGAGCTCCTCGCCCTGGCCGAGGTCGGCGGTGAACGTGACGACCTCGCAGTTGTAGGTCACCTGCAGCCACTTGAGGATCACGCTGGTGTCGAGGCCGCCCGAATAGGCGAGGACCACGCGCTTGATATCGGACATCTACCGCTCCGTTCGGATTCGCGCGCGGCGGTTATCAGGCCGCACCGGCGGGAGCAACGCCAAGGGTCAGCGGATGCTCAGCGGATCTGCCGCGCCCCGAGCTGCGGGTTGAGCTGGACGATGTGATTGAACCAGGCCTTGGGCTTACGCAACAGCTCGCTCGGATAATCGACCCTGACTCCTCCGAGCTCGGCGATGCGGCCGACGAAGTGGATGCAATTCCGATTGTCGAGGTCGTAGTATCGGCCCGGCGCATCGCGCCAGGCGATCACCTCGGCCTTCATCCGGCGGTAGGTCGCGTCGGATACCGTCAGCGTGAAGTGCCGGTTGGTGGTGCCGATGTAGCGGGGCTTCTCGCTCATCACGATGTGATGCGTCGGCCCCATCAGCACGTTGGGCCCGGCGGTGCGGGCGGAGAACCCGTAGTTCTCGTCGATCACCTGGCCCGTGTCGTCCAGCTGGCCCTCGAACACCACGAAGGCGTGAGGGTACCGGCCGAACATCGAGCCGTTGAAGCTATGGAAGTGAACCTTGACCTCGGCCTGCGCCGGAACCGCCCAGGCCGCCAATGCGGCAAATGCCAGGATGAGGCGAAACATGAGGCGGCGGGCTGAGGCGAACATCGCGACCTTACTCGAACAGAGCCTATGGCGCCGCGGGTTCGACCCGCAGCACCGCGTTCTCGTTGCCGTCGGTCAGCACATAGATCAACCCGTCCGGTCCTTCGGCGAAGTCGCGCACCCGCTGGTGGAGCTCGGTCAGCAACGTCTCGCGGCGTACATCGCCCAGGTCCGCGCCGAGCACCACTCGCTCGAGCCCACCGGTAAAGGGAATCTCGCCGCGCCGGGCGCTGCCGACGAACAGGTTGCCCTTCCAGGCCGGAAACTTGTCGCCGCCGTAGATCATCAGCCCGGAAGGCGCGATCGACGGGCTCCACAGGATCAACGGCCGCTCGACGCCTTCGGCCGTCGGCATGGCGCTGCCCTGTGCGCCATCGTACTGGCGGCCGAAGGTGTAGGTCGGCCAGCCGTAGTTCGTGCCAGCGCGGATCAGGTTGACCTCGTCGCCGCCGTTCATCCCGTGCTCGGCATTGAACACCGCGCCGGTCTCAGGATGCACCAGCAAGCCGTGCTGGTCGCGATGGCCGTAGCTATAGACCGCCGGATGGGCGCCGGCATGGCCGACCAACGGATTGTCCGCGGGCACCGACCCGTCGTCGTTGAGACGCAGGACCTTGCCGTAAACGCTGCTCAGGTCCTGGGCGGCATCGCTGAACGCCGCACCCGTCGTCATGAACAGGGTGCCGTCGGGCGCGAAGGCGATCCGCGAACCGAGCGCCGCCGATACGCCGCCCTCGAGCAGGGTCTCGATTTGCGTGACCCGGCCGTTCTCGAGCTTGCCGCGCATCAGCTTGATCCGCGCGCTTTGCCGCTGCGGCGTATCGCCGGGCTGCGGGTCGGGTTCGTTATAGGTGAAGTACAGCCAGTGGTTCCGGGCGAAGTCCGGATGCGGCGCGATGTCGAACAGCCCGATCCCCGGGTTGGGCTCCGCCGGCTTGGGCATTCCGGCGACTGGCTGCGGATCGAGCGAGGGATCGGGCGTGGTCGCGCCGTGGATGACCCGCAAGTCGAACCCGCGCTCGGTGAACAGCAAATCGCCGTTGGGCAGGAACGCCATCGCGAACGGCCGGCGCAGTTCCCGGACGAGCGGGGTGACCTTGACCTTGTGCTGTTCGGCGGTGTCGAAGACATACGACGGCTCGGTCAGCATGACCGGCGCGATCCCGATCTGCGGCTGCTGGGCGTTGGCCGAAGCGGCCAGCAGCAAGACAAGCCCCGCGGCCGCGCGTTTTCCGGCCATCGCCGGCTTACTCTGCCGCTTGCGCCAGGTGCCAGACCGGCGGCTCCTCGCTTTCGCGCAGCCGGCGGCTTTCCTCGTAGACGTAGTCGCCGGTCATCGGGATCGCCGCGCGGTCCTTGACGTAGACCAGCTGCCAGTTGACCAGCTTGCCGTGGCGGAAGCTCTGCTCCGCGCCGGCGAGATAGAACTGCCACATGCGATAGAACGTCTCGTCGTAGAGCTCGACGATCTCGTCCTTGTGCATGACGGTGCGGTTGTACCATTCCTCGAGCGTGTGGCTGTAATGGAAGCGCATCGCCTCCACCTCCATCACCTGCCAACCGGCCTTCTCGCTTTCCTTGACCAGCTCGCTCAGCGCCGGGATGTAGCCGCCGGGGAAGATGTACTTGCGGGTCCAGGCGTCGGTGAAGCCCGGAGGTCCGGCGCGGCCGCAGCAATGGCTGAACATCACCCCGTCGGGCTTCAGCAGCTTGTGGGTGTGCTGGTAGAACTGCGGATAGTGAGGAGTGCCGACGTGCTCCAGCAGGCCGACCGAGCTGATCCGGTCGAACTGCCCCTCGACGTCGCGATAGTCCATGAGCGCAAACTTGACCTTGTCGTCGACGCCGGCCGCTTTCGCCCGCTCCTTGCAGAACGCGATCTGGTCGGGGGCGAGGGCGACGCCCAGCACTTCACAGCCGTAGTGCTTGTGGAGGTAAAGCGCGAGGCCGCCCCAGCCGCAGCCGATGTCGAGCACTTTCATGCCCGGCTTGATGTACATCTTGGCGGCGATGTGAGCCTTCTTGTCGAGCTGGGCCTTCTCCAGGCTGACATCGACGTCGCGGTGGTAGCCCATCGTGTATTGCCGGTCCTCGTCGAGGAACAGCTCGTAGAGGCGGCGCGTGAGGTTGTACGTATGCTCGGCGTTCTTGCGCGCCTTGCCGCGCAGGTTGATGCTGTCGACCTTGGCTGCCACCCGCGCGATGGCCTTCTGCAGCGGAGTCTTGGCGCCGAGGCTATTGCCGCTCTTCACCTTGGCGTTCATCGCCACGAACAGCACCATGTCGCGGATGTCGTAAGGCTCCTCGACCACGAGCCAGCCCCACATGTACGCCTCGCCCGCGCCGACCGCCGGATAGCGCGCGATGTGATGCGCCGCCTTCTTGTTGGTCAGCCGGACGTGCATCGGACGCTCGTACTCGGTGCCCTCGGCGCCGCCGGGCCCGTATTCGTAGACCTTGCCGTCATGGTCGGTGATGACCAGCTGGCCGGTCCTGATCACCTTCTTGAGGAACTTGTCCAACAACCACATTGCGGCATTTCTCCCAGTGCCCCTTGAAGCGCGGCACTAGACCGGCGGCTTTCCCGCCTGTCAATCGTCGGTTATTCTGCACGCGTGGCCGAAGCAAAGACCAAGCCGACGGAAGCGAGCGTCGAGGAATTCATCGCCACCGTCGAAACACCCGCCAAGCGGGAGGATGCGGTCGTGCTCGACGCGCTGTTCCGCAAGGTGACCGGCGCGTTGCCGGTCATGTGGGGGCCGACCATCGTGGGCTACGGCCAATATCACTACCGGTATGCCAGCGGGCACGAAGGCGAGATATGTCGCTTGGGTTTCAGTCCGCGAAGGGCCAAGCATTCGCTCTACCTGATGTGCGGCAGCCCGGCGGAAGAAGCGGCGTTCGCTCCTCTGCTCGCCCGGCTGGGCAAGCATTCCCGGGGGAAGGGCTGCCTTTACGTTAACAAGCTCGCCGACATCGACCTGGGCGCGCTCGAGGAAATGATCGCGCTTGGCTGGCAGAACTCGTTCGAGCGCTATCCCGAATGAGCTCCCCTCCCGCTTGCGGGAGGGGCCGGGG
>CBHCZH010000211.1:0-4392 GCA_965977975.1 uncultured bacterium
CGCTCGGACCGCTGCTCCTGCGCGACTGGGGATTCGACCGAGCGACGCTAGGCTCGACCAGCCACGGCTTGCACAAGAGTGCTGCGATCGACGCGATCATGGCGATCTATCCCGGTCTCCGGTTCGCGCTGATCGGCGACGATACGCAGGGCGACCTGCCCGCCTATGCCGGGGCCGCGGAGCGCAATCCCGGACGGGTTGCCGCGATCTTCATCCGCACCACGGCCGCCGACCGCCTTTCGCCCCAGGAAGCGGCCGCCAAGGCGGCGATCGAGGCGGCGGGCGTGCCGCTGTGGCTCGGCGACAGCTTCGCAGTGGGCCAGGACTTCCTCCATGCCGCCGGCTTCGCCCCCGGCGGCGAGACCGAACAGATTGTCCGCGCTGTGGAGAAAGTTCCAACCGACGCCGACAGGCAAGCGGCGGCCGGCTGAGCTTTCACGCTTCAGTTCCTGTTCACGCCCCGATGCGCTAGCAAGGGGGCGATGAACCCCGCCGCTCGCCTGTTCGCCCGCTCGCTCGCGTTCGCGGCGCTTCTCGCCTTCGCCGCCCAGCCCGCCGCCGCGCAGAGCATACTGCGCGATGCCGAGACCGAGGCGTTGCTGCAGGATATGGTCGATCCCCTGGTCGAAGCCGCCGGGATGCCGCGCGGCTCGGTCGACGTGGTGCTGGTCAACGATCCCTCGATCAATGCCTTCGTCGCCGGCGGACAGCGGATCTACGTCCATTCGGGGCTGATCAACGCCGCCGACACCGCCAACGAGGTGCAAGGCGTGCTCGCGCACGAGCTCGGCCACATCACCGGCGGCCATATCATCGGCATTTACGACGCCTACGGCAAAGCGACGAAGATTTCCCTGCTGACGACGCTGCTCGGAATTGCCGCCGCGGTCGCGGGCGCTGGAGAGGCGGCAATGGGCGCAATGGCGCTCGGCCAGCAAATGGCGCTCGGCTCTTTCCTGACCTTCAATCGTCAGCAGGAAGCGAGCGCGGACGCGGCCGGAGTGCAATTCCTTTCCAAGGCCGGCATCACCGGCAAAGGCTCGATCAGCTTCTTCGAGAAACTGCAGAACGAGGAGTTCCGCTACGGCCGCAGCCAGGCCGACGAAGCGACCTACCAACGCAGCCACCCGCTGTCTGGCGACCGTATCTCGCGCATGGAAGCCGACTATCGCGCCGATCCGGCGTGGGACCGGCCTCCCGACGCGGAGCAGCAAGCCCGCTTCGAGCGGGTCAAGGCCAAGCTGTACGGCTATCTCGCCACCCCCGCGCAGACGCTGAACGCCTATCCGCGGCATCTCACCGGCGCGCCCGCGCGCTATGCCCGCGCTTACGCCTATCACAAGGATGCGCGGATCGAGGACGCGCTCGCCGAAACCGATGCGCTGGTCGCTAGCGACCCGGGCAATCCCTATTTCCTCGAGTTGAGGGGCCAGATCCTGCTCGAATCGGGCCGGCCCGGCGAAGCGCTGGAATCGCTGCGCCGCGCTACCGAGCTGACCGGCAACAGCCCGCTGATCGCGAGCACTCTCGGCCATGCGTTGCTCGCCACCGAAGACAAGTCGAACCTCCAGGAAGCCGAGCAGGTCCTGCGCGCCGCGGTCGCCCGCGATCGCGAGAACCCGTTTGCCTGGTACCAGCTCGGCATGGTCTATGGCGCGCGCGGCGACATCCCTCGTGCACGCCTCGCCAGCGCCGAGCAGCAGATCATGAGCGGCCGCCCGCGCGAAGCGCTGCAGAACGCCGAGGCCGCCGAGCAGAGCCTGCCGCGCGGCTCGACCGACTGGATTCGCGCCGGCGACGTAGCGCTGCAGGCAAGGGCCGAGCTTGAACGAGAACGCGACCGCAACTAGGCCTACGGTGATGCGCTGGTTCATGACTCTGGTCGTCGCGCTCGCGGCGGGTTTCGCCGGTGCCGCGCTGTGGGATACGACGGGGCTCGGTGGCGACGCGACGCGCGACTACCTTCTGGCCAATCCCGAAGTCCTGCCCGAAGCCATGGAAGTGCTGCAACGCCGCGAGCAGCTCGCGCGGATAGAACCGCTTCGCAGCGAGCTCGAAACGCCGTTTCCCGGTGCCGTGCTCGGCAATCCGGCGGGTTCGGTGACTCTCGTCGAGTTCAGCGACTATGCCTGCACCTATTGCCGCCAGAGCACGGCCGACGTCGCGGCGCTCGTCGCCGTTCATCCCGACCTCAAGGTGGTAATCCGCGAATATCCGATTCTGCGTCCCGAGAGTCTCGACGCCGCCCGCATGGCATTGGCCGCGGCGCAGCAGGGCCGCTACGCGCAGTTCCACGACGCCATGTTCCGGCGCGGACCGCCGACCGCCGCCTCGATCGAAGCGGCCGCGAGGGATGCCGGCATCGACCTCGCCAGGGCCCGCGCCGCGATCGCCACCGGCGCGTTCGACAGCCAGTTCGAGATCAATGCACAGCTCGCCCTCCAGCTCGGCATTTCGGGCACCCCGGGATGGGTGATCGGCGACCAGGCCTTGAACGGCGCGGTCGGCCAGCAGCGCCTCGGCGAGGCTATCGAGGAGGCGCGCCGATCCTGAGCTGGCTACGGCCTTTCTCCCGCCCGGCATCCGCGATGCCCGCCGCCGGATCGGCCAAGGCCGGATCCATGGCGATGCTGCCGTTCACCCCGACGCCCTTCTTCGCCGACAAGAACCGCGCCTTCTGGCGGCTCCAGCTGCTCGGCTGGGGAGGCTACGCGCTGCAGCGCGCGGTCTCCGCCCTCGCCAACGATCTGCCCTGGGACTACCTCGTGCCCGTGCTGATCACCGCGATCACTGGGTTCTCGATCAGCGTGGTCCTGTCGGTGATATACGGCTGGCTCATCCGGCAGCGGGCGCTGGTTACCTGGAGCGTCACCGTGCTGGTGCTGGGGGTGGCCGTATCGCTCTATTCGTTCATCAACGCCTGGGTGCAGCAGCTCTATTATGCGGACGAGCAGTCCAGCTTCGTCCAGCGGTTCGTGGGCATCGTCTTTTACGACCTGACGGTGCTCGGTGCCTGGTCGGCGCTCTACTACGCGATCAACTTCTTCCTCCAGGTCGAAGAGCAGGCCGACCGGCTCGAGCGGCTCGAGGCGCAGGCGACCAGCGCTCAACTCGCCATGCTGCGCTACCAGCTCAACCCGCATTTCCTGTTCAACACCTTGAACTCGATCAGCACTCTGGTTCTGCTCAAACAGACCGAACCGGCGAACGCGATGCTGACGCGTTTGTCGGGCTTCCTGCGCCACACGCTGGTGACCCAGCCGGGGGGGAAGGTTTCGGTCGCGCAGGAGGTCGAAACGCTGAAGCTGTATCTCGATATCGAAAGAATGCGCTTCGAGGAGCGCCTGCGCACCGTCTTCAAGATCGAGCCCGCCGCGGCCAAGGCCAGCATTCCCTCGCTGCTGCTGCAACCGCTGGTCGAGAACGCGATCAAGTACGCGGTCTCGCCGCAGGAGGAAGGGGCGCGCATCAGCCTGACCGCGCAGGCGATCGGCACGCGTCTGCGCGTGACGGTGGCCGATACCGGCCCCGGCGCGCAAGCGCAGGCGGCACGGATCAGCGACAGGCTGTCGGGCACCAAGGCGGTTTCGACCGGAGTCGGCCTCGCCAACATCCGCGACCGCCTGGCCCAGGCCTATGGCGACGACCACCGCTTCCAGATCGACAATCCGCCCGAGGGCGGTTTCACCGTGACGATCGAAATCCCCTACGAGCTTTACGAGGAGCCGCAGGCGCAGCGCATCGCCGAGAAACCAACCGCCGCATCGCCCGTTACGAATCTGCCCGGCCAGCGGGCTCTGGGAACCCAAGCATGACCATCCGAACGCTTATCGTCGACGACGAGAAACTCGCCATTCAAGGTCTCCAGCTCCGGCTCGAGCCGTACTCCGACGTCGAAATCATCGGCACTTGCGCCAACGGGCGCGAAGCGATCCGCGCGATCAAGACCGAGAAGCCCGATCTCGTGTTCCTCGACATCCAGATGCCCGGGTTCGACGGCTTCTCCGTGGTCAAGGGGGTGATGGAGATAGAGCCGCCCCTGTTCGTGTTCGTCACCGCCTACGAAGAGCACGCGATCCGCGCGTTCGAGGCCAACGCGGTCAACTACCTGATGAAGCCCGTCGACGAGGACAAGCTCGCCGACACACTCGACCGCGTGCGCACACGCCTCGCCGAGAAGCGATCCGCCGACGAAGCCAAGAAGCTGCAGGACGTGCTCGCCGAGATCGCCCCGGACGCGATCGAGAACCTGCCGGTCGAGGACGAAAACGCCGGCCGTTACGAGCGGATGATCAACATCAAGGACCGCGGACAGATCTTCCGCGTCGACGTGGATACGATCGAGCACATCGAAGCCGCCGGCGACTACATGTGCATCTACACCGGCGACAA
>CBHCZH010000212.1:0-4318 GCA_965977975.1 uncultured bacterium
AACCGCCTGCTCGCCCGCCCCGAGGACCGCCGCATCCTGATGGTCATCAGCGACGGCGCGCCGGTCGACGATTCGACGCTCAGCGTGAACAGCGCCGGCTACCTGGAGACGCACCTGCGCAAGGTGATCGAGTGGATCGAAAAGCAGAGCCCGGTCCAGCTCGTGGCTATCGGCATCGGCCACGACGTGACCCGCTACTACAAGCGCGCGGTCACGATAATGGATGTGGAGCAATTGGGCGGGACGATCATCGAGCAGCTGGCCGGGCTGTTCGAGGTGGAGTGACTTTGCATAAGCTGATCGCCCTAATAGTCGTCGTCGGTCTTGCGCTCGGCGGGTGGTATTACGCCTCGCCGTGGCTCGCCATGAAAGGCATCCGCGACGCGGCGATGTCCGCTGACGCGCAAGAGCTGCAGAGCCGGATCGACTTCCAGGCGTCGCGAGCGTCGGCCGCTCCGCAGGTTGACGAAGCGATCGATGCGCAAACGGGCGACGGCCGCCTACTCGACCGGCTGGAGGGCAGGGTTGCTAGGGAGCTCGCCGGTCTCGCCGTCGATCAGGCGCTGACGCCGCGTGGAATGGCTGCGCTGATTTCAACCGGCGCGCTTGCCGCACCGCTCGTACCCAAACGCCTGCGCGGTCAGAAAATCGAATGGAGCGTAGAACGAGATGGCCTCAATCACTTCAGAGGCGTCGGTCGGTTCCAGGATGGCAGCGCGGGCCCGGTCCTGCATTTCGAGCGCGACGGCCTCGGCTGGACGATGGTCGGAGTGGACCTTCCGCAGTGGGGAGTAAGGCTATGACCGCCCCTCTCCGCCTGTTCAACTCGCTGACCCGCGAGCTCGAAACCTTCGAGCCGATTCACCCCGGCGAGGTGCGAGTCTATTCGTGCGGGCCGACGGTCTACAATTATCCGCACATCGGCAACATGCGCGCGTATGTGTTTGCGGATGTGCTGGGGCGGACGCTGAGCTGGAAGGGGTACAAGCTCACCCACGTCATCAACATCACCGACGTCGGGCACCTGACCGACGATGCCGATGCTGGCGAGGACAAGCTCGAGAAGGCGGCCAAGGAGCGCGCGCAGTCGATCTGGGACATCGCGCGGCACTACACCGAGGCCTATTGGGCGGACGTCAAGGCGCTCAACATCCGTCAGCCGGCGCAATGGTCGGTGGCGACCGACTACATCGAGCCGATGCTCGAGTTCGCCCAGTCGATCGCCGACAGGCACTGCTATGAGCTCGACAGCGGCCTTTACTTCGACGTCTCGACAGTGGCCGACTACGGCCGCCTGGCTCGGACGGTCACCGATGAAGGCGAAAGCCGCATCGAGGCGGTCGAAGGCAAGCGCAACGCCGCCGACTTCGCGATCTGGCGCAAGACCCCGCCGGGCGAAACGCGGCAGATGGAATGGAATTCGCCCTGGGGCCGCGGCGCGCCGGGCTGGCACCTCGAATGTTCGGTGATGAGCGGGAAGCTGCTCGGCTTCCCGTTCGACATCCACACCGGCGGCATCGACCACCGCGAGATCCACCATCCGAACGAGATCGCGCAGAATCAGGCGTTCTGCCACTCCGACGCGAGCGGGGCGAACGTGTGGATGCACAACAACTTCCTGGTCGAACGCTCGGGAAAGATGAGCAAATCGGCCGGCGAGTTCCTGCGTCTGCAGCTGCTGATCGACAGAGGCTACCACCCGCTCGCCTATCGCCTGATGTGCCTCCAGGCGCATTATCGCAGCGAGCTCGAGTTCAGCTGGGAAGGGCTGGGCGCGGCGCTGACGCGGCTCAAGCGGATGGTGATGGCGATCGAGACGTTGAAGGCGCGACACGCTGAGCCGGTCGAGCAACCGCCCGGCGGCTGGACCCAACGGCTTGCGCGTGACGAGGTGAACAGCCTGTTTCTGCCGCTGCTTGCGCGGTTCGATGAAGCAGTGTCCGACGACCTCAATACGGCGGTCGCGCTCACCGTTTTCGAGGAACTGCTTTCGTTCAAGAAGATGGAGCCCGGCGCCCTGCTGACGGCTGCGGCGGCGATGGACGCCGTGCTGGGCCTCGACCTGCTCGGCCTGTCTCGCGCCGACTTGCGCCTGCGCCCCAAGGATGCGGCGATCGGCGAGTCCGAGATCGATGACGCGCTCACCCGCCGCAAGGCAGCACGGGCCGAGAAGGACTTTGCCACCTCCGATGCGATCCGTGACGAGCTTGCGGCAAAGGGCGTCGAGGTGATGGACGGCGACTCGCTCGGGTGGGAATGGAGGCTCGCCTGATGCGTCTTGCCTGGATGGCACCGCTGGCCCTTGCCGTCGCCGGCTGCTCGGATCCGGCCCAGAGCGAAGCGGGCGGCGAAGCGGCCGGCGAGGTTGCGGCCGAATCTCCCGCCGCGGAACCCGCCGTTCCGGACGTGACCGCCGCGGTGGAGGGCTTCTATGCCCCCTACATGCGCGAATTCGCCGCCGACGACCCGGCCGACTGGGATCGCCCGATCTTCTCGGCCGATCTGCGCCGGCTCATCGAGCGCTGGAAGACCGGCTTTTCCGACGGCGAGGTCGCCGAGTTGCAGGACTTCGCCTGGCTGTGCGAATGCCAGGATTGGGACCACACCGCGTTCAAAGCCACCGCGCGGCCGCAGGGCCCTGTGTCGGACGCGGCCGCGACCATTGATGTCGATCTCGCCATCGGCTGGGGCGAGACGCGCGAGGCCCAGCTTCATCTCGTGCTCGAGGACGGCGCCTGGCGCATCGACGACATCCGCTCGGTGTCGTTTCCGCAAGGCCTGAAGGCTGAGCTGGCGGCCGCCATCGAGCGCGACCTGGGTGCGTCGTCCTGACGGTCGCGGTCCTGCCTCACTCCGTGCGCTCCCTCCTCGAGAGTGGGCTGCCGGATTGGCTCGAGGCGCGCTGGTGGGGCTCGCCCGAGCAGCTCGTCGCGATGGCCCCGGCGGCGGAGATCGGCTGGTTCGACCTCCATGTGAAGGCGTCGGCGTTGCGGGCTGTGGAACTGGCGCAGGGCCTGCGCTGGCTCAACACCTCCTACACCGGGGTCGACTGGATGCCGCTCGCCGACCTTGAACGGCGGGGCGTTACTGTGACTTGCGGCAAGGGCCTGACCACGGGGCAGGTCGCCGAGTTCGCGGTGCTGGCGATGCTGGCCGTGGCCAAGGACTATCCCGCGGTGGTGCGTGCGCAGGAGCGGCACGAATGGCTCGACGTGCCGCCGGGCACGCGCGACCTGCTCGGCAGCCGCGCGCTGATACTCGGCCACGGAGCGATCGGGCAGGCGATCGAACGCGCCCTGCAGGGCTTCGGCGTAGAAGTCTGCGCGGTCTCGAGCCGCCGCCCGCGCAACTGGCGCAGCCTGATCGGGACGTTCGACTGGATCGTGCTCGCCGTGCCCGGCACGCCCGAGACGCGCGGGATGATCGGCGGGGCCGAGTTGGCGGCGATGAAGCGCGAGGCGGTGCTGGTCAATTTCGCCCGCGCCGACTGCGTCGACCAGGACGCGCTGACCGAGGCCTTGCGCGCCCGGCGCATCGCTGCCGCAGTGCTCGACCTGACCGATCCCGAGCCCCTTTCGTCCGATCATCCGCTGTGGTCGCTCGACAATGCGCATATCACGATGCACCTCTCGGGCATTCCGACTCCTGCCAGCCAGGCGCGCGCGGCCGCGCGGTTCCTGCGCAATTGCGAACGCTTCCGCGCCGGCGACGCGCTCGAAGCTCGGGTCGATCTGACAAGAGGCTATTGAATTCCCCTCCCGCTTGCGGGAGGGGTCAGGGGTGGGCCGAGCATCACCCGGCATTACTGGCCCACCCCCGGCCCCACCCCCCGGCGGGGGGGGGGGGGTAGCTATGGAGCTCAAGGACAATTTACCCCGCAAACGCCAAAAAAAAGCGGGGCAGCCCAACGCCGACCTCGAGGTGACCGACAAGTTCAGCGGCAAGGTCGCGTTCCGCACCGCGCTCGCCACGCCCGACGTGATCGAGCGGGCGATCGAAGGAGCGGTTCGTGCGGCCGAGCCGATGGCACGGCTGGCGAGCTACCAGCGGCGCGACGTGCTGCTGCACTGCGTCGAGCGGTTCAGCGAGCGGTTCGACGAGCTAGCCTATGCGCTCTGCGTCGAGGCCGGCAAGCCGATCAAGGATTCCGAAGGCGAGGTCACCCGGCTGATCGACACCTTCCGCATCGCCTCGGAAGAGGCCACGCGCAACTACGGCGAAGTCCAGCCGCTCGACATCTCGGAGCGCGCCAAAGGCTACATGGGCATCTGGAAGCGGGTGCCGATCGGGCCGTGCAGCTTCATCAGCCCGTTCAACT
>CBHCZH010000213.1:0-4133 GCA_965977975.1 uncultured bacterium
CGATCGCCGCCAGCTTGGCAGCGACACGCTCGAAGTTTACTACCGGAACCCGCAGGGAGGCTGAATGTTCACCGGCATCGTCACCGCCATAGGCACCATCGAGAAAGTCGAGCAGCGCGGCGACCTGCGGGTGACGATCGCCTGCCCGTTCGACCCGGCAAGCATCGCGATCGGTGCCTCGATCGCCTGCTCGGGCGTGTGCCTGACCGTCGTCGACCGCGGCGCCCTTCGACAGGCTCAGGATGATCGGGCCGGGGCCGCGTGGTTCACGGTGGACGTTTCGGCGGAGACAATTTCGCGCACCGCCAGAGGCATGTGGCACCAAGGCCGCCGCATCAATCTCGAGCCCTCGCTTCGACTCGGCGACGAAATGGGCGGCCACATCGTCTCGGGCCACGTCGATGCGGTCGGCAAGATCGCCGACTGGGAGCCCGTCGGCGATTCCACCAGGCTGACCGTGCGCGCTCCGGCCGAGCTCGCGCCGTTCATCGCCGCCAAGGGCTCCATCACGGTCGATGGCGTCTCGCTGACCGTCAATGAAGTCGCCGATCGGGCCGACGGCTCGGTCGACTTCGGCCTCAATGTGATCCCGCACACCAGCGAAGTGACGACCCTCGGGGAGCTCGCACAAGGCGCTGAAGTCAACCTCGAGATCGACACCGTCGCGCGTTACCTGAAGCGGCTGGAGAGCCTGCGGGCGGAATAGGCCCCATCGTCGGAAATGCCGCTTCCGATCCTTCGAGCATTCCAGAAATTGCGTGCCTCAAGCTTGGAAGCACCAGCCGTCACAAGCTGATTTCAACGAAAGCTCATAAGTTGCTCAGGACAGCCCAGCGTCCCGTGGAGCACGATTATCGCCTCTGCAAGCCGAAGGCGAGACCCCGTGCACCAAGTTACCCGCGAGTTCTCTAACGGCGAGAATGGTGACACACGGTTCACCGCCCGCCTTTCGAACAGGTCCAGTCATACTCGCTTTTCCGCGATCCGGAACTGGCTGGAAGCCTTTGTCCCTGCTCCCGGTTGGCCGAGCTGGTTCTTCGAGTTCGGCCTGTTCGTGTTCAAGCAAGGCTGGGCCTGCCTGTTCGGAGCGTTGATGCTGGCGCTGCTGCTGGCGACCCACTTTCTTTATCCAGCCGATGCACCTCTCGCCCGCTACGACTTCTTGGTCGTGGCCGCGCTGGCAATCCAGGTTGGGATGATCGCGTTTCGGCTCGAGACGCTCCACGAAGCAAAGGTCATCCTCGTCTTCCATCTCGTCGGCACTGTCATGGAGCTGTTCAAGACGTCGGCCGGTTCATGGCTCTACCCCGAAAGTTCCTTGCTCAGGATCGGCGGCGTGCCGCTGTTCTCCGGTTTCATGTACGCCGCGGTGGGCAGTTATCTCGCCCGCGTGTTCCGCATCTTCGCCATCCGCTTCGCGCCTTATCCGCGCGCCCCGTGGCCCGAGCTGCTGGCGATGCTCGTATACGTCAACTTCTTCGCGCATCACTGGCTGCCCGACATACGCGCGGCTCTGTTCCTGGCCCTGGCCATTCTGTTCTGGCGCACACGAGCGTGCTTTACCGTCTGGCGCCAGGAGCGCTCGATGCCGCTGCTGCTCGGTTGGCTGCTTGTGGCGTTATTCATCTGGCTCGCGGAGAACCTGGGCACCTTCGCCCGCGCCTGGGTCTATCCGGGGCAGGAGCACGGCTGGACGGTGGTTTCACCTGCGAAACTCGGCGCTTGGTACTTGCTGATGTACATCTCGTTCGTGCTCGTGAGGGGGCGATCTAAAGTTGGATGCACCCTAAGAGGCGAGCCTATTGCGCAAGCGGCCCTGCGGCAAAGCTCTCGCGCGTGATCTCGTAGACCACGTGCTCGACCGGACGGCCGACCCGTTCCTCGACGAAGGTCTCGCCGGTCAGGCGACCGCCGATATTGGCCATCGCCTTGCGCGAGATCACATTGTTCGCGCCGACCCGGAGCCTTACTCTGGCCACGCTCTTGAATGCGTGCACGAGCATGAGGCGCTTGAACTCGGCGTTGTAGCCGCGGCCCCAATAGATTCGGGCGAGAAAGCTCCAGCCGATCTCGACTAGGCCGTCCCCAGCCGGATCATGGGCCTGGAACCGCGACGAGCCGATGATCTTGCCACTCGACTTGTCGATGATCGCCAGCGCCCCGCCCTTGGTCAGCGCGTCGTCGAAGAACTTGCGGAATACAGGCTCCTGCCAGCGATTGTGCGACGGATGCCCGGCCCACAGCTCGCGGTCCGAGGCCACCGCATACAGCGCGGGCCAATCGGCTTCGGTCAGCGGCCTCAGCAGCAGCCGCTCCCCTTCGAGGACCGGCTGTCGGTCCATGGCTACGCCGGAACCTCCGTCGTGACGTCCGCCAAAGCCGTAACGAACTTCGGCAGGCTGCCCATCGTCAGCCCGGCGATGTTGATGCGACCGGAGCCGGCCATGTAGACGCCGTGATCGGTACGCAGACGCTCGATCTGTTCCTTGCTGAGGGGAAGCACGGCGAACATCCCCTGTCCACGAGCCAAAGGCGCGAGATCGACCGCGCCGGCCCTGCCTGCCTCGCCCAGAGCCGCTCGCACCTGGCGGATGCGCGCGCGCATCTGGTCGAGCTCGTCGAGCCATTGTGCGGTGATCGTTTCGTCTTCGAGCACCAGCCGAACCGCGGCGGCGCCGTGATCGGGCGGCATCGACCAGGCGGCGCGGGCCAGCGCATGGCCGTTGGAAAGCGTGCGCGTCAGTTGCTCGCCGTCCCGCGCGAAGACGTAAAGCGCACCCACACGGTCGCGATAGAGACCGAAGTTCTTGTCGCAGGAATAGGCGATCAGCGCCTCGGGCACGGCGCTGATCACCGCGTTGGCGCCGTATGCGTCTTCCGCGAGCCCTTCACCGAGACCCTGGTAGGCGACGTCGACGATCGGGAGCACCGCACTTTTGCCGAGCAGCGCGGCGATCTCGTCCCACTGCTCGCGGGTATAATCGATGCCGGTCGGGTTGTGGCAGCAGCCGTGCAGCAGCACCGCATCGCCCTCTCCCGCATCGGCCAGCGCGCCTTGCAGCGCGTAGAGATCGGCGGCGCCGTCGGCCGTCGCGTGCGGGAAAGCGACCAGCTCCAGACCGAGGTCGGCAAGGATTTGCGCGTGGTTCGGCCAGCTCGGGGTGCCCATAAGCACCCGAGAGACGCCGGCCCGCTTCGCCAGCGCCAGCGCAAGCCGCACCGCGCCGGTGCCGCCCGGTGTTTGCATCCCTTCGATCCGCCCGCCGCGCGTCGGGTCGTCCCCGAATACATACGGCATCAGCGCATGGACGAAGCCCATGTCGCCTTCGGGCCCCAGATAGGATTTCGAATCCTGCGTATCGACCAGCTTCCGCTCGGCCGCTTTGATCGCCCCGAATACCGGCGTTTCACCCTGACCGGTCCGATAGACGCCGACCCCGAGGTCGATCTTGTCGCTGCGCGGGTCCGCGTCGTGAAGCTTGATCAGCGCAAGGAGCGCATCGGGCGGCTGCTGGGTGAGTCTTTCGAGCATGGCGGCGGCTCCATGCCCACAGGGGCGCGCGGTCGCAAGCGGTGATTTATCTCCCCTCCCGCTTGCGCGAGGGCCGGGGGTGGGCCCGTCGGCCGCCTTCGCGTTCGCCCACCCCTAACCCCTCCCGCAAGCGGGAGGGGAAAGTTCCCTAGAACGGTAGCCAGCGCTGCCGCTTCGAGAACTTCATGTAGCCCGCGTTGACCCCCAGCCGAAGACCGGCGCCGGCGCGGATCGGGATCAGCACGACGTCGCCCTTGCGCAGGTAGCTGGCGTTGAAGCCCCCCACCAGGTAGGCCGCGCCTTCGCCCGCCGGATACCGCTCGTAGAGCTCTTCGCTGTCGTGGAGGTTGTAGACCAGCACGAAGGTGCTGCCCGCGTTGGCGCCGACGTCGAAGCCGACCGAAGGCCCCGTCCAGTATACCGGCATCTGCCCTTCGATCTTATGGAACAGCGTGCCCGAACCGTAGCGGGCGCCGAGCACGAACGCCCCACCGGCCTCGCGGCCGACGATGTAGCCGTTGGGCTCGCCCTGCTTGGACAGCACGTCCTCGATCAGCCGCGCGAGGCCTTCTGCGCCCTTGCCGAACACCCCTTCGGCGGC
>CBHCZH010000214.1:0-4122 GCA_965977975.1 uncultured bacterium
CAGCCGGCCGAGACCCGTCGGCTGCGTGCGGCCATGCTGGCCGCCATCACCTCGTCGTGCCTGAGCAGTGTGCGATGCGAGAGTGCCGCTGCCATCGCGGGCTAGCGTACCCAGTCCAGTCCTATCTCTTCGTAAATTTCGCGCGATTCCGCCCAGTTCTCCTCGACCTTGACGTGGAGAAATAGGTGCACGGGCACGCCCAGGATCTCGCTCAGCTCCTTGCGCGCCGCCTCGCCGATCGCCTTGATGCGCGCGCCGCGCTTGCCGAGGACGATCGGTTTCTGGCTGTCGCGCCCCACAACGATCTGCTGGTGGATCTCGATACTGCCGTCCTTGCGCTGCTGATAGCTCTCGGGTCGCACCGCGCTGTCGTAGGGCAGCTCCTCGTGGAGCTGGCGATAGAGCTGCTCGCGGGTGACTTCGGCGGCAAGCAGGCGCTCGCTGGCGTCGCTGACCTGGTCCTCGGGGTAATGCCAGGGGCCTTCGGGCATCAGCGCGGCGAGATGCGCCTTCAGCTCGGGCACGCCGTCGCCGGTCAGCGCCGAAACGAAGAACACCTGGGCGAAGTCGACCTTGTCGGTGAGGTCCTGCGCGAGCGCCAGCAACGGTTCCTTGGCGCTCGCATCGACCTTGTTGATCGCGAGCAGCTTGCGCTCGGGCCGGTCCTTGAGCGCCTCGAGCAGCGGCTCGAGCTCGTGACGGCGCTGCTTCACCGGATCGACCACCAGCCGGATCGCATCGGCCGCCTGCGCGCCTTCCCAGGCCGCATGCACCATCGCCCGATCGAGGCGACGCCGCGGCGCGAAGATCCCGGGCGTGTCGACGAGGATGATCTGCGTCTCGCCTTCCAGGGCGATGCCGAGCAGGCGCGCTCGGGTGGTCTGCGCCTTGGCGCTGACGATCGCGACCTTCTGGCCGACGAGCTGGTTGACCAGCGTCGACTTGCGGGCGTTGGGCGCGCCTATGACCGCTACGACACCGCAGCGTATCATAGCTCCCCTCCCGCTGGGGGGTGGGGTTGGGGGTGGGCGCGTGTCGAGGCGGCCCACTGGCCCACCCCTAGCCCCTCCCGCAAGCGGGAGGGGGACTGATTGTGCCACCTCACCCGAACCTCTCCATGAACAACCTTGCCGCCTCAGTCTCGGCGTCCTGCTTGCTGCCCGCGGTGGCTTCGATTTCGCCGACATTCCTCACGGATACCCGAACGGTGAACCGGGCCGCATGATCCGGACCGGAACGCGCGACGACCTCGTACTCGGGCGGCTTGCGCCGGTTGCCCGCGGCCCATTCCTGCAGCGCGCTCTTGGGATGCTTGGCGCGACCTGCGCGGCCTTCGATCGAGGGCTGCCACAGCCGATGCACGATATCGCGCGTGGCCGAGAAGCCGCTTTCGAGGTAGCTCGCGCCAAGCAGGGATTCCATGATGTCGCCGAGCACGTTGTCGCTATCGGCCGCGCCGTCGTCGCGCGCTTGCTTGCCGAGGCGGACGTGGGTGGGCGCACCGATCTCGCGTGCGGTCTGGGCGCAGACCTGGCGGCTGACCAGCGCGTTGAGGCGCTGGGCCAGCTCGCCCTCGGCCGCCGCGGGATTGTGGCGATAGAGCCATTCGGCGATCGACAGGCCCAGCACGCGGTCGCCGAGGAACTCGAGCCGGTCGTAATCGCGCTCGTCGCCGGTGCTGCCGTGGGTCAGCGCCTCGAGCCATAGCGCCTCGTCGGCAACGGCGAACCCCAGGCTTTCGAGCCAGCCGCGCGTTTCCTCGTCCAAAGAACTCGACTTGAGCCCGCTCAAATGCCTTGCCCGATACGTTCCCAGCGCGCCGCGGTGAACCAGGTCCACGGCTTGATCCATTCGGCGGTCCCGTCGGTCGAGAAGAACATGAAGCTCGCCTCGCCGACCAAGTTGTCGACCGGCACGAGGCCGATGCCCTGCTGCGGCACCGCCGGGAACCGGCTGTCGAGCGAGTTGTCGCGGTTGTCGCCCATCAGGAACAGCATGCCCTCGGGCACGACCACCGGCAGTGTGGTGTCAGCGGGTCCCAGCCCCAAGTCGAGCACCTCGTAGCTCACGCCGCTCGGCAGCGTCTCGCGGAACCGGGGATAGCGGCATACGAAACCTTCCGCGTCGCGCTTCGCGAAGCGCGCTTCGCGGCAATGGCCGTCGGGTTGGATCCTGACGACGAAATCGGCGACCCGTTCCTTCTTCACCGGCTGGCCGTTCAGGTGCAGCACGCCCGCGACCATCTGCACCTGGTCGCCCGGCAGGCCGATCACGCGCTTGACGTAATCGGTGCGGTCGATCGGATGCTTGAAGATCACGACATCGCCCCGGTCGGGCAAGCTGCCGAAGATCCGGCCGTTCTCGGTCCGCACGTCGATCGGCAGTGACGCGCCCGAATAGCCGTACGGCCACTTTGCAGCGAACAGGTAGTCGCCGACGAGCAGGCGCGGCATCATCGATTCGCTCGGGATCATGAAGCTGGTGAACAGCAGCGTGCGGAACAGCACGACGATCACGACCAGCTTGATCAGGAAGACCAGGAAGCTGTCCTGCTTCTTCTTCCTCTTCGGCTTCTCGGTCGGTGTTGGCTCGGCGGGAGTCTCGGCGTCGGCGGGCAGCGATTCGTTCATGTCCGCAGTCCGTTTCCTGACGAACCTGACACTTCTGACGCTGTCCGGGGCCGAATGGTCCCAATGGTCGCGGTGCCCATGGAAGGGCTCGGACTGAGCCGAGATTTGCCTGTTGCAATAATCGCGCGAGGGCCTAGCCGGGTTGGCCGTCTGTAGGAAAGGGGAAAGTCGGGTGTCGAACAAGCGCGAACTGGCCTGGCGAGCGCTCAAGGCTCCCGACGCGACGCTGGGCGAGCTGTTCGAGGCCGATCCGCAGCGCGTGGCGAAGCTGTCGGCGCGGTTCGAGCTTCCCGAGGGCGGGATACTGTTCGACTGCTCGAAAACGCACCTGACCGATGCGCTGCTCGACGGGTTCGAAGGGCTCGCGGAAGCGGCGGGCTTCGCCGAAGCGCGAGGGAGGCTCTTCGCCGGCGACGTGGTCAATGCAACCGAGAACCGCGCGGCCGAGCATTCGGCCTTGCGCGGCGTCGGCAAGGAAGCGAGCGTCGAGGAAGCGGCCGCCCTGCGCGAGCGGATGCGGCTACTGGTCGAAGCGATCCATGACGGCGCGCTCGGCGAGGTTCGGCACCTGATCCATATCGGCATCGGCGGCTCCGCGCTCGGCCCGGCACTGGCCGTCGACGCGCTAGCGCGGGATCTGGCGCGCGTGGACGTCCACGTCGTCTCGAACATCGACGGGGTGGCGCTGGAAGCGGCGTTCGCCGCCTGCGATCCGGCGACCACGCTGATTGCGGTCGCGTCGAAAACCTTCACCACGATCGAGACCATGACCAACGCCGCGAGTGCGCTGCGCTGGCTCGAGGAAAACGGCGTCGTCGACCCTTACGGCCGCGTGATCGCGCTCACCGCCTATCCGGAAAAGGCGGTCGAATGGGGCGTCGACGAAACGCGCGTGCTGCCTTTCGCCGAGAGCGTCGGCGGGCGGTACTCGATCTGGTCGTCGATCGGCTTCCCGGTCGCGGTGGCGATTGGGTGGGACGACTTTCAGGCGATGCTCGACGGCGCCGCGTCGATGGACGAGCACTTTCGCGACACCGACGGCCGTGCCAACCTGCCGCTGCGCGCTGCCTTCGCGGACCTGCTCTACGCGCGGCTCAAGGGCGCCGAGACCCGCGCAGTGTTCGCCTACGACGAGCGGCTGCGGCTGTTTCCGAGCTACCTCCAGCAGCTCGAGATGGAATCGAACGGCAAGTCGGTGACAATTGACGGCACGCCCGCCGGCCCGACCGCGCCGATCACCTGGGGCGGTGTAGGCACCGATGCGCAGCATGCGGTATTCCAGCTGCTTCATCAGGGTACGCATCTCGTGCCAGTCGATTTCATCGCCAGCATTGCCCCCGGCGACGCGCTCGACCCGGCGCACCACCGCATCCTGCTGATGAACTGCTTCGCCCAAGGCGCCGCGCTGATGGCCGGCAAGGCGAGCGAGGACCCCGCGCGCGCCTACCCCGGCGACCGCCCGAGCGCGACGATCCTTGTGGACGACCTCGAT
>CBHCZH010000215.1:0-4065 GCA_965977975.1 uncultured bacterium
AAAGCGCACGCTTTCGCGCCGCGAAGCGGGGCGTGGGGTAACCGATTTGCGAAGCAAATGGGGGGTACCGCGCATCCTTGATAGCCGCTCCGCCGTCCGCCACACTGGGCCTCTCCGAGACGAGCCCTCCCCTCTCTCCATCACCCGCAACGCACGAAAAAACGCCCGGCGACCGAAGCCGCCGGGCGCCGCGAAGAGATCAGAAGGGCAGATCGTCCTCGGCTTCGGACTGATCGTCCTGCTCGTCAGCGGCGGCCTGACGCGGCCGGTTGAGGAACTGGACGTCGTCGGCGATGATCTCGTAGCCGAACCGTTCCACGCCCTCGCCGTCGGTCCAGCGGGTGTTGTGCAGCCGGCCCCGGACCGAGACGAGCATGCCCTTGACCGCGTGCTGGGCGATGACCCGGCCGAGCCCGTTGAAGCAGGTGACGCGGTGCCACTCGGTGTCCTTGGCGGTGAAGCCGCTCTCGTCCTTGTAGGTCTTGCCTTCGCTGTCGCGCTTCACCCGGCTGGTGCCAAGGCTGAAGGTGGCGACGTCCGTGCCGCCCGAAGTGGTGCGGCTCTGCGGGTCGGCTCCAAGGTTGCCGACGAGGATCACGATGTTGGTCATGGTAGGTCTCCTGTTCGTCGCCGGGACCATCCCGTCGACAGCCCGGAGAAGGGCGCGGCCAGGCGGCGGCGCGCACCGCGGGCGCAGCCGGAGGGAAACCCCGGCCCAAGGCCGGCGCGGGCAGCCTGTCAGGGCAACACGGGCCGCAGGGCCGCGGGTTGCGCACCGCCGCGGCCGAGCCATCAGGGCTGGCAACGAGATGGGATTGGTCCGGCGAGGGACGGGAAATCCACGCCAATCGACAGCATGTTCCTCACGACCGGGCTTGGAGCGCCACGACGCGAACCTGGATCGGAAAAGGAAGCATCGCCAGAGGGTCCCTTGCCTGCATGGTGTCACGCAGCGTGGCCGACCCGGGCGTGGCGCTGCGCACTGTTCAAGCCGAGTGAAAGTCTCGGCGCGGCAACGGCACGTGACGGTATTAAGTCGCCCTCCCCAGGCTGACATGCGCGTGTCGAGTGGTTTGCGCCAACTGGCGAGAGTGGAGTGGGGCGAGCGGCAAGTTTGCGCCCTTTCCGGCCGTTCGGAGCTCAATTGCCAGACCCTGATAGCCGCCGTGCGTTATCGTCAGGGGTGACGAGGTTTCGAAGATCTGTCGCTAAGAGCAGGACGCTAAGCACGCCAGACCTATATCGCGCGCTTCTTCTTCGCCGCCTTTTTTTTGGCCGCTTCATCCGTTCCTGTTGTCGGGTACGATTTCGGAACCGGAGGTGATCAGCTAAACTGCTCGCATGACAGGCCAGCCAAAATCCGCGATCGATCTGCTGCAAGCCGCGGCCGCGGAATATGCCGAAATTCACCGCGCCAAGCATTATGGTCTTTGGCGGCAGAGCACCGCGCCCAAGCTAAGCGATGCGCTCGCGGCGCTCGAGCCGTTCCGGGATTTCCGGAGCGTCTGGATCTACACCGGCGACGGCGGCTGCGTGGGCGCCACGCCCCGCTTCGGAGAATGGGCGATCGATCGCCTGGTCGAAAAAATGCCGCCCGGTACTATCGTCGCCGCATTTGTGAACGAAGTCGCCCGCAACGCCGCACGCTACGAGGACGTCTCGCCGGTGTTCGGGGTACAGATCGACGCTCGGTGCGAGCTGGGCGACGGCATCGCGCTGCTCCCTCAACCGCTCGACCACTTTGAATCGGTAATGGCCCGCATCCCCTTTCACAACCTGCCGCTCCCGACCGGCACAGCGATGCTGTGCCAGACATTTGCCGTCACCCCTGCGTTCGAGCACCGCGCGGAGGGGGAAACCGCGCGCGCCGACGCGAGCTTCGCGTTGCCCGACGCGCAGCACCGCGAAGCCGTCCGCACGCGAGTGCGCCTCGCCTGCCTCCTCGCAAGCGCTGGCGCGGTCGAGCTTCCGCTGACGGCACTTCGGCCGGACCACGGGGCGCTGTTCGTCGCCGGCGACGGCAATCAAATGCTCGGGCCGTTCCGCGCGCATCCGGTAGTGTCATTCCCGGTCGAGGCCGTGGCGGTTGCGCGCGCCTATGTCGCGCTCGAGACCTTTCGCGGGATCGAGAGCCTTGCTCGCGCGATCGATCGGCTTGGACGAGCGCGCCTTGCTGCCTCGAGCGTCGATCGCGCGCTCGAGCTGGGCATCGCCGCCGAGATCGCGCTGATGCACGACCACAGCCCCGCCAACACCGAGATCACCCACAAGATCGGCACTCGCGCCGCGTGGCTGCTCGGGCAAGATGTGGCCGACCGCGAGACAATCTTCGCCGACATGAAGAAGCTCTACCAGGCGCGTTCGCAGGCGGTGCACTCGGGGACACTGTCGTCGCGGATCGCGGTCGATCTCGACGCCGCCGACGGCCTAGTCGCGCGAGCGCTGTTAGCCATTCTCGAGCGTGGTGCCTTTCCGGACTGGACCCGCCTGACCTTAGGGGGCGACGCGGAAGCCGTGAGCACCTCACCGTCGTGATGCGTCGGCTGGTCGTTTCTCAGCGGGAGAGCACGACGGCGCATCCTTAGACATTCAAGCTGCTCCGTGCTGATGCGATACTGCCGCGAGTAGCGGGCCTTCACGTAAGCCTCGCGGAGCAGCTCGTAACAGCGCCGCTCGAACTTGCGGTCGCGCGGCCAAACCGCCTTGAGACGAGGCTCGACGTCCTCGGCGAGCTGACGCAGCTGGTTCAGGTTGTGCGTCTTCGGGCTGTAGAGCGTGCGCACCAAAAACAGGCAGTGGTAGAAGCGCTCTGTCGCCTGATGAAAGTCAAATGCGGCTTCTTTCAGATAGTTCTTCGACAGGGCATTTTGGGCCAATTCCAATCTGCGGCACGCACTTTCGAACCATTCCTCGTAATATTCGCGCGTCTCGCGCAGCGCCTCGGCCGCGCTAAGCGGCTGCGCCTCGGCGAGCGGAAAGCCCGCCTCCTCGAAGAGCACGATCCCGTCGCGCACGATGTCGATGAAGAAATAGCGCCCGAGGCGAAGCTTCTCGTTCACGTCATCGAGGCTGTGGTAGATGAGGCTGACCGGCGTGCGCAGCCGCTCGCCGGCGGCGAGCTCCTGGAGCAGCCGCTCCTCGGTCTTCAGCCAGAATTCCGGCACATCGGTCAGCGCCTCGCGATCGACGATGACGAGCAGGTCGTAGTCCGAGAAATACCGCCCGACCGGATCCTCGATCCAGTCGCCGCGCGCATAGCTGCCGAACAGGATGATTTTGAGCAAGCGGCCGCCGCGCAGGTCTGGCATCGTCCGGCGCGCGATCGCGAACGCGAAGCCTTCACGGATCGTCTCGACGACATGGGCCAGCTCGCGGCGCTTGGCTTCAGGCAGGTGATCGAGAGCGGTCTTCATCGCGAGGGAACCTTGCCGTGCGCAAGTCAAAGAACAAGCGAAAACAGGCAGCGGAGCCGAGCCGGACCGGAGCGACGCGGCCCGGCCGCGCTCCCTCAGCCCGCGGCCGCCGCGCGCGCCGCATGGCGTGGGTTGGTGCCGAGCGGGCCGCGCCGGTCGACCACGGCGATGCCCTGCTCCTTGGCCTGGATGACGAGCTGCTCGAGCACGCCGCTACCGGCGAACGCGACCAGTTAGCGCGGCTTCAGCGAAAGCATCTGCTCATTGCGGCGGAACCCGGCGCGGGCGCGCAGGAAATCGGGGCCGTCGATCACCGCCGAGGTCAGGTGCCGCGAATGGTTGAGCCGCGAGCCGCCGGGCGGCCGCCACGACGAGCCGGTCTCCTGCGAGTAGAGCAGCGCCGCCGCTTCGCGCAGCGCCTCGAGCCCGAGCTGCGCGGTTTCGGCGGCGCGGGCCCGGTCGATCTGGCTCTCGAGCTCGCTCGCGTGCACTTCGGACCCGTCGTCCGAAGCGAGCAGGCAGCGGATCTCGTCGGTCGCCCGGTCGAGCTGCGCGCCGCGCTTGGCCGCGGCGCGGTGGAACAGGTTGACCAGGCCCCAGGCGATCTCCTCGGCATCGTCCTCGAGCGCGGTGTCGGGGAACAGCGCGAAGA
>CBHCZH010000216.1:0-3969 GCA_965977975.1 uncultured bacterium
AAGTCGGCACGAAGTACGCCGCCGGCACGCTCAACTTCAACGTCGCCACATTCTTCCAACGGTTGAAGAACGGGCAGTTCTCGCTGACCCGGCCGATCCCGACGCCCCCGTTCTTCACGAGCACGCTGACCAACGCGGCGGAGTCCGAAGCCTATGGCGCGGAGGTCGAGATGCTGTGGCAGCCGACCGACGCGTTTACCCTCAACGCCGCGATCGCCTATCTCCATTCGGAGTTCACCGAGTTCTCGGCGTCCGATCCTCTCGATCCCAGGCTGTTCGCCCCGGGGGCCGATCCGGAGGAGCTGTTGCAGGATCTGTCGGGCAACGCCACCCGCATGTCGCCCAAGTGGAGCGTCAACCTCAACCCGACTTACCAGATCGAGCTGGCCAACGGAGGGACGATCACCCCGGGTGCGAACTTCGCCTACCGCTCCAAGCAGTACCACACCGAATTCAACGACGATCGCTTGTCGCAGGACGGCTACATCCAGCTCGACGCGAACATCCTCTTTGAATCGCCGGACCGCGATTACAGCGTCAATCTGTGGGTCAAGAACATCACCGACGAGCTCGTCTACGCGGGCAGCTTCTCGATCTCGACCAGCCGCGCCATCGGCGGCACGCTGTTGCCGCCGCGCAGCTACGGCGTGACGGCGGGCTTCAGGTTCTAGGGCGCGCCCGGACTGGCCCCCTCCGCCTCGCCATGCTCGGCACCTCCCCCGTACACAGAGGAGGATTTGGTGCGTCTGATCCTCCCCCGTTTACGGGGGAGGTGTCCGCGCAGCGGACGGAGGGGGCCTGCGGGATCGCCGCCGTTAAGCCGTCCGTTTCACCGGCGCCCTGTGCGTCTTCAGCGCGACCGCGACGCCCGATCCGGCGACGATTGCCATGCCGAGCAGGCTGACCGCGTCGGGCACATGGCCGAACACGATCCACCCGAGCAGCCCCGCCCACAGCAATTGCAGGTAATTGAGCGGCGCTAGAAGCGAGGTCGGGGCGTAGCGAAACGCTGCGGTGAACATGAAGTGGCCGAGCCCGCCGTAGACCCCGAGGCTCAGCATCAGCACCGCCTCGAGCAGGCTGGGGGCGCGGTCCTCGATGAACCACGGCAGGGCAAGGCCGTAGAGAATCGAGCCCGTCAGCGCGGTGTAGAACAGCAGCGCGAAAGTGCTCTCGCCCGCCGCCAGCACGCGCGACAGCAGCTGGTAGCCGAGGTTTGTCACCACCGCGCACAGCACCAGGATCACCCCGCTCGCCACCAGCCCGCTACCTGGCCGAACGATCAGCAGTACCCCGGCGAATCCGGCCAGTGTGGCGATCCAGCCGGCCCATCCGGTCCGCTCGCCGAGGAGCGGCCCGGCGGCGCCGACGAGCAGGATCGGCGCCAGGAATGTGATCGCGGTCGTCTCTGCGACCGGCATCCGCTGCAGCGCCAGCGCTATAAGCAGCGACGCGGCGGCGAGGCACAGCGCTCGCAGCAGCACCAGGCCGGTCCGCCGCGTCCGCATCATTTGCCGGCCGTGGGTCGGGCCAAGCAGCACGGCCATCAGCACGAGGTTGCCGAAATAGCGCACGCCCACGATCAGCGGCGCGGCATGGTTTTCGGCGAGGTACTTGGTGGTCGCGTCCATGCACGCAAACAGCGCAAGCGCCGCGATGCACAGCAGGGCGCCTCGGACAGGTTGGGCGGCGGACATCGGATCGGGCGCCACTCGCTGGCGGGGACGGGGGAAACCACTGGTCGGGACGACTGGATTCGAACCAGCGACCCCCACACCCCCAGTGTGATGCGCTACCAGGCTGCGCTACGTCCCGATCCAGTGGAGGCCGCGCCTATAGGCAAGAGGCGGCGGTGAGGCAAGCGCAACTCCCTCCCGCTTGCGGGAGGGGCTGGGGGTGGGCCAGAGCGCCGCACACACCCACCCCTGACCCCTCCCGCAAGCGGGAGGGGAAAAGCGTCGTTCGGCGCCGCTGATTGCGTGACCCATGCTTTGCTGCTAGCGGGGCCGCCACACCGGGGAGGTGCCGTTGAAAAGGGGCGCGCCCCTCACGACATCCCTGCCAATTCTGGCGATCTGATGGGCCGAAACCATGCTTGATATCCTCGCAGCCGGAACCGCCACGGGCGGACCTCCGGCCTGGACCACCTTCCTGCCGATCATCGGCATGGTTGCGATCTTCTGGTTCCTGCTGATCCGCCCGCAGATGCGCCAGCAGAAGGCGCATCGCGAGAAGATCGCCGGGGTCAAGAAGGGCGATCAGGTCGTCACCGCCGGCGGCCTGCTTGGCAAGGTGACCAAGGTCGACGACCAGTACGCCGAGATCGAGATCGCCCAGGGCGTGCGCGTCAAGGCGGTCAAGGCAACGCTCGGCGACATCGTGCCGCCGGGCGGCAAGCCGGCCAACGACTGATCGTGCGGGCAGCCTAGAACATGCTCGACTTTCCGCTGTGGAAACGGCTGTGGCTGTGGGCCGTTACGCTGTTTTTCGCGCTTGCCGCCGTTCCCTCCCTGGTCTCGCTGACCGGGGCCAGTTGGCCCGCCGCATTGCCCAACCCGATGGTCAACCTCGGGCTCGACCTTGCCGGCGGCAGCCACTTGATGCTCGAGGCCGATGCGCGCCAGGTCGCCACGCAGCGTCTCGAAACGATGGAGGAGGCGGTCCGCAATGCGCTACGTGACGCGGAGCCGCGTATCCGCATCGGCGACATCTCGACGTCGGGCGGCAGGTTGTCTTTCCTGCTCGAGGACCCCAGCCAGGTAGACGCCGCGCGAGACCTGCTCGAACCGCTGACTACCGGCGCAGGGCTGACCGGCCAGCGCGACTGGACGATCCAGGTGGTCGACGGCAGCCGCTTCGTCATTTCGCAGACCGGGGCCGGGCTCGAGCTCGCGGTCGACAACGCGATGGAAAGCGCCACCGAAGTGGTGCGCAAGCGTATCGACGCGCTCGGCACGCGCGAGCCGACCATCATCCGCCAGGGCGACGAGCGCATCGTCGTGCAGGTGCCGGGCCTGCAGAATCCGCAGCAACTCAAGGACCTGCTCGGCCAGACAGCCGAGCTTGAGTTCAAGCTGGTCGACCAGACCGCCCTGCAGTCCGACATCGCGCAAGGTATCGCCCCGCCGGGCAGCGAGATCGTGCCCTATGCGCCGGGTACGCCGGGCGAAGGCACCTCGATCGCAGTCAAGCGGCTCGGGGGCATTCGCGGCGATTCGCTGACCAACGCCCAGCAGAGCTTCGACCAGCAAACCAACGAACCGATCGTCAATATTACTTTCGACGCGCAGGGCGGCGCCCGCTTCGCGCGGCTCACCACCGATAACGTCAACAAGCCGTTCGCCATCATCCTCGACGGCGAAGTCCTGTCGGCCCCAAACATCGAACAGCCGATCTACGGCGGTTCCGCGCGGATTTCAGGCGGCTTCACCGTAGAGACCGCCAATCAGCTCGCCATTGCGCTGCGCTCCGGTGCGCTGCCGGTCGACCTGACGGTGATCGAGGAGCGCACTGTTGGCCCCGACCTGGGCGCGGATTCGATCGAGAAAGGCGCGATCGCGCTGCTCGTCGGCCTTGGCGCGCTGATGCTGTTCATGATCGTGACCTACGGGCGGTTCGGTTTTTACACGTGCGCCGCCCTGATCCTGAATATCCTGATGATCCTCGGCGTGATGGCGTTGTTCGGGCCGCTCGCCGCGCTGACCCTGCCGGGCATTGCCGGTCTGGTGCTCACCGTCGGCGCTGCGGTCGATGCGAACGTCCTCATCAACGAGCGTATCCGTGAGGAGCGCGCCAAGGGCCGCCGTGTGGTCCAGGCGGTCGAATCAGGCTACAAGGAAGCGAGCCGCGCGATCTTCGACGCGAACATCACCAATGTCATCGCCGCGGTGATCATGTTCCTGTTCGGCACCGGGCCGATCCGCGGCTTCGCGGTGGTGCTGATGATCGGCATCGTCACTTCGGTGTTCA
>CBHCZH010000217.1:0-3915 GCA_965977975.1 uncultured bacterium
AGATTCACCGATTATCCAACTGCGCCCGCACCGCGAGGAGCCCGAGCCGGGTGATCCGGTACGGCTGACGATCGTAGCTCGCGATCAGCCCGCGCCGCTTGAGCTTGCGGAACAAGCCGGGCGTGCAATCGGCGAGCCGGAACCCGTCGCGGGTAAAGCAATCGGCCGCGACGATGCGGCCGTCTTCGTCGCGCAGAAGACGGACCACGCCGCCCTGCGCCAGCGCGTGCAGCACGCGCTGTTCGTATTTCGATACGTTCACTGGGAAATGCCCCTGCTGGCATGCGACAACGCACGCCCCGCTTAGGCAGCGAGGGCGGCGTGCGGCTGACGGGGGACACAATCCCCCATCGGCTCAGCGGGCGGCAATCTCCGGCATGGTTCGCTCCGAATGGATGGAGGCGGATTATTCGAGGGTGGGCGAGGGTGTCAACAGGCGGCCGCGGCCCCACCTACCTCGCAAGCGCGACGAGAAACGCGAGCATGGCGGCAAGCCCGAGCGCGTTGCGCACCCAATGGAGCGCGCCCCATTTGACGAGCAACGGCCGCATCTCTGGTCCGGCCTCTTCGGGCGAGGCCGCCATCAGCCGCTTGTTGGTCGGCATGATGACGAAGAGCGTGAACGGCACCACCGCGAGGCTCAGCAACGCGCCCGCCAGCAAGAGCGGCTCGCGCGTGTCCACCCACGCCCACAGCCCGAGCGCGGCGGACAGCAGCGCCAGGCCCGCCTGCATCGGCACCGCGCGCTTGTAGCTCGGCTGCCACTGCGCGAGCGCGGCGGCCTCGCTCAAGCCGAGGCGCGCCGGATGCTCGGCCCGGCTGATGTACAGCGCCGCGCCGGTGAACAGCGACGCGGCGGTGAGGGCGAGAAGGGCTGGCAGCATCGGTGGTTCCTTCGCTTGCTAGGGGCATAGCAGATCGGACATTGGCGGTAGCCCCCTGCCGCTTCCCCCTGCGATCCCGACGTTGTACCAAGCAAGGCACGACGCCAGGGGGACGGCCGATGGACGAGACCACGCAAGCTATGCGGCAATCGCAACAGGCGCCGAGACCGGGCGTCACGATGCAGCGCCCGACGATCGTCGCGGGGCTTTACCTGGCGAACATCCTCCTCGGGTTCTCGGTCTTCGTCGGCCTGGTGCTCGCCTATGTCTGGCGCAACGACCCCGAAGCACAGGACTGGGAACGCACGCATTTCACTTATCTGATCCGGACCTTCTGGATCGGAGCGGCGGTGTTCCTGGTCATGTTCGCGTTCTGGTTCGTCGCCATCTTCGGCATCGTCATCGACCAGGAGCTCGCGGGCCAATCCGACCCGCCGCCGGCCGGCTTCTTCCTCGGCTTCTTCGGCGTGATCCTGGTGTGGCTGCTCTGCGCGGTATGGTTCTTCATCCGCTGCATCCTCTCGCTGGTCAGAGCCGCCGATTACAAGCCGATGCCGAGGCCCCAGACCTGGCTCTTTTAGGGGATCGGTGGGGCGCCGCGGAAACGTCAAAATCGAGCCGGTTAGCCAGCTAATTGGTATGCTGTCCCCGGAACTCTCCTGTCCCCGGAACTCTCCAGGTGCAGGCCGAACAGCTTGAGCATGCCTCTGAGCTGGCTGGCCATGGCATTGCGCGAGGAGACCAGCTGCTCGCGGATCTTCAGCGCCGCCCGGTCGATATGCGTTCCCTCGGCCTTCATGTGGACGGGCTTGAACCAGCCGGTGCGGGCCAGCTGCGCCAGGCTCTCGGCATCGTTCACGTCGCTCTTGTTGATCCGCGCCGACAGCGCCTTTCTGGCGTGGCGCGCGCAAATGCAGGTCACCGGCACGGCGCGCTCAAGGAGGCCGTGATAGAGGAAGGTCGACAGCGCCCCCGTCTCCAGCACCACCCGCGCCAGCGAGGGACAATACCGCCGCAGCCACTTCGCCAACACCTCCGGATCGCTCGCCACCACGTCGCGGCGCACGATCATGCCTGCGCCATCGACCACGCAGATGTGCGTGGTCTTGTCACTCACATCCAATCCTGCATAGATCGTCATCGGTCATCCTCCTGCTCTGGAGCGCCGAAAGGCGACTCCGCACCTAAGCAGGAGGGTGGCTACCTCAATTACGCGGTGTCCCCGGAACTTCCCGGCGAGAACATAACGAGATCCTTATCCAATGGTCTCGGGCGCCGCAACCGGCTGGCTTGCCTTGTTCACGCCACGGTGCTCCTTGACGGTTTTCCAATGCCTAGGCGGCAAGTCGACGAGGTGCCTTAACGCGTAGCGAACCGGGCCGATGTAAATCGTATCGTCGTGAGCGTAACCGCGAAATACGTCCTCTTCATTTCTGCAAATGACGTCTAGAACGCGTTTCCGCGGTGGCCCATCTCCATCAATTCGAAGCCTCTTTTGACGAAAATGCTCAGCGTTAAAGGCATCTTCCCTCTTGGCAACAACCTCGCAGTACAAATCGTAATAGCGCGAACGCAGGCTAGCGTACTTCTGGGCTCGTTCGGCAAAACCGACTGCATTGTCGAGAGCAGAACCGATCGCAACCAAAGCTGTCAGCCAAATTGCCGCTTGGGGTCGGTCCGCAAGTAGCGTGACAAAGGCAGAGCTGCCAGCGACCGTGTTCACGATCAACACCTGCCGATGAAGCGCGTCAAAAAAGCTCTGCCTCTTGGCAGTGTACCGGATTAAACGCGAAATCCCGTATTCAGTTTTGAATTTAGGATCACTCATTCGGATTTTGCGGCGGCCGATCCCGATCTGGAAGCGTATCCTCGGTTCGCCCGGGAGACGGCGTATATTCTTTGTTGCCCCGATCTTCGCCAGATCCGTCCCCCGGACGGCTCCTATCGCGATCTCGATCCCAGCTCATAGTTAGCTCCTGTCGGGCTGCCTTCAAAAACTCTTAGTAAAGACCCTCATCGTCGGCACATCGTGGACACCAAATTCGGCCACTCCACTCTATCCAAGACCCCCGCTTCGCCACACTGTCCGGAGTGTGGCCGCATCCAGCGCAATGCCGCCTTGTTCTTTCCACCTGTTCGGCTGTCAGTCTGCGCATAGACTATTCCGTCGTCAGCAGCGGGTGCCAAGCTTACTTCTGCCGATTGTAAGGGGACTGGTTCGTAGGCTTCAGCGAAATGCCCTTCTCCGAAGCCTTGTTATAGACTGCGCCCTCCGTGCGCCCAAGCTTAAAGCCGATCACTCTCGTGGGCGTGTTTTCTTTGACCATCGCCTTCATGGACTTCACCTCTACAGGCGTCCAGGGCTTACCGGAATTGCGAGTAGACTTCGACACGTCATGTTCTCCTTGCGGACACGACTCGTTCCTATCACGTTCTGACCGGCCAAGCAATCACTCCGCCGCCACGCTCCCGCTACCCGCATCCCCGAACAACCCCGGCCCATCCCCCTCGTCGGCCTCGTTCGCCGCCGCGCTCTTCGCCTTGACCCGGGAGTCGAAGCTCGCCCACACGTCGTTCCAGTTCCCGCGCGTCGCCGCCTTCGAATACTCGGTCGCCCTAGTCTCGAAGAAGTTGGCGTGCTCGACGCCATTCAGCAGCGGCGCGAGCCAGGGCAGCGGGTGGTCGTCGACCATGTAGATGCTCGGCAGGCCGAGCTGGCCGAGGCGCCAGTCGGCGATGTAGCGGATGTAGCGCTTGATCTCCTTGGAGGTCATGCCGGGGACCGGGCCCTGCTCGAACGCGAGGTCGATGAACGCGTCCTCGAGCCGCACGGTCTTCTGGCACATGTCGAGGATGTCTTCCTTGACCGACTTGGTCAGGCAGCCGCGTTCCTGCACGAAGGCGTGGAACAGGCGGGTGATGCCCTCGCAGTGCAGGCTCTCGTCGCGCACGGACCAGCTGACGATCTGGCCCATGCCCTTCATCTTGTTGAAGCGCGGGAAGTTCATCAGCATCGCGAAGCTGGCGAACA
>CBHCZH010000218.1:0-3902 GCA_965977975.1 uncultured bacterium
TTGCGCGTAGCTATGGCTACGCGCCTGCGCTGCGCTCCTAGCCAGCGGCCTCCTGAGGGCGATCACGGCCATTGCCAGTTGTGGGTCTGGACCCTAGGCGTTATCCCCGGGCATGCAGCTGACCTTCGCCAGCTACAACATCCACAAGGCGGTGGGCCTCGACGGCCGGCGCGATCCCGAGCGGATCATCGCCGTGCTGCGCGAGCTCCATGCTGACGTGATCGCCTTGCAGGAATGCGACCGGCGCTTCGGCGAGCGCGAGAGCGTGCTGCCGAAGGCGATGCTCGAGGAAACGCCGTGGCGTGCCGCGCCGGTCGCCCGGCGGCCGCGCAGCCTGGGCTGGCATGGCAATGCGCTGCTGGTGAGCAAGGACATCGCGATCGAAATCGCCGAACCGCTGCCGCTGCCGACGCTCGAGCCGCGCGGGGCGATTCGCGCGGACATGCTGGTCGAAGGCCGGCGGCTGCGCGTTCTCGGCGCGCATCTCGACCTGTCGGGCCTGCGCCGGCGCGAGCAGATCAGGGCCATGCTGCGCCATTGCGAGCGATGCGCCGACGCTTGCCCGACCGTGGTGATGGGCGACTTCAATCAATGGGGCCGCAGCCGCGGAGCGCTGCGCGAGTTCGCCGCGCCGTGGCAGGCGCTGGCGATCGGCAACAGCTTCCCCAGCCGGCGTCCGTTCGCTCCCTTGGACCGGATCGTTCATTCGGGGGACTGGGAGTGCCATAACGTAGCAGTCCACCACAGCGCGCTCGCCGCCGTTGCTTCCGACCACCTCCCGGTTCGCGCCACGCTCGAGCTGTGTGCCTAAAAGTTGGGCATCTTGCCCAAGATTCGAGCGAGCCGACGCGCACCGCGCTCAGCTCGTCGTAAGCAAGCACTTCCGTCTGCAGGAAACTCGAGTCTGGCACGCTTGTTGCGAGGGTGACCCATGGCCGGGATTCGTCCGGTGCGAAACAGGGGTCAGTGATGAAATTCATCATCGCCATTATCAAGCCATTCAAGCTCGACGAGGTGCGTGAAGCGCTCGGCGCCATCGGCGTGGCGGGCATGACGGTTTCCGAGGTCAAGGGCTTCGGTCGGCAAAAGGGCCAGACCGAAATCTACCGCGGGGCCGAGTACTCGACCAACATGCTGCCCAAGGTGAAGCTCGAGATCGCCGCCAGCGACGCGCTCGCGCCGCAGGTGGTCGAGACGATCCAGCAAACCGCGAGCACCGATTCCATCGGCGACGGAAAGATCTTCGTCCTCGACCTGGCGTCGACCACTCGCATCCGCACCGGTGAAACCGGGGACACCGCCCTGTGAGCGGCGCCTTGGACATGAGGGAACCCACCATGATTCGAAAGATTGCTGCCGGCGCGGGGGCGCTTGGCTCGATATTCGCTGCGGGCGCAGCCTGGGCCGCCGAGGCCGCCGAGACCGTGACCGAAACCGTCACCGAGACTGTCACCGAAGCAGCCGTCGAGACGGCGCCCGCCGCGGCGGGCGCGTTCGTGCCGACCGCCGAGATGGTCAACAAGGGCGATGTCGCATGGATGCTCGTCGCCTCGGCGCTGGTGCTGATGATGTCGGTCCCGGCGTTGGCCCTGTTCTACGGCGGCCTCGTGCGCGCCAAGAACATGCTCTCGGTGCTCATGCAGGTGCTGACGATCGTCTGCGTCGCCGCGCTGGTGTGGTTCGGCTGGGGCTATTCGATGGCCTTCACCTCGACCAACAGTGTTGCCCCTCTCTTCGTCGGCGGCTTCGACAAGGCCTTCCTCGCCGGCGTTGATCCGACAACGCTCGCGGCGACGTTCTCGAACGGAGTGTACCTGCCGGAGTACGTGTTCGTGATCTTCCAGATGACCTTTGCCTGCATCACGCCGGCGCTGATCGTCGGCGCGTTCGCGGAGCGCATCAAGTTCTGGCCGCTGGTGATCTTCGTGGTCGCGTGGCTGACGCTCGCCTATTTCCCGATCGCGCACATGGTCTGGTACTGGGCCGGACCCGACTTCCTCCCCGCCGCGCCTGAGGATTACGGCTACCTGTGGGGCAAGGGCGCTCTCGACTTCGCCGGCGGCACCGTGGTGCACATCAACGCTGGTATCGCCGGCTTGGTCGGCTGCCTCGTGATCGGACCGCGCATCGGCTACAAGAGCGAACCGATGCCGCCGCACTCCCTGGTCATGACCATGATCGGCGCGTCTCTGCTGTGGATCGGCTGGTTCGGCTTCAATGCCGGCTCTGGCCTCGAGGCTAACGCCTTCGGCGCGCTGGCCTTCATCAACACGCTCGTCGCAACTGCCGCTGCGGGTCTCGCCTGGGCGCTGATCGAGCAGGTGGTGCACAAGCGGCCCTCGCTGCTCGGCGCGGCCACGGGCGTCGTTGCCGGTCTCGTCGCGATCACGCCGGCGGCGGGCTTCGCTCACCCTGGCACCGCGATCATCCTCGGCGCGGTCGCCTCGCTGGTTTGCTTCTTCTTCGTCACCACGGTGAAGAACAAGCTCAACTACGACGACAGCCTCGACGTGTTTGGCGTCCACGCGGTCGGTGGCATCGTCGGTGCGATCGGCACCGGCATTGTCGCCAACCCCGCGTTCGGCGGCCAGGGCTGGATCGACTACACGGCCCCGGTCGCGGTGGCGGGCGAGTTCGATCAGGGCGCGCAGCTCATCGCCCAGCTGACCGCGGTCGGCGTAACGGTTGCTTGGACCGGCATCGTCTCGGCGATCCTGTTCTTGGCGCTCAAATACACCATCGGGCTCCGTCCGAGTGCTGAAGTCGAGACCGAAGGGCTCGACATCAACGAGCACGGGGAGCGCGCCTACAACTACTAAGATCGACAAGCTTGGCGGGACCGGGTCTCCTCCTTTCCCCGGTCCCGCCTCCCGACGTTCCTCCTGCGAACGCAACCTCACAAGGGCCGGAGCCATCCGCTCCGGCCCATTTTTTTATGCACGACCGGAGGCGCCTCAAGTCATGCCCTGGGGTGTAGTATTTGGGCAGCAATATGGCGCGAAAGGTGGTTTTGCTGGTAGATTCCGTATACTTGCGAGGTTCTTCGCCGGAACGAAATCACGGCGAAATCCTTGCATGTTCGGACTGTGCGAGTCGGTCGTGCTGCCTATGGATAAGCTATGCGCGGAAGTTATGTTGCCAGCAAAAGAAGCTGGAATTACAAGGCAGGCGCGCAGGTTCAAAGGGGATTCTAATATGAGAAAGATTGCGCTCGGAATGGCAGTTGCGGCGTCGGCTGTCGCTGCGCCAGCGATGGCCAAGGACGGCCAGGGCTATTTCGGTGCCGATATCGGTGCCGTGGTCGACAATGAAATCGATGTGCACATCAACGGTACCGAAGATGCCGTCAACGTTGAGCACGAGATGGGCTGGGATCTCGGCGCCTTCTTGGGCTACGACTTCGGGTTCATCAGGACCGAAGTCGAAATGTCCTATAAGGAGAGCGATCCCGAAACGGTCGTCGCCGGAGCTCCGGGCATTCCGCACTTCACCGCAACCCCGGTCACCGGGACGTTCGATCCGGTCGCGGGCGAAATGCAAATCGTGACGGCCATGGCCAATGCCATGTTCGACATCGGCGGCAACGGCAATATCGGCTTCTCGGCCGGCGTCGGTGCCGGACACGCCTGGGTCGATGCCAACTACCGGACGGGTGCCAGCCCGGTCGCAGTGGGCTGGCTTGACGACAGCGATCACAACTGGGCTTGGCAGGCCATCGCGGCACTGCGCGTCCCGGTTACCGACGACGCCGAAATCGGCCTCAAGTATCGCTACTTGAACACCATGCAGATGGAAACGATCGACAACATCGGGCGTTTGAACGAGTTCGAGATCGAATCGCATTCGGCGATGGTGACATTCATCGCCAACTTCGGTGGTGAGGAAGCGCCTCCGCCTCCGCC
>CBHCZH010000219.1:0-3761 GCA_965977975.1 uncultured bacterium
GAGGTGATCCACTTCTCGAGCAGGACCTGGTTGTTGCCGAAGCTGGCGCTGGCCTCGCGCCGGCAGGATTCGAGTGCGGGGAGGAAATCCTCGGCCGCGTCGACCTTGCGCATGCCCTTGCCGCCGCCGCCGGCGACGGCCTTGATCAGCACTGGCCAACCGATCCTTTCCGCTTCGGCGAACAGGCGTTCGCCGGACTGGTCCTCGCCGAGATACCCCGGCGTCACGGGAACGCCGGCGTCCTGCATCAGCTTCTTGGCCGCGTCTTTCAGGCCCATCGCGCGGATGCTCTCGGGCCGCGGCCCGACCCAGATCAGTCCGGCCCCGGCGACCGCCTCGGCGAACTCAGCGTTCTCGCTCAGGAACCCGTAGCCCGGATGGATCGCCTCGGCACCGGTCGCCTTGGCCGCTTCGATGATCCTGTCGCCGCGCAGATAGCTTTCGGCTGCGGGCGAGGGCCCGATATGGACTGCCTCGTCAGCTTGGCGGACATGCAGCGCCTTGGCGTCGGCGTCCGAATAGACCGCCACCGTGCGGATGCCGAGCTTGCGTGCCGTGCGGATCACGCGGCACGCGATCTCGCCGCGATTGGCGATGAGCAGCGATTGGATCACGAGGTCTCCTCGTCCGGCAGCGGGGTCATCGGGATCGGGGCGATCGGGCCGGCCATACGGACCGCGATGAGCACTTCGCCGCGCGAATATGGCGGCGCGCGATCGACGGGAAGCGGCGGATCGAGCATCTCCATGAAACCCCTGAACACGGCGCCGAGCTTCTCGATTCTCGAGGTCGTGATCCGGTGGTCCCACGCCTGCGCGCCAGCGTCGCGCACTTTCTGGGCCATGGCGAGATAGATGTTGGCCGCACTCAGCACGGCCCAGCGCCGGCGGAAGCCGAGGACGGTCGTGCCGAGGCGGGCCGACGCCTCGTAAGTCTCGGCCATCTCGACGAGCCGGCCGACCAGCCTGACCAGGGCTTCGCGGTAGCGCGGCTTCATGTGCTCGCCGGGCGGGATGTCGGCCTCGGCGAGCCATTCGAGCGGCAGGTAGCAGCGGCCGGCGGCGTCGTCCTCGGACATGTCGCGGGCAATGTTGGCGAGCTGGAACGCGATCCCGAGGTCGAACGCCCGGTCGAGCGTTTCCTCATCGTCCTCGGGCACTCCCATGATCCGCGCCATCATTACCCCGACCGCGCCGGCTACGTGATAGCAATAACGGATCAAGTCGGCTTCGCTGTGCGGTTGCCAGCCGGCTGCGTCGAGCGCGAAGCCTTCGATCACGTCCTCGGCCATCTGCATCGTCAGTCCGGCTTCCTGCGCGACCTGGCCGAACGCGTCGAAGGCGGGATCGGCGGTGGGCTGACCTTCGATCGCGCGCCGGGTGAGCACTCTGATCGCCTGGGCGAAGTTTTCGGCGTCGTCCCGGTCCTCGGGCTTGTCGCCGAGTTCCTGTCCGCCGGTGATGTCGTCGACCCGACGGCACCAGGCATAGAGCAGCCAGGCACGCTCGCGCGTAGCGCGGTCGAAGAGGCGGCTGGCGAAGGCCAGGCTCCTGCTGCCGCGCGCGATCGCGCGGCGGGCTTCGGCGACCAGATCCTCGCGCTCGCGACCGCCGCCACTCTGTCGCACCGGCGGTCGCAGGATCTGCGACGGGGCAAGCAAGCGCGGGCGCCGGTCGCGGAAGCGTTTGATCACAGCTCGTCGGCCTTCATCCGGAAGATCGGCTTGTGCGGCACATAGGCGGCCATCTTGTCGAGCAACGGGTCGAGCTCGGCATCGGCGATGAGGATGCCGCGGTGCTCGGGCCGGATAAAGCCGGTTTCGCCCATGTGGCGGTAGAATTCGAGCAGCCCGTCGTAGAATCCGTGCGCATTGAGCAGGCCGACGGGCATCTCGTGATAGCCGAGCTGGGCCCAGCTGATCGCTTCCCACAGCTCGTCCATGGTGCCGACGCCGCCGGGCAGCGTGAGGAACCCGTCGGAAAGGTCGGTGAAGGCCTTCTTGCGCTCGTGCATGGTCTGCACGACGTGGAGCTCGGTGCAGGCCTTGTTGGCGACTTCCGCGGCGACGAGCGCTTCGGGGATCACGCCGATCACTTCGCCTCCGGCGAGCAGCGCGCCCGCCGACACCGCGCCCATCAGCCCGAGCTTGCCGCCGCCGTAGACCACCCCGATGCCGCGCCGCGCTAGCGCGTCGCCGATCTCCATCGCCAGCTCCTCGTAGCGCGGGTTCTCGGGGCTGGCCGAGCCGCAATAGACGGCGAGGCGCCGCAAGGGTTTCTTCATCGTGCAAGGTCCTGCAGCATCAATCCGGCGGTCGCTTTGGCGCCGGCGACCACGCCGGGGATTCCAGCGCCGGGATGGGTGCCGGCGCCGACCAAGTAAAGGTTGGAAATGACGTCGTCGCGATTGTGAGGGCGGAACCAGGCGCTTTGCGAAAGGGTCGGCTCGAGACCGAAGGCGCTGCCGAGGTGCGCGGAGAGATCGAGCGCGAAGTCGCGCGGGGCGTAGTGGAACTTCGTCACGATGCGGTCGTGGATGTCGGGAATGAGCCGCCGGCCGACTTCGTCGAGCACGCGCTGCTCGAGCAATTGCCCGACCTGCTCCCAGTCGACCGCGAGCTTGCCCATGTGCGCTACCGGAACCAGCGCGTAGAACGTGCTCATGCCATCCGGCGCCAGCGAGGGGTCGGTCACCGTCGGATGGTGCAGATAGATCGGGAAATCGGCGGGCAGCACGCCGCGTTCGTAGATGTCGTCGAGCAGCTCCTTGTAGCGCGGGCCAAACAGGATCGTGTGGTGCGGGATGCCGGGCCAGTGGCCCTCGATCCCGAAGTGGACGATGAACAGCGATGGGCTGAACCGCTTCTTGCGCAGCCGCCGCGCCATCGTCTCGCCCCGGCGGCTACCGCGCAGCAGGTCGCGGTAAGTGTGGACCAGGTCGGCGTTGCTGGCGATCGCGTCGAACCGGCCGCGCCAACCGCTGCGCGTTTCGACCTCGGTCACGCGGCTGCCGGTGCTGGCGAGATGCACCGCCGGATCGTGCAGCCGCACCTCACCTCCGAGCCGCTCGAATTGCCGCACCAGCCCCGCAACCAGCCGGTTGGTGCCGCCCCGCGCGCACCACACGCCGCCGGCCTGCTCGAGCTTGTGGATCAGCGCGTAGATGGCGCTCGCCGTCATCGGATTGCCGCCGATCGACAGCGCGCACAAGCTCAGCGCCTCGCGCAGCCTTTCATGACGGACGAACTTGCTGACGATATCGTACAGCGACTTCCATGCCTGATGCCTGACCAGCGCGGGCGCCGCCTTCATCATGGTGGCGGCATCGAGGAACGGTTCGGTGGCGAGCCTGACGTAGCCTTCGCGATAGACGCCTTCGGCATAGGCGAGGAACGCGTCATAGCCGGCGATGTCCGCCGGTTCGAGCCGCGCGATCTCTCGCCGGAGCGCGGCCAGGTCGTTCGAATAATCGAAGCTCGTCCCGTCGGGCCAGCTCAGTCGGCAGAACGGCAGGACCGGCATCAGCTCGACGTCGGCGGCCATGTCGTGGCCGGTCAGCTGCCACAGCTCCCTGAGACAAGCGGGATCGGCGATCGCGGTCGGGCCGGCATCGAAAGTGAAGCCGTCGCGCTGCCAGTAGTAGGCGCAGCCCCCGGGCTTGTCGCGCGCTTCGATCAGCGTGGTCGCGACGCCTGCGGCCTGCAGGCGGATCGCCAGCGCCAGCCCGCCGAACCCGGCCCCGATCACGCAGGCGCGCTTGCC
>CBHCZH010000220.1:0-3659 GCA_965977975.1 uncultured bacterium
GCGCGGTCGAGCTGGTCTTGGGCTGGCAGGAGGTGGCGCGCCAACGGCGTGCGCTGCTCGCACTCGACGAGCGCCTGCTCAAGGACATCGGCATTACGCGCGCCGATGCGGAGCGCGAGGCGAGCCGGCCGTTTTGGGACCCGGCGCAGGAGAGGTGGAGGGACTGGCAATGATGCAGCTGGAGGCGGGGGCCCTGGAGGCGTCGCGGGACTATCAAAGGGTCGAGCACGCAATCCGTTACCTGGACGAGAACGCAAGCCGGCAGCCGGGGCTCGAGGAGGTCTCGCGCGAGATCGGGCTCAGCCCGTTCCATGCCCAGCGCCTGTTCACCCGCTTTGCAGGCGTCAGCCCCAAGCGTTTCCTCGGCCTGCTCACGGTGGGTCACGCCAAGACGCTGCTGCAGGACGGCCAGAGCGTGCTCGATGCGACCTACGAGGTCGGGCTGTCGGGGCCGTCGCGCCTGTACGACCTGTTCGTCACCTACGAGGCGATGACGCCCGGCGAATACAAGCGCCAGGGCGCGGACCTCGAGATCCGCTATGGCCTCTGCCCGACGCCGTTCGGAAAGGCGCTGGTCCTGACCACCGAGCGCGGCATCGCGGGCCTGAGCTTCGTCGACGGCGAACCCAGGGAGGCGCTCGAGCGGGCGCGCGAGGAATGGCCGAGGAGCGCCTTCGTCGCCGATGCCAAGGCGAGCGAACGCGCGATTGCGCCCCTGTTCGACGGCCACGCCGACGGCGCGCCGCGGCTCCTGCTCAAGGGCACCAACTTCCAGATCAAGGTCTGGTCCGCGCTGCTGCGCCTGCAGCCAGGTCAACTTATCTCCTATGGCGAGCTCGCCCGGAAGATCGGTCAGCCCAAGGCGGCGCAGGCGGTCGGCCGGGCGCTCTCGGCCAACCCCTTAGGTTTCATCGTCCCCTGCCACCGGGTGATCCGGGCAACCGGGGCGCTCGGCGACTACCGCTGGGGCAAAGCGCGCCGGCGCGCGATCCTGGCCTGGGAGGCAGCCGACCAGGATGCCGCCTGAGCGGCGAGCTTCCGATCGCCCGCCAACCGCCCGCCGCCGACTTCCCCGGCGGCCGGGCGGAAGGCAGCGCGGAGCGCGCGAGTGGCTCCGCCGTGGCCGTCATGCCAAGGCGCCGACCCGCCTGCACTTCGCGCGATGTCAGCCGTTCCAGCTGAGCATCGCAGCCATAAACGCTGGGACCATGAATCTTTGCGCTCACCGGGCCCGCTCAGGCGATGTCCGAAGATCAGCCGGTGTCGGTCGACGCCGTCTCGTGCGTCCTCTGACTGAGCGGAAGCTGGGATCAGGTGCCGAGCGGGAAGGGGTCGTCGACGCGCTGCGGCTTTTGTTCAAGGCGTGGTCCGGCCCGAAAGACATGGCGCATTGGTGGGGCCAAACGGCGGCGCGCCATCGTTCGGCAAACGTCTCGAGCCATCGGTAAGGAGGACCGTCATGAGCAAAATGAACCCCGTCGTTCACTTTGAAATGCCGTACGACGACCGCGAGCGCATGGCGAAGTTCTACCAAGATGCGTTCGGCTGGCAGACGCAGATGCTTGGCGAAGAGATGGGCAACTATGTCCTCGCCACGACGACCGAGACCGACGGGAGCCGCCCCAAGGAGCGAGGCGCGATCAATGGCGGCTTCTTCCCGAAACGGCCCGACTTGCCGGCGCAACATCCCTCCGTGGTCCTCGCGGTCGATGACATTCAGGCTGCGATGACGAAAGTGGCCGAAGCCGGCGGCAAGGTCCTGGGCGAGCCGATGCAGATACCAGGCGTCGGTCAGTACGTCTCATTCTTCGACACCGAGGGCAACCGCGTGAGCATGCTTCAGCCCAATCCGCGCGATTAGTTGGGCCGAAGCCGAAATGGGAAGGAGCGCATAGCCCGAACGGGAGGATCCTTCGATGCCCGTGCAGGAACTGCCGCCGCCCTTCGTGCTCTTTCGGATGGTCACCGGCTATTACGTCTCGCGGGCGATCCACGTTGCCGCTAAGCTCGGGATCGCTGATCTGCTCGCCGAGGGCGCGCGCGGCCATGACGAGCTGGCCAGGGCGACGTCAACGCACCCGGACTCGCTTCGTCGGGTCCTTCGACTCCTCGCCGGCGCGGGCGTGTTCACCGAGGAGGAGGACGGGAAGTTCGCGCTGACGCCGATCGGCGCCTGCCTGCGCTCGGGCGTGCCCGGTTCGATGCGTGCTGCCACGCTCCTGTTCGGCGGCATCACGCAGGAGGCCTGGGGCGATCTGCTCCACAGCGTCGAGACCGGCGAACCCGCCTTTCGCCGTGTCTTCGGCATGGATTCCTTCGCCTATATCGCGGAGCACCCGGACGAAGCCGCCAACTTCGATGCCGCGATGGCCGGCTTTACCAAACGCATCGCCACCGCCGTAGCCGAGGCGTATGACTTTTCGCCCTTCCACCGCATCGTCGATATCGGCGGCGGCAACGGCTTGCTCCTCGCCGGCATCCTCACCGCTTACCCGGCTCTCGCCGGCATCATCTTCGATCTTCCCCATGTCGCCGCTCGGGCTGAGGAGCAGATCCGCGAGCTCGATTTGGCCGATCGCTGCGAGATCGTGGGCGGTGATTTCTTCAAGGAAGTGCCCAGCGGCGGCAATGCCTACCTCCTGAAACATGTCATCCACGACTGGAACGACGATCGCGCCACCGAAATTCTGAGGAACTGCCGGCGTGCGATGGGCGCCGAGGCCATTTTGCTGATCGTCGAAGGCGTCTACCCGTCGCGTATCGACCAGTCCGAGGAGAGCCGCGGCGCCGCCGCTAACGATGTCAACATGCTGGTCTGCACGGGCGGGCGCCAAAGATCGGAAGCGGAGTTCCGCGGTCTCTTCGACGCAGCGGGCTTCCGTCTGATGCGGATCGTTCCGGCCCAAGCGCCGGTCAAGGTGATCGAAGGAGTATGCGCCTAGCCCGACGTCGCGGAGTCTCGAAAGCCGCGCGGGCGGCAAGTGCCTGTTCCGCAAAGGTTGGGATCGGGCGCCGAATGCGCGATGCCGGACCATGCAAATTGAACGCTCCATCGAATTGAAGAGGTGAGGTCGCGCCGATGTCTCTCAGGCTCTATTTTCACCCCCCTGCATCGTTCTGTCACAAGGCGCTGATCGCCTCGTACGAGCCGGATTGATCTCTTGAGGAACATGGAACCGCGATGAACAGAAGAGGTCTGTTGCAGGCAGCGGCAGTGATCATCCCGTTTCTGTCAGGTATTTGTTCGGGGGCACTCGGGCCGGCTCGGAGTCAAGGCGCAGTCCGAGCCCAATCCCGCGTCCGGCCCGGCGATCCGGCATGGCCACCCGAGGCTGACTGGAACCAGCTGAGCCGGGATGTCGGAGGGCGGCTGGTCAAGGTGCGCACGCCGCTCGCCGCCTGCACGGCCGCTCCGGCGAGCCCCGCGTGCGCTCAGGTGTTCAAGGATTTGAAGAACCCGTACTACCTCGGCGACGAGATCGGGCTGACGCAGTCGCTTGGCTGGGTGGGCGCCTGGACCTCGAGTCCGAGCGTGTACGCGGTGGCCGCCGAGACGACGGACGATGTCGTCGCCGCGGTCAATTTCGCCCGCGGGCACAATCTGCGGCTCGTCGTGAAAGGCGGCGGCCACAGCTACCAGGGCACATCCAACGCGGCGG
>CBHCZH010000221.1:0-3558 GCA_965977975.1 uncultured bacterium
TAGCCGACATGAGATCGACGGCTTTACCGCCCGGGCGCGTGCCTCTACGTGCCGATGGCTGCACCTCGCCGGCCAGCGGCCGCCTCAATCACGCGCGGCCACCTTCGCAAGACGCTTCGTTCTTGGTCCGCGAGGGCCGTGACGATCAGCCAGAGCGGCCGCGTTTTGACGCAGCAAATTGCGGGTGGCTCGGTCATATTCGGCAGTGTCGCCGAGGGCATTGGCAAGGACCAGGGCGCCCGTGATGGTCGACAGCACTTCGGCCGCCTTACTTGGCGAGAGCCCTTCCGCGACTAGCTTGTCCTGGCACATCTTGAAAAAGCCCTTCACTTCCTTCGCAACCTGTTCCGGCAGATCCTGCGAGGCGGCGCCGAGCACGGTACAAGGGCACATGTGAGCTTCGGAGAAAGCAGTTCCTCGGAAGGCCTTCGTCCAGACACGGACGGGATCTGGGTCCTTCTCCAGCTCCTTGTCGATCAATTCGGAAGTATATTCCGCCCAGCGGCGAATGACGGCCGCCGCGAGATCCTCCTTTGTTGGGAAATGGTAGTGGACACTCGAGCTCTTGATGCCGACATCCGTGGCGATTTCCCGGAAGCTGAAGCCGCCGAAACCGCCCTGCTGCATGCGCCGTTCGGCGGCGTCCATGATCGCAGTTTTGACGTCACTCATGGAGTCACTCCTATGACTATCTGTTGATAGATAGTCCTTGCGCCGGGAGAAAACAACGGTTATCCCCCTACCAGTCGAGAGAGACGTCGGCGAGCGTGGCGTCAGAGACGCTACCCGCTGGCGCAGAGGAGGAAGCCCTGCCGCTCCGCGGCATGAGGCATGACAATCCGGGGCGATGGCGATGTTCTCGGTGATCTTCGAAGTCCATCCCAAGCAAGAGAAGTTCGACCTCTATCTCGAGCTTGCGAAGGGATTGAGACCGATCCTCGAAGGGATAGACGGCTTCATCGACAACGAACGCTTCGAGAGCACGCGCCGGCCGGGCTGGATCCTGTCGCACTCGACCTGGCGCGACGAGAAATCCGTGGTGAGGTGGCGGACGGTCGGCAAGCATCACAACACCCAGCAGCGCGGCCGGGATGAGGTGTTCCAGGACTACCATCTGCGGGTGGGCGAGATCGTGGCGGACACGGCACCACCCGCAGGCGCGGCGATCGTCGAACAGCGGCTCGACGAGACGGAGATCGGGCGGGCGAAATTCATGACGCTGACCGAGGTCCCGCCGTCATCAGGCATGACGGTCGCGGTGCTGCCGGACTGGTTGTCGCTCGATCGGCATCGGGCGGACCTGATCGACCACGACGTTTTTGCCAGCATCTACAACGCGGGGAAACTCGCGCTGTTAGCGTCGTGGCGCGACCGGCCCTCTGCCGAGAAATTCAGCCCGCCCGCCTTTGGCGGCCTCCGCCATCGGATTGTGCGCGTGGTCCGCGACTACGGCATGTTCGATCGACGCGAGACTCCGCAGTATTACCCGGATATCCAGACGGGGACGGCGTCGCGCGGAAATTCGTAATCGCTGTCATCAGAAAGGAACCATGGTGTTAGACCTTCGCCCCAACTGCGAATGCTGCAACAAGGATCTGCCGCCGGCGGCCACCGACGCCATGATCTGTAGCTTCGAATGCACCTTCTGCCGGGGCTGTGCGGAGACGACCCTGGGTGGGCGCTGCCCGAACTGCGGCGGCGGGCTGGTAGCGCGTCCCATCCGCCCGGCCGAAAAGCTGGCACGGTATCCGGCATCCACCGTGCCGGTCACCAAAGCGGACGGTTGCGTCGGAGCCTCATCCTGATCGCTCCGGTGATCGAAGGAACGCGCCACGAAAGATCCAAGTTGCCGCGGCGAGACCGGGCGCTGTCAATCCGTCCTGGTCGCTCCCCGTGACCGGAAGTCTCACGCTGACGGCCCGGCCCGGAGGGCCGCCCGCAACTCGCTATAGTCCTTACCAGCGCCTCGAGGGAGAAGGCTTTGTTGAGGCCGCTGGGGTTGGGCAGGATCCAGGTCGTGGTGCCCGCAAACCCTGCGGGATACCGGCCCCATGCCACGTCCGGCTGGTCCATCATCGCCGAGAAGGTGCGCTTGCCGAGAAACGCGACCGAACGAGGGGCATAGCGACGTATCTTGGCTTCGAAGCCCGGCCGCGCTTTCCGGAATTCGTCCGGCGGCACATCGATGGCCCGTCTTGTCGGCCGGGCGACGACGGCGGTCAGGCCGCATCGGTACTCGAGCAAGCGCCGCTCCTCGTGCGGCTGAAGGCGGACATCGGTGAAGCCGGTGAGATGCAGCACCGTCCAGAAGCGATTGCTGCAGCTGGAGAAATTGTGACCGACGACTGCGGCAGTCGTGGCCGGGTTCACGCCGCAGAAGATCACGTCGAGATCGCGGGCAAGAATGTCCGGTTCATACGAGCTCAATCCGGTCTCTTCCTTATGGGCTGCGGGCGGTCGCCCGCTGGCGATCGGGCAGCGTCCAGGCTGTCTACCGATAGATAGAGGTTGACGCGCCGGCGCGCCAGCCTTATCTAACGCGTGTGGACCTACTGATAGATAGAACGTCACGAACGCCATTCTGCAGGGTCACAAGCGGCGCAAGTCGCTCAAGCCTCGGGTCCGCACTTCCAAGGGACGGAATGGGTGAGCCCACGTCCCCGAGCTCGTCAACTTAGGAGAATGCAATGAACCAGACGGAAAAGGCCAAGCGCTTCGCCGAGCTGCAGGTGAAAGGCAAGCCGCTGCTGCTCTACAATGCGTGGGATGCCGGCAGCGCCAAGGCGATACTCGCTGCTGGTGCCAAGGCGATCGCGACGAGCAGCTGGTCCGTCGCGGAAGCCCAAGGCTATCGCGACGGCGAGGCCATCCCGATCGCGCTCGCCGAACAGATCGTGGCGCGGATCGCGGCGACGATCGATGCGCCGGTCACCGTCGACTTCGAGGGCGGCTACAGCGAAGACGACGGCGAACTGGCCGGCAATGTTTCGCGACTGCTCGATCTTGGCGTCATCGGTATCAATTTCGAGGACCGGGTCGTGAAGGGCGCGGGTCTCTACGATATCGACCGGCAGGCACGCCGGATCTCGGCTATCCGCAAGGCGGCCGAGCAGAAGGGCGTCGAGCTCTTCATCAACGCGCGGACCGATGCGTTCTTCGAACATGGCGATGACGCGGCGCAGGCTGTCGGCGAGGCTCTCGACAGGGCCAAAGCCTACGCGGTCGCAGGCGCGTCCGGCTACTTCGTCCCCGGCTTGGTGGACGATGCGCTGATCGGGCGGGTCTGCGAGAGTGTCTCGCTGCCCGTGAACGTAATGGTCATGGAGGGCGTTCCATCGAATGCTCGGCTCGCCGAACTCGGCGTCGCGCGCATCAGTTACGGTCCGATTCCATATATCCGCGCGATGAAGGCACTCGAGCGAGAAGCGAGGACGACGTTGAACGAAGCCGCCGCGCGTTCGGAGGGTTGAGCCATGAGCAGCCAGCAAACCCCAACCACGACTCACAGCGTCGAGACACCTTCAGGCCGCATCAGCTACGCATCCGCTGGCTCCGGTC
>CBHCZH010000222.1:0-3462 GCA_965977975.1 uncultured bacterium
CCCCGACCCTCCCCCTCTAAGGGGGAGGGAGACTTGGCCTCCTAAGTCTGGGGACATAATACTAATTAACTACCCCGTTCCTCATCCCGTGCACCGTGGCGAATGCGCAGGATGACGGCCCGTTCGGCTTCCACCCGGTAGCGCAGGATATACGGCCACACCGTCGTCATCTCACGCCGACCTTCACCGGCATCGCGTCCACGGTCGGGGAATTCCGCCAGGCTGTCGGCGACCTCGTTCAGCCGTTCACCCAAGCGCCGGGCGGCGGTGGGATTGAAGGCTTCGACGTAAGTGACGCTGGCTTCGAGATGGGCGACGGCCTCGTCCGTTCAGACGATGCGGCGCAAATCGCTTGCCCGGGTCAGTCGCCGATGCGCGGGCGTGGAAGGCGGGCGCCGCTGCCCCATGAAGCGAGCCAACGGCGCACGGCGGAATGGCCGATCAGGCGACCTTCCGCCAGGTCGCGCTCCGCCCGGCCGTCAGCCGCAGCGTCAGCCGCGGCGTCGGTCTTGTCGAACAGGGAACGCTCACGCGTCATGTGCGCAAGATGGTCTCCACTCGCGGCATCGTCCACCTCACACCGGAGTAGAAGCATCCGAACCGGTTCAGCCTGGCCGCGCCGCCCTCCCCTTTCCAGCGCCCGCGGGGCTGCTACAAGTCGGGTCGTTGGGGGAGAACAGCCATGACGATCCGTGCCTTGCCGCTTGCCGTCCTGGCGCTGGCGCTCGCGGCCTGCGCGACCGCTCAGACCGATCCTGACGCTGACGTTTCCGCCGCGCTCGGCCGGATGATGGCGGGGCAATCCGCGGTGCAGGGGGCCGAGCTCGACGCTACGCTGGCCGAGGCGGCGCAGCATCCGCTCGGCAGCATGGAGAACCCGGTGCGCGCCGCGATGCCGGCCGGCCAGCGCGCCTACCTCGCGCGGCTGCGCTGCCCGGACGGGAGCGCTCCGGCTTACGAGCGGCGGGGCAGCGGCGGCGACGGGCCTTACGGCAACATCATCGACTACTATCAGGTGACCTGCCCCGGCGCGCAGCCCGTCACGGTGGTGATGGACATGTATCACGCCGGCTATGCCGAGGACCGCGCGGTCCCCGGCTTCACCATCATGCCGCGCTAGCCTATCGACGCCAATAGTCCCGACGCCCCGCGCCGTCGAAACCGGCCGGAGGCGAGGCAGAAGCACTTGAAATTTCTTCCCCGAGCTGCACGAGCAGAGGTCGAATTGACTCGTTGGCTATTTCGAATAGTATGTTCTATTCTAGGGGGGGTTACATGAAGATTCGTATGGCGTTCGCTGCCATGTGCGCGGTGACGGCGTCCGGTTGCGCGTCGTTCGATGCGATGCCGGAACCAATCTTTCACGCTAAGACCGTCGTCGGCCATGTCACCAAGGCTTACCCCTACGATGTCGTGGTTCTGCATATGGCCGGGCAGGACGCTGGTTATCGAAAAGTCTATCGCAACCGGGTGGCGGCCGCCTACCAAATGGCGATCGATGCTCGGTACTTCGCCTTCCGGCGCAACCTCTCGCGCAACGCGAAGGGCGGTAACGTGGCGGCCGACCTCATCTTGCTCGGGCTCACCGGCAGCGCTTCGATCTGGGAGAAGGCTGCGGATGAACTGGCCGCAGCCGCGACTGCCGTCGCCGGCGCGCGCGCGAGCGTCAATCGCGAGCTCTATTTCGAGCGGACGTTACCGGCTTTGATGACGATCATGGAAGCGCAGCGTCTCGACGCCCGCACCAAAATCCTCCGCGGACTTGCCCAGTCGGAAGACGAGTACACCGTGCAGGAGCTGTTTGCCGACCTGGGCATCTACGAGGCTTCAGCCAGCCTCGACGGCGCGATTCAGAAAGCTTCCGAAATTGCGGGCGCCGAGGCGCTCCAGGCACAGCTCGACTACTCGAAAGCCATTGAACTCTGTGAAGCGCCGGACGACGTGGCGGACAATCGGCGGAATCTCCTACAGCAACTGGAATCGGGCCGTTCAAGCGACGCCGGGCGTCAACGCTACGCACGCGCTGCGGTCATCGCCGGCGTTGCCGGGGCGCAGGCGACTCAAGACGATACGACATATCTGCAGCAGCAACAGGCGATCGCGGATTATCTGCGAGGCATCTGCACGCAGGCGACGCTTGATGTGTTCAAGCAACAGATCGACTCACCAGCGCCCGTCGGAGGAAACTGATGCCGCTCCCGGATCTCGAGGTCATCCTGAAGAACAAGACGCTGCCCGGAATGGCCAACGAAGCGCACAAGCTCGAGCTCGCCTGCAGCCTGAAGGCGCTCGACACGCAGGGTGGCAAGAACCGGGCTGTGTTCAAGCGCGACGGGACTACGCCAGGCGGTGAGCTCGTCTTCCTTCCCAGCCCGGCGGTGAAACCGCCGGGCGCGACAAAGATTTGCGACGGGGAGCTGACGATCACCCACGCAACGTTGCCGGTCAAGATACCGGTCACCGCCTTCCGCCTGCCTTGATCGCAGCACAAAATTCCAGCGACACGAATTCCGGAATTCCGGGGGCCACAATCGCGGCTATGGCCCGCGTTCAGACCGCGCCTGATTGCGCTCAGCGCCGGCATCCTGTGCCTCGGCGGCGTCGGCGTAATCGCCGAGGCGACGGCGCAGGGCGAGCCGAGAGAGCAGCGGCAATCCGCGCCGACGCGCAACGCCCGACGCCGAGGGCCTAGCACCAGCCGCCGCGCCACCCGCCGAGATACCGCCGGGCATAACCGCCCTCACGCATGTAGTCGGCCAGCCGGTCCTCGCTGCCGTCGGGATTGACCCGCTTCACGATGCGCAGCTCGCGGCCGTACCGGTCGGTCGGGTCGTCGAGCCGTGCGGTCATGCGGAACGAGGCGCCGGTGAGCCAGTCCTGCAGCGCCTGCGTCGCGCGTTCCGCCGCCTCGGCTTCCGCCGCGCATTGCGCGTCGATCTCGGGCGTGTCGATGCCGACCACACGCACGTCGCGATCGCCGATCTTGAAAGTGTCGCCGTCGATCACGCAGTAGTAGCCCCGGCCCGGCCCGCAGCGCGTGAAGTTGCCGGCGACCACTTCGGGCTCGGTCTGGAGGAACTCCGGCGGCTCCATCAGCCGGGCGTCGTCGTAGACGAACCATAGCGTCACCAGCGCGATCAGCAGCAGGAACGGGCGGGTGTCGTGCAGCGCCCGACCCCAGGTCTTGCCGGGCCGTTTCGGCGGGCGGGGGTCACGGCCGGAACCCCGCGGACGAGCCCATCTGCCGCGCTTGCGGCGGAAGGGGACGACGTTCGAAGGCCGGTCGGGCACGGTCCGCATTCTGGCCCACCCCCGGCCCCTCCCGCAAGCGGGAGGGGAGTTTGATGCTGCCTATTCCCCCTGCAAGCGGGAGGGGAGATGCTCGAGCGATCGATACCCCTCCCGCTTGCCGGAGGGGCTAGGGGTGGGTCACTGGGCCGCCAGAGGATGGTCCTCTACTGC
>CBHCZH010000223.1:0-3280 GCA_965977975.1 uncultured bacterium
ACGGGCCTTCGAGCGGCGCGGTGTAGCTGGCCACGGTGCCCTGACGGTCGACGGCGCCGACGGGCGAGGGGCCGTGCTCCTCGGGTTCGTCGCCGTCGGGCGGGGCGAGCGCGAGCCCTTGCGGCGTGCCGAAGCTCGCGCTCGGCATCGTGCGCGACGGATCGATCAGCATACTGCGCTCGGCGAGATAGGCCGCGTCCATCAGCGCCGTCGCTGGCACCGAGACGAAGTCGGCGTCGGCGAGCCAGCGCTCGCGGTCGGCGAAGGCGAGCCGCTGCGATTCGGCGAACAAGTGCCAGAACACCGGCGAATCCTTGCCGAGCGCGCCGAGATCGAAGCGTTCGAGCTGCTTGAGGATCGCGTAAACCGTGGTCGCTCCCGACGAAGGCGGGCCCATTCCGCAAATGCGATAGCCGCGATAGGCACCGCATAGCTCGGGCCGCTCCTTGGCCTGATAGGCAGCGATGTCGGCCACTGTCATCCCTCCCGTGCGGGCCGTTTCGGCCGCGACTTCGCGCGCGATCTCCTCCGCGTTCGGCCCGGCATAGAACCACACGTTTCCGCGTGCCGAGATCTGCGACAGCGTCTCGGCGAGCGCCGGATTACTCAGCACCGTGCCGGCCGGCAACGGTTCGCCATTGGCATCGTAGAACAGCGCGAGCCCTTCCGGCTGGTGGGCGGCGCGGTTCTGGGCGTTGACCAGGAATTCGCGGCTACGCTCGGTGAGGATCCAGCCGTCGCGCGCGAGCTTGATCGCGGGCTCGAACAGCGTGGCCCAGGGCAGCTTGCCGAAACGCTCGTGCGCTTCCTCGGCGAGGCGCAGGTTGCCGGGCACGCCGACGCTGCGGCCCGAGACAACCGCCTGCATGAACGGCAGCGGCCTGCCCTCGGCGTCGAGAAACCATTGCGGGTCGGCACCGGCGGGGGCGGTCTCGCGGCCGTCGAGGGTCTCGATCTCGCCGCCTAGCGAATGGTGCAGCAGAAAGCCGCCGCCGCCGATGCCCGAGCTCTGCGGTTCGACCACGGTCAGTGCGAGCATCGTGGCGATCGCCGCGTCGGCGGCGCTGCCGCCCCGGCGCAGCATTTCGGCCCCGGCCTCGGCCGCGCGCGGATCGGCGGCGCTGACCAGGCCGCGAGCCTGGACGACGGGCGCCTCGGCGGGAGCGGGAACGGTGGCGCAGGCACCGAGCAGCAGCGGGGCGAGCATGGCTAGGCGGTACGCTACTCTCCTCTCCCTCTTGCGGGAGGGGCCGGGGGTGGGCGTGTTTGGCGACGCGGGCCCACCCCAAACTCCTCCCGCAAGCGGGAGGGGCTTAGCGCGCACAACATCACGGGAAATCGGCATGGCCAGCGCTGCTATTCGCTTCCCACCGCCTCGGCAACCGAAGCGAACCCGTCGCGCCGCAGCAAGGCTTCCATCCCGCGCACGATTCGCCGGGCGATACCCGGCCCTTCGTAGACCATCGCGCTGTAGAGCTGGACGAGGCTCGCGCCGGCGCGGATCCGTTGCCAGGCATCTTCGGCCGTGGATATGCCGCCGACTCCGACCAGCGGCAGCGCTCCGCCGGTCGCGGCGCGGAAATCGCGCAGGCGCTGGAGAGCCAGCTTTTTGAGCGGAGCGCCCGATAGTCCACCGCCCTCGCCGGCATGGCGCGAACGCAACGCAGGGCGTGATATCGTGGTGTTCGAGACAATCAACGCGCCAAGCCTGCGCTCAAGCGCGAGACGGGCAATCGCATCGACGTCGGCGGGTTCCAGGTCGGGCGCCACCTTCAGGAACATCGGCGGTCCGCTCGGCCCGCGCGCTTCCAGCACCGCGTCGAGCAGCGCGGCCAGCGCGCCTTCGTCCTGCAAGGCACGCAAGCCGGGAGTATTGGGGCTCGAGATATTCACCGCGAGGTAGGACGCCAGCGGAGCCATGACCTGCGTCATTTGCGCGTAGTCGGCGATCCGGTCGGCCGAATCCTTGTTCGCGCCCAGATTGATACCGACGATCCCGCCGCAGCCGAGGCGGGCCGCCAGCCGCGCGGCGGCGGCCGGGGCGCCGCCGTTGTTGAAGCCCATGCGGTTGATCACCGCGCGGTCTTCGGCGAGCCGGAACAGCCGCTGCTTCGGATTGCCGGCCTGGGGGCGCGGGGTGATCGAGCCGACCTCGACGAAGCCGAAGCCCTGCCCGAGCAGCGCGTCGGGAACTTCGGCGTCCTTGTCGAACCCCGCCGCCATGCCGAGGGGATTGGGAAAGGTCAGGCCGGCCACCATGGTCTCGAGCGGACCGCCGGGCGATGCCGGACGACGCGGCATTACCCGCAGGGCAGCGATTGCCAGGCCGTGCGCGCGTTCCGGATCGAGCGTGAACAGCGCGGGCCGGGCGAAGCGGTAGAACACCCTGGCGCTATGGCAGCGCCTCCCGGCCGTGTCGACCGGGGCGGAGCGATGACAAATCCCGTTATCCGGAACGCCTCTGTCGCTTTCCTACAAGTCTTTCGGCCCGACTTGGGGTAGCGAGCCCCTGCGACCCGAAGGGCTCGGAGCAGCGATGCAACGAGTTCTCGACTTTCAAGGGCGGCTCCGGATTTCGGAGCCGCCCCCTTTTTGTCCGGGTCTTCCATGCGCTACCGCCTGACGGCTGCTTGAGCGCGTTCGGTGCGCTACCGCCTGACGGCTGCTTGAGCGCCTGAAAGCCGCGCTTGTTTGAAATCCTGGCGCTTCGCGCCTAGATGAAATCGGAACGAATCGCTCCGATTTGAGAACGGATCGCAATATGCGCCTGTCCAGCATGGCCGACTACGCCGTCGTCACGATGTGCGCCGCTGCGCGCCATTGCGGCTCGGCGCGTGTTTCGGCCGCCGAGCTGGCAGTCGAAACCGGCATTCCTGCGCCGACCGTCCAGAAGGTCGTCAGCTTGCTGTCGAAGGCCGGCCTGCTGCGCGCCACGCGCGGTTCGGGCGGCGGGCTGCAGCTCGCGCGGCCGGCGGCGGCGATCACGCTTGCCGACATCGTCGAGGCGGTCGAAGGGCCGATAGCGCTGACCAGCTGCGTCGAGCAGGGCCGTCACGATTGCGCGCTCGAATCGTGCTGCAGTGTCCGGCCCCACTGGGGGTTGGTGAACGAGACGCTTCGCGGGGCCTTGGCCGGAGTGCCGCTGACCATGCTGGCGCGGCCGCGGGTCGCGGAGGTGGTGCGATGAACTTGTTCGCGCAGAGGCGCGGAGGCGCGGAGATACCCGCCCCCTCCACCATTCGGCTGCGCCTCATGGTCCCCCTCCCCCGTAAACGGGGGA
>CBHCZH010000224.1:0-3024 GCA_965977975.1 uncultured bacterium
GAGCCGGTGCGGGCCCACTGGAACAGGTCCTCGGTGCTGGCGACGAGGAAGCCCTTGTCGCTTACCTCCGCGTTCACCGCATCGAAAAAGGCGCCGTCAGGCAGCCGCACCTGACCGCCGGTCGGCGTCAGGCCCTTGTGCAGCGCCGGATTGAGCACCGGGTTGTCGGGGGTGTTGCTCATTCCCATTCGAGCGCCCCCTTCTTCCACGCGTAGGCAAGGCCGACCGCGAGCTCGAACAGGAACACCATCATCGTGATCCAGCCCGGCCAGCCGGTCAGGTCGAGACTGACCGCCCAGGGGAACAGGAATGCCGCCTCGAGGTCGAAGACGATGAACAGGATCGCGATCAGGTAGAAGCGCACGTCGAACTGGCTGCGCGGGTCCTCGAAGGCGGGGAAGCCGCACTCGTACTCGCTCAGTTTCTCGGCATTCGGCTTGTGCGCACCGGTCAGCCGGGCGACACCCATCGGCAGGAACACGAAGGCCGTCGACAGGCCGAGTGCGATCACGAGGAAAATCAGGATCGGCAGGTACTGTTCGAGCACGAAAGGTCCTTGGGTGCTGACTCGCGAAGGGACGATTGCCCCGCGCCCCTAGTCCCGCGCTCGCATGCGTTCAAGGGGTTGACGCCCTAAATCCGGCGCGCCCACAGGATCGTCGCAATTGGCTCTTTTTCCCAAGCGGTTAGAGGAGTATGGTCCGGCCACCAGCTATCGAGGGAAAGGAGAGGCTCTCGATGATCAAAGCGCCAGCAATACTCCTCGCGGCGATGGCGATCGCCATTCCGGCACACGCCCAGGACGCGAGAGTCGACCCCGAACACATTCTGGCGGTGCTCAAAGACGCCGGCTACGAGGCCGAAACCATCAATCAGGACAAGGGCTTCCGCCAGATCCTCACCAAGTCGGGCGACTACCGGTTCCTCGTCGAGATGTGGGATTGCGTCGACGGCAAGTCCTGCCAGACGCTCGAGTTCTATGCGAACGTCCCGATGGAGCAAAAGCCGACCAAGGAGCGGCTCGACGCCTATTCCGGACCGCGCGAAGGCGCCCGCATCGCGATCGACCGGCGCGGCGACGCCGTGATCCGGCAGGAGCTCGACATCAACGCTCCGGGCGGAATCAGCGACGAGCAGTTCGTCGCCCACGTCAAGACCTGGGAAACGATGCTGGATCGTTTCGTGACCTATCTCGCCGAAGCGCCCGCCACCTCGGCGCCGGTCGAAGGCGCCGGGCAGGCGCCGGTCCAAACGGCCGACGCCACCTGAGTTCTACCGCGCCAGCGGCAGCGCTCTGATTTCGGTCGGCACCGGCGGCCGCTCGCCCGCCGGCGCCCCGCCCGCGCCGAAGCGGTCCCACTGCCCGGTCGCGACATAGACGAGCTCGCCGTTGGAGATGTTGCCGCCGACCGGCTCGGTCCATGCGGAAGGGGCCCTCTCGCGGACGGCCGCGGCCACGACTCGGGCCCGGTCCGGCGACAGCGTCAGCTCGACGATGCGCATCGGCCGCGCGCCGTTCTGCAGACCGAGGAGCCGGTCGCGGTCGAGCCAGAGACCGTCGATGCCGTCGAGCAGAACCGGGACGTCGGCCGCGATCCGGTGGACGGTTTCCGCGACGACATCGACCAGCGCCAGGCCGTAGGCATAATCGCTCACCGCGACCAGCGAGGTGCCCGGAAACGCCACGATCCCCTGCGGCGAACGGAACGTGCCCGGTGCGATCAGGGTCTGCAGCTCGTCGGCGCCGGGAGCGGCCCGATAGACCGCACCTGAGATCGGGTCGCTCGCGTAAACGGTGCCGTCGGCCGCGACGGTCAGGTCGCTCGGCGAGACTCCCGCCGGCGCGGGAAGGCGGCGCTTCTCCTCGCCACTGGCGGGCTCGATCGCAATGACTCCGCGAAAGGCAGTCGCCACATCGGGTGTCTGGTCGAACACGCCCGAGCCGACCCATAGCAGGCCCGAGTTCGGATCGAAGGCAATGCCCGAAAGGCTGCCCGCGCCGGAGATCGGAACCCGCTGCCATGTGCCCCGCCCGCGCAGGACATGCAGCGAGCGCGAAACCACGCTGGTAACGAACAGGTCGCCGGAGCGGGAATCGCGCCAGACGCTCTCGACGAGATGGACCTCGGCCGGAACCGCGGCCAGCGCGCGGCTTGCCTCGATCGGCGCGCCGTTCGATTCCTGCAGCGCCAGGGCCGCGCGTTGCTCGTCGTTCGGTCCAAGTGTCAGCAACATTTGCTGCGCTGCGGGCGAGAAGACGTAGCCACGCTTGGCCAGCTCGACCGCCTCGGCCAGAGCGTCGGCCGGACGCTCGGCTTCGAGATAGGCATTGAGAAGTCGCCGCCTGACCGAAGCGCTGTCGGGGAACATAAACTTGAGCGCTTGCAAGTCGGTGATTCCGCTCAGCCGGCCGGTCTCGGCGTCGACCGGCTGCCACACCTGCGGCGCGGGCTCGTCCTGCGCATGCGCGGGGACAACCATCCCGAGCGCCAGCGCCGCCACGATACCTTGCCAATTGCGCGCGTTCGGGTAGCGGCCCATCTATCGCTCCTGTCCAATCACGAGGCTTACCCCAGATGGCCACCTTCAACGAAACCGATCCGATCGTCATCCTCTCCTTCGCCCGTACTCCGATGGGCGGCATGCAGGGCTCGTTGAGCGACGTTTCCGCAACCGACCTTGGCGCAACCGCGGTCAAGGCCGCCGTCGAGCGGGCGGGTGTGAGCGGCGAGGAGATTGACCGGATCTACATGGGTTGCGTGCTTCCGGCCGGCCTCGGCCAGGCCCCTGCCCGTCAGGCGGCCATCAAGGCCGGCCTCCCCATTTCGGTCGAAGCGACCACGGTCAACAAGGTCTGCGGCAGCGGCATGCAGACGGTGATCATGGGCTCCGAGGCGCTCGCCGCCGGCTCGGTCGACTTCGTCGTTGCGGGCGGCATGGAAAGCATGACCAACGCCCCGTACCTGCTCAAGAAGCACCGTTCGGGCGCGCGAATCGGGCACGACACCGCCTACGACCACATGT
>CBHCZH010000225.1:0-2869 GCA_965977975.1 uncultured bacterium
ACGCGATCCCGTTCGACCCGCTGCCGCCGGCGAAGACTTCGGGCATCCGGCTCGGTACCCCGGCGGGCACGACGCGCGGGTTCGGCCCGGCCGAGTTCCGCAAGATCGGCGGCCTGATCGCCGAAGTGATCGACGGCCTGCGCCGCAACGGCGACGAGGGCGACGCTCAAATCGAGGAAAGCGTACGGCGGCGCGTATCGGAATTGTGCGAGGCGTTCCCGATCTATCGCGGGACGTGATCTCTTATTCGAGCTTGATAGCGACCATTCATTTTGTATGACAATTCCCGTCGCCCGTTGAGACGGGATTCGGGAAGGATTCCATGATGAGATTTGTCACGCGCCAAGCGCTGGTGACCCTGTCGCTGCTCGCCCTGGCCGGCACACCGGGCTGCGTTACCGCCGCCGAGGCTCCTACCGTCGACCCCGCGGGTACGGCGCATCCCGAACTGTGGCCTGCCGCCAAGAGCCGCGGCCTCGTCAATCCGGAGACCGAAGCGCGGATCAGCGAGCTCCTCTCGCGCATGTCGCTGGAGGAGAAGGTCGGCCAGATGATCCAGGCCGACACTTCGGCGATCAAGCCGGAGGATCTGCGCCAATATCCGCTCGGCAGCATCCTCGCGGGAGGCAGCTCGCCGCCGCTCGGTGCGCCCGACCGGTCGCCCGCGGCGCCATGGATCGCCACCGCGCGCGCCTTCAACGCGGTCGCGATGGAGCAGCGGCCCGGTCACATGCCGATCCCGATCATGTTCGGGATCGATGCCGTCCACGGCAACAACAACATCGTCGGCGCGACGCTGTTTCCGCACAACATCGGGCTCGGTGCGGCGCACGATCCCGAGCTGGTGCGCCGGATCGGCGAGGCGACGGCGAAGGAAACCGCCGCCGCCGGCATTGACTGGGCGTTCGGCCCGACGCTCGCCGTGGTCCGCAACGACCGCTGGGGGCGGACCTACGAGAGCTACTCCGAGGACCCCGCGCTGGTCCGCGACTACGCCGGCAGGATGATCGAGGGCCTCCAGGGAACCGGCGAGGACAGGATCCAGGACGGTCGGGTCTCGGCGAGCGCGAAGCATTTCCTCGGGGATGGCGGCACTACAGACGGCATCGACCAGGGCAACACCGAGGTTGCCGAAAGCGAGCTGATCGCCGTCCACAACGCCGGCTATCCGCCTGCCATCGAGGCCGGCACGCGTACCGTCATGGCCAGCTTCAACAGCTGGCAGGGCGTCAAGATGCACGGCAACCGCAGCCTGCTGACGGGCGTGCTCAAGGATCGCATGGGCTTCGACGGCTTCGTCATCGGCGATTGGAACGGGCACGGCCAGGTGCCGGGGTGCAGCGGAACCGATTGCCCGGCTTCGTTCAACGCCGGGCTCGACATGGCGATGGCGCCGGATACCTGGAAAGGCCTGTTCGACACGACCGTGCGTCAGGTTCGAGAAGGCGCCATCCCGATGGCGCGGGTCGACGATGCGGTGCGGCGCATCCTGCGGGTGAAGTTCGATGCCGGGCTGTTCGACCCGGCGCGGCCGTTCGAGGCGCGGACCAGCGTGATAGGATCGAGCGAGCACCGCGCGCTCGCGCGTGAGGCGGTGCGCAAGTCGCTCGTGCTGCTCAAGAACGACGGCGTGCTCCCGATCAAGGCCTCGGCGCACATTCTCGTCGCCGGTCCCGGTGCGGACAACATCGCGCAACAATCCGGAGGGTGGACGCTCTCGTGGCAGGGTGACGGCAACACCAACGCCGATTTCCCCAACGCGCAGTCGATCTACGCGGGCCTCGCCGAAGCGGTGACGGCAAGCGGCGGGCGCGCGACGCTTAGCGCCGACGGCAACTTCACCGATAAGCCCGACCTCGCGGTCGTCGTGTTCGGCGAAGCACCCTACGCCGAAGGCCTGGGCGACAAACGCACGCTCGAGTTCGAAGCGGACGACAAGAAGGCACTCGCGCTGCTGTCGAGGCTGAAGGCTGCAGGCATTCCGGTGGTATCGGTATTCCTTTCGGGCAGGCCCCTGTGGGTCAATCCGGAGCTCAACCGGTCGGATGCCTTCGTTGCCGCCTGGCTGCCTGGCAGCGAGGGTGGCGGCATTGCCGACGTGATCGTCGGTGATGCCCAGGGCCGTCCGCGGCACGATTTCGCCGGCCGGCTGTCGTTCAGCTGGCCCAAGACTGCGGGGCAGTTCGCTCTCAATGCGGGCGGGCCGGCCTACGATCCGCTATTCCCGCTCGGTTACGGGCTCAGCTACGCGCGGCCAGGCGAAGTCGGCTCCCTGAGCGAAGACGCCGGGATCGACGCGTCCGCGACCAACGAGAGCGACTATTACGGAGACGGCCAGGTCCGCGCGCCGTTCTCGCTCGCTCTGGGGCCTGGAATCTCGCGGCGGCAGGTCGACTCGCCAACCAGGCAGGAAGGTGCGCTGCAGCTTCAGTGGCAACCGGGCGGCCCCACCACGGCTGCGATCGGGGGCGTGCCGATCGATCTGGCCTTTGAAGCCAATGCCGAGCTGATGCTGCAGATGACCTACCGCGTGGATGCGCCGCTCGCAGGGCCGGCGACCCTGGCGATGGGCGATGGCAAGGTCGACGCGCAAGCGCTTTTCACTGCCGGAGAGGAGTGGCGGACCGTCCGCATTCCGTTGAAGTGCTTTGCGCAACGTGGCGGTAATATGGCGCGCCTCGACCCCGCATGGGCACTATCCGCGAGCGGTCCCCTTACCGTCTCGTTCGCGGAGATCCGTCTCGCAACGCAAGCGCCCGGTGGCGTATGTCCGCCACCAGTTTCGGAGTGATCCTCCGGCGTCGGTAGACCGCGTCTAGGGCGTATCGACATTCAAGTGCAAAGCATTGGATCCTCCCCCGTCTTACGG
>CBHCZH010000226.1:0-2823 GCA_965977975.1 uncultured bacterium
AGTTCCAACGCATTTGCGAAGCACAAGGCGGCGTGCGCACGCCCGGCACGGCCAAGCATCGCCATCCGCTGCTTGCCACGCGCGATGGGCAGGTCGTGCGCATGGACAACCGCAAGCTGGCTAGACTCGCGAAGCTCGCCGGTGCGCCCAATTCCAAGGCAGCCGGGCTGGAGATCCATGTCAAGCTCGAACAGGTCGTCAGGGCAGGGGATCCAATCTGCACCGTGCACGCCGAATCGCACGGCGAGCTGGAATACGCTCTGGAGTATGCCGGCGCGCACATCGACATCGTGGAGATCATTCCCGAATGACGAAGTGTGTCTGGATCGCTATGCCTGGGGATGGGGATCGAGTGTTAGCCCAGAAACCCCGTTTCGGAGCGATAACGGACACTTGCAGGGGGGTCGTCAATCGACCCGAGTCAACTGACTTGGGCCAAGACCATGGCAATATGCTCCAACCAGTATTCCTGATCGAGGCATTTTGGAGGTTAGCGGTATGACACGATCAAGCCCAGCCGCGACGGATGCCGGCGCGTCGGCGTCATCGTCACCTCACATCCGCGCAACTTCGGTTCGGGCCCTTGATCGGGAGCGGGTATTTTTCATCTTTTTCTTCGCTGCCTACTTTTTCCTCGTCTACCAGTTGTTCCGCGTGCTGGCGCCGTTCCTTGCGCCGATACTAAGCGCGGTGATGCTGACGCTCGTGCTGTTTCCTTTGCGGCAATTGGTGGAGCGGAGATTACACCAGCTCACGGCCGCCGCGCTCACAACGACAGTACTGGCGATGGTGACAATTGTTGTGCCGGTAACAGTACTTACCTTGCTCGTGATGCAGGAAGCAACCACGGCAGTTCCAGTTGTGCGCGAGTGGTTGGCCGCACAGCAGCGTACAGGCCTGGAGTTGACAGAAGAGCAGGTACCCGCACTGGCCGCTAAGTTTTGGAACGCACTTTCCAGCTATGCTGCAGTCATAGAACTCAATCTTCACGATGTCGTTTTCGAGGCGATCCAAAATGTCGGCAAACGCGCTACGTTGGCCAGCGCCTCAATGCTGCGCGGATTCTTCTTCTTCATGTTTCAAGTTGTCATCTTTACGTTTGCTCTGTTTTTCTTCCTTCGCGATGGGCCGAGCATCATCAAGAGTCTTCTCGACCTGGTGCCGATGGAAGGCGCCAGCAAGGCGCTGGTGCTTGAAAGCCTCAACCGTACGCTCGTCGCTATGGTCCGTGGAACGGTTGTCACAGCCTCCGCTCAGGGAGCGATGACCGGCATCGGGCTCGCTATCTTCGGAGCGCCTTTCCCGATCCTGCTCGGATTTGCAGCGACCTTCCTGGCCGTTGTGCCCTTCGTGGGGGCCGCGCTCGTTTGGGCCCCTGCGGCGATCTATCTTTTCCTTACCGATCACCCAGCAGCGGCAATAGGTTTGGCAGTGTGGGGGCTGCTCTTCGTCGGCTTGGTCGATAACATCTTGCGGCCCATGGTAGTGGGCGAACATTCTCGCCTACCGATCACGCTTTTGTTTTTGGGTGTGCTAGGCGGCATTCAGGTTTACGGCCTTATCGGCGGACTTATCAGCCCACTTCTAATTGCCTGCGTGTTTGCCTTTGCGCGCATCTATCGCGAAAGGTACTTAGGCCGGTCACTTTCGCCCACGGCCTGACTGAAATGGTCGCGCAGGCAACAGATGGATTGCGAATAGATGCTGAAGTTAAGTCTTCTGCGACATAGCGTTCGCGATCTACCTGCGAATGGCGAATCGCGCGGGAGCTTGGACTACGCGCTGGAGTATTCCGGTGCTCAGGCGGACATCGCGGAGGTCATTCTCGAATGACGAAGTGGATCTGGATCGCCATGCCCGGCAACGAGCAAATGACGTCGGCCCTGGCAGCCCTGACCGGCGGCGAGGTCGCAGAGCTCGAGACAAGACGCTTCCCCGATGAAGAGACGTATCTGCGACTGCGCGCCGATGTGACGGGCAGACCTGTCGTTGTCGTCTGCACGCTCGATCGGCCCGACGGCAAGTTCCTGCCGCTTGCTTTCATGGCCGCCATGGCGCGCGATCTGGGGGCCACACGCGTTGGCTTGGTTGCTCCCTACCTCGCCTATTTGCGACAGGATCGCCGCTTCGAGGAGGGTGAAGCGGTCACATCCTCTTACTTCGCCCGTTTGATCTCAACCAGCTTCGACTGGCTTGTGACGGTCGACCCGCACCTGCATCGCTATGCGTTGCTTGACGAAATCTATTCCACCCCTAGCAAGGTCGCTCATGCGGACGGCCCGTTGTCGACCTGGATTCGGAACAACATCGTGCAGCCGCTTATCGTGGGCCCAGATTCGGAGAGCGATCAGTGGGTCAGTCAGATCGCGGCGGCTGCGCAATGCCCTCATGTCGTCCTTGACAAGCGCAGGCTCGGCGACCGCGACGTCAAGATAAATCTGCCGCACCTGTCGGCTTGGCAGAACCGGCAACCGGTGCTGGTCGACGATATCATCTCGTCGGCCACGACGATGATAGAGGCCGCGCGGATGCTGGCCGCGGCAGGCATGCCCAAGCCGATCTGTATCGGCATCCATGCTCTGTTCGCGAAGGACAGCCATGAATCACTTCGACAAGTTGTTGTGCGCACGGCCACCACGAACACAGTGCCCCATGAATCTAACGCGATCGACGTAACAGAAGTAGTAGCACAAGCAGCGATCACGATGATGAACTGAAGCTAACCAAAGCTGCGCGAGCGCAGCCGATGCCGAACATTGGAATCATAGTGCAATGACGCAGAATCACGCTTATCAAACCATCGAGATAAGGGTTGAAGAGATC
>CBHCZH010000227.1:0-2819 GCA_965977975.1 uncultured bacterium
CCCGCCGAGCGGTAGCGCAGCCGCGCCGCCTCGCTGACGAGCTGATCGAGGCCTGGGTAGATGTAATCGGCGAACTGTATCTCGGGTACGGGCCGCAGCCCATAAGCGCCCATCCCCACCGCGACGCCGATGATGCCGCATTCGTTGATCGGCGTGTCGAACACGCGGGTCTTGCCGTACTTCTTCTGCAGGCCGGCGGTGCAGCGAAACACGCCGCCGAAGTAACCGACGTCCTCGCCCATGATTACCACGCCCGGATCGCGCTCGAGCATAGTGTCGAGCGCGTCGTTGATCGCCTCGATCATGGTCATCGCCTGAGCCGGCGCCTCGGCTAGAGTGACCGGTTCGTCGTCCGACATCACGCGCGAGGTCACTCGGGCCACTTGATGTGCCTTTCACGGATCGCCTGGTCGGCCTGCTCCTCGAGATGCCAGGGCAGTTCCTCGAACACGTCCTCGAACATCGTGTGAAATGGATGATGCAGGCCGTGGCCGAGGATGCCGTTCTTCTCGGCCTCACGCTGAGCGGCCTTGACCTCTTCGTCGAGTTCCTCGTCCATCGTCGCGTGGCGCTCCTCGGACCACTCGCCGATGGCGATGAGATGGTCGCGCAGGCGCGCGATCGGATCGCCGAGCGGCCAGGCCTCGCCTTCCTTGGCGCCGCGGTAGACCGAGGGGTCGTCCGAGGTCGAATGGCCCTCGGCGCGGTAGGTGAAGAACTCGATCAGCGTCGGCCCGGCATTCGAGCGCGCGCGGTCCGCTGCCCAGCGCTCCGCGGCATAGACCGCGAGCGCGTCGTTGCCGTCGACCCTGAGGCCCGCGATGCCGTACCCCATCGCCCGGGCCGCGAACGTCGCCCGCTCGGCGCCGGCAATGCCCGAGAAGCTCGAGATCGCCCACTGGTTGTTGGTGACGTTGAAGATCGTCGGCGCATTGTAGACCGCGGCGAAAGTCAGCGCGGCGTGGAAGTCGCCCTCGGCTGTCGCGCCCTCGCCCACCCAGCCGGCGGCGATGCGGCTGTCGCCCTTCATCGCGCTTGCCATCGCGAACCCCGTCGCCTGCGGTAGCTGCGTGCCGAGATTGCCCGAAATGGTGAAGAAGTTCACCGAGGCGGCCGAATAGAGGATCGGCAGCTGACGCCCCTTCAGCTTGTCGGCGCGGTTCGAGTAAATTTGATTGACCATCTCGAGGATCGGATAACCGCGCGCGATCATGCATCCCTGCTGGCGGTACGAGGGGAAGATCATGTCCTCGAAATCGAGCGCCTGGGTGGCGACGACGGTGGTCGCTTCCTCGCCGGTGCATTTTAAGTAGAAGCTGGTCTTGCCCTGCCGCTGGGCGCGGTACATGCGATTGTCGAAGGCGCGAGTGAGCGCCATCAACCGCAGCAGCTCGCGCAGCTTGTCGGGCGAGAGCTTCGGATCCCACGGCCCGTGCGCCTTGTCGTCGTCGCCGAGGACGCGGATGAGGTCATTGCACAGTGGGAAAGTCTCGGCGGCCGGGCAATTCTCGTCGGGCCGCTGCTGAGCGCCGGCCTCGCTCAGCGGGACGTGCGAGAAGTCGACCGTGTCGCCGGGGCGGAAGCGCGGCTCCGGCACATGCAAAGACAGGCGCGGGCGATTGGCTCCGGCTCCTGCCTTCTTGCTGGCCATCCTTAAAGCTCCCGCTGCACCACGAAACTTTGTTTTACTCTCCCGACATTTTATTAGGCACGCGTCAACGCGTCAACCGATGGTTCAAACGGCCACGGGAGCGCTGAGGCGCCCCTGAGGCGTGTAGTCCTTCACCTCGAAATCCTCGATCCGATAGGCGAAGATGGAATCCGGTCTTCGCAGCAGTTCAAGCGTGGGTTCGCCCCCCGGTTCCCGTGCCAGCTGCTCGTCCACCAGCTCGGCATGGTTGAGGTAGAGATGCGTATCGCCACCGGTCCAGATCAGCTCGCCGGGCTGGTAGCCGGCCTGGTCAGCCACCATCCGCGTCAACAGCGCGGCGCCAAACAGGTTGAACGGCAGCCCGAGCGCAACGTCGCAGCTGCGCTGGTAAAGCTGACAACTCAACCGATCGCCTGAAACGTGAAACTGATAGGTCTTGTGACATGGGGGTAACGCCATGCGGTCAAGCTCGGCGACGTTCCAGCCTTCGACGATATGGCGGCGGCTGCCGGGATTGCTGCGTAAGCCCTCGACCAGCTGGGCGATCTGGTTGATGCCGGCTCCTTGCCGGAACAAGCCCTCGCCGACCGGTTCGTAAGTTGGCCAATCGACCCATTGCTTGCCGTAGACCGGGCCGAGCTCACCCCAGTGCGCGGCGAAGATCTCATCGGCGACGATGCGCGCCTCGAAGCCTTCCTGCGAAATGTCCTCGCCGGTCGCCTGGCGATACTTGGCCAGCGGCCAGTCGCTCCAGATCGTCACGCCTAGTTGCAGCAGAGGGCGAATGTTGGTCGCGCCGGTCAGAAACCACAGCATCTCGCGCGCAGCGGCCTTCCAGAACACGCGCTTGGTGGTGAGCAGCGGCACCCGACCGCCGGCAAGATCGAAGCGCAACTGGGGGCCGAACAATGACCGGGTGCCGACACCGGTGCGATCAAGGCGCTCATCGCCATGCTCCCAGATGCGCCGCATCAGGTCGAGGTACTGCCATTCCCAGTGCGTTTCGGAAGAGGTCATCGCAACTTGCGCTACCACCGCAAAAGCCCGCTTGCCAGTGGGTGACCTCGTCCGTATAGGGCCGCCTCTGCCTCGCCCCGCGATCCATCGCGGGCGCCGGTCGGGGAGTAGCTCAGCCTGGTAGAGCACTGTCTTCGGGAGGCAGGGGCCG
>CBHCZH010000228.1:0-2764 GCA_965977975.1 uncultured bacterium
GGCGGTGACGGGCTCGAACCGCCGACCCTCTCGGTGTAAACGAGATGCTCTACCAACTGAGCTAACCGCCCGCGCCGTGCCCTTAGCGGAGGAAAGCCCGCCGGGACAAGCGCTGCCGCGCGCGGAAACCCTTTGGCCGCACTGTCGTTTTTTCTGCGTGGAGGGCAAAGCTGAAAGGGTTTGCCATGAAGAAATCGCTCCTTCTGGCCGCCGCAGCCGCAATAACCATCACGGCCGGACCGGCCCATGCCCAAGCGTCCACAACCCAGCGCAATCCCATCGCGGACATTTTCGGCGCCCTGTTCGGCGACCGGCTGGGCGTCACCGATTCGATAGAAGCCCAGTGGGCCGCCGGGCAAACGCCGCTCGCCAACCAGCGCGTGCAATTCGAGAGCCGCGTCGACAGCGAAGTCGGCACGGGCGCGTTGAGCCAGGCCACCGGCACGCGGCTCAAGGCCGACTATTACGAACTGGTGCAGCTGGAGGCCCGCTATGGTGCCGACCGCCGCTTCACCACGGCCGAGCGCACCACGCTTGCCGATCGCTACGGCGATCTCACGCAAGTCCTGGCGGAGCGAGCCTATGCCGACGCCGGCACGGTCACCACCGCCGAAGTGGCCGAAGGTCAGGCCGAGTTCGACAGCCGAGTCAACGCCGCCGTATCGGCGAGGCGCATCACTCGCACTCAGGGCAGGCGCCTCAAGTCCGACTACGCCGCCCTAGCCGAGGTCGAAGCCAGCTATCTGCGCGACCGCGTGCTCAGTCCGGCCGAACGAGCGGACCTCGATGCGCGCCTGGATGCGCTCGATGTTCGGGTCGGCGACACGACTTACGCAGCTGCTCCGCCGACGCCGCGTGCACGGCTCGACGCCATCGGCCGCGCTCTCCAGTCGGTAAGCCTTTCGCGGGCTGACCGGGCGCAGCTTCAGGTCGAGTACGAGGATCTGTCGCGCCTCGAAGCGGCTTACGCGCGGCTCAACGAATCGGCCGACGAGCAGGCCTATTTGACGAGCCGGCTGGCGCAGCTGGAGGCCCGCGCCGGAGTGCGGGTGGGCGTGAGCGGGTTCTAGACGAGCGGCGGCGCACTGCGTCCCAGCTCAGCGAAATAGCGCGCCATCGCTTCGGCAGCGTGGTCGCTCAGACTGATGAATACGCGCCGCCGGTCGGCATCGTCCTCGATCCGCTCGAACAGGCCGGCTTCGATCAGTTGGCCGATCCACCTGAGCGCCGTGGTCGGCGGCACGCCGCTGGCAATGCAAAGCGAGGTGACCGAAACGCGCGTGTGCTCGACGCGCGCGGCGGTGAGGTCGAGCAGCATGTCCCAAGCCGGATCGGCGAACAGCTCTCCATCGAAAAACCGCGCGCGCAACTGCCGGTGATGGATGATCCGACGCACCAACTGGGGATCGGGCAGTGGCGGACGAGAGCGGCGCGCCAGTCGATCGCCCTCGTCGCCACCATCAGGTCCGCCATAACCGCGCCGCGGGCTCTCGAAGTGGAACTGCTTGCCATCGCCGAACACCACGGGCTGCGCTTTACTCAGCCGTTCGAGCCGCTGCGCGATCTGGCCGACTTGTTCGGTCAGCCGCAGCAGGGTCACGCGGTCGTTCTCGGCGAGTTCGCGGAGCCGGAGGTTGGGGACTTTACCGAGCATGCGCCCAAGGGTGATCACTCGTTCTGCGCGGGTCGGATCGACGAGGATCTGCGGACCGGACTGGTCGCAGCAGGCGAACACATCGTCGAGCGCTTCGACGGTGGTGGAGACAATCAGCTGCGCCCCCGAGCGCGCGACGCGCATGTCGAGTCGCGTCAGCGCCGCGAGCATCCCGCCATCGACAGCAGGGCAGTCGAGCAGCACGATTTCGCCCAATGGCCGCGGCCCGCCTTCGAGCCGCGCGGCAACCTCGCCGCATTCGCGCAGCGTCAGTCCGGCGACGGCGGCATCGTCCCTGATCTCGTCCCGCAGGTGCGCCCGGTCGGCGAAGATCGAGACCGCCAGCGATAGTCCGATCGCATCTTCAACTGCGTCGTTGGCGGGGTCGTAGGCGAACTTGGCTTGCTGCATGCGTCCTCTCCTGATCGACGAACAGGATGAGAACAAATGATGATCAAGTCAAGAATTCGTTACGGCCTTATCGCGATCGGAGTACCGTCGGGAACAAGCCGCCAGAGCTCCTCGATCTCGCCGTTGGCGAGCGCGATGCAGCCGTCGGTCCAGTCGCCGGGCAGGCGGCCGGCCGGAAGCCAGTTGGGCTGGCCATGGATGAATATGTCGCCGCCGGGCGAGCGACCGTGCGATCGCGCGTAGGCCCGGTCGTCGGCGCTCGGATACGAGATGTGCAGGCTAAGGTGATAGGCGCTTGCCGGGTTGCGAGCGTCGATCGTGTAGCGGCCTTCCGGGGTTCGCTCGTCGCCCTCGAAGTGCTTGTGGCCGGCGGGTGAGTCGCCGAGCTGGAGTCCGCTGTAGGTCTTGACCGGTTTGTCGTCGGCGTAGAGCACCAGGGTGCGCTCGGACTTGTCGACGACGACGAGGTCTGCTTGCGGAAGAGGATCGCCACGATCGACGGACGAGCAGGCGGCCGTCAGGAAAAGGACGATGATGACGGCGCGGCGCATCGAGCATTCTTAGCCGCTCTTGCGGCTATCACCCAACGTTCTACCCAATTGGCGAGGGCTTTGGACCGAGTCTAGGTCGTATCGACATTCGGAACTACGGGCGGAGTGATTGCCTCTTCCCCCTTGATGGGGGAAGGATACGCAGGCT